>JAUYIB010000016.1 GCA_030688425.1 Candidatus Omnitrophota bacterium | reverse complement strand
TGGTCGCGAGGTCGGGGGCGAAGCCGCCCTCGTCGCCGACGGCCGTGCTCTTCCCCTGCTCGCTCAGCACCTTCTTGAGGGCGTGGAAGATCTCGACGCCCATGCGCAGCGCTTCCGGGAAATCGACCGCGCCGACGGGCGCGACCATGAACTCCTGGAAGTCGACGTTGTTGTCGGCGTGCGCGCCGCCGTTCAGGATGTTCATGAGCGGGACCGGGAGGATATTGGCGTCTTTGCCGCCCAGATAAAAGTAAAGCGGCTTTTTCTCTTCGATGGCGGCGGCTTTGGCCACGGCCAGGGACACGCCCAGGATCGCGTTGGCGCCGAGTTTGCCCTTATTTTCGGTGCCGTCCAGGGCGATGGAGATCTTGTCAATGGCGCGGAAGTCGGCTTCATGGCCAATGACGGCCTTGGCGATGGTGGTGTTGACGTTATTGACGGCCTTGAGAACGCCTTTGCCCATATACTTGGACTTGTCGCCGTCGCGCAGCTCGATGGCTTCGTGCTCGCCTGTGGAGGCGCCTGACGGGACAGCGGCGCGGCCCAGAACGCCGGACTCGAGGACAACATCCACCTCTACGGTGGGGTTACCGCGGGAGTCGAGGATCTGACGGGCCTTGACCTGTTTGATTTTGGACATGATGCACTGCCTTTCTCTAAGAGATTCAGTAAAAACGCCCCGGGTCATCCACGGGGCCTATGGTGGCAAAGCTCAGGTGGTTCTAAGAATAGGGACAAATTATCACAGTTTGTTTTTAAAGTCAAGCGGTTCGTGAAGGGGGGAGCCACATCCACCCCCCGGGGTTGGTAACCGCTTCTCTTGGTTACCTTTGCCAACCCCGGGGGTTGGGACCGGGCGGGGATGGACATTTTCAATTTTGTGATATACTAATCCCGGTGGTTGTGATAATTTTATAGACGTCCGTACAATTCACAAAACAAAACTCAACAGAAAACGGACGTCGTGATACTGACGACCTCAGCGTTCTGTTATATTCAAGGGAAGTCAGTAAGACGTCCGGACAACCAAGAGAACAAAACCCGATAGAAAACGGACGTTGTGATACTGGCGACCCCAACGTTCTGTTATATTTATTAGGGAAGCCGGTCATACATCGTAACCGTCATTTAACAACTTCCTTCTTCCACCCATGAAAAAACTCGTCATCTTCTTCCGGTTGTATTGGCTCCGTATCCTCATTTTTATCCTCTTTGCCGCGGTTTTCACGGCCTGCGGGTATTTCATCGCGACCGGCACCTCCAACTATTTCGCCTCGGAAGGTTTCGTCCGCAAGCAGCTCTCGGCGCAATTCGGCCTGATGATGGCCATGTTCCTCTTGATCCACCTTTTCTCCATCCCCTTCTATTTCGGGATGCAGTACGCGCTGATGCAGGGTGGGCTTTTCGGCAAGCTCGGCGCGGAAAAGATGAGCAAGGCCAGCGCCAACGTGAAATGGGACGAAGTCATCGGCATGGAGTCGGCCAAGAAGGAAGCGTGGGAACTGGTGAAGCTTCTCAAGGACCGGCACCTCATCAAGGCGATCGGCGGCAAGGTCATCAAGGGGACCATCATGATCGGCCCGCCGGGCTGCGGAAAAACCTACCTGGCCAAGGCCATTGCCACGGAATGCGAACTGCCGCTGATCTCGGCGGTGGGAAGCGAGTTCGTGGGCATCCTGGTCGGGCAGGGCGCGATGCAGATGAAATCCCTGTTCAAGCAGGCCCGCGCGCTGGCCAGCATGGAGGGCGGGTGCATCATCTTCATCGATGAAATCGATTCGTTTGCCCGGACGCGCGTGTCCAGCGGGTCCGACGGGGCCGGGGAAGGTCACAACGCGACCATCAACCAGTTCCTGACCGAGATGGACGGCCTGCGGCAGAAGGAAAACAACATTGTTGTTCTAGCCGCGACCAACGTCCCGGAATACCAACTCGACGCGGCCCTGATGCGGGCCGGACGGTTCGACCGCAAGATCTACGTGAACCGCCCCAACCTCAAAGAGCGCAAAGAGCTTTTCGATTTTTACCTGCACCGCATCAAAACCGACGGCTCCATCAACACCGACATCCTGGCAAGAAAGACCCTCTGGTTCTCCCCTTCCGACATTGACAGCATGGTGCGCGAGGCCGGGCTGATCGCCCTGCGCGAGCACCGGCAGACCATCGCCACCAAGGACCTGTCCGAGGCGTATGACCGCGTGACCTTCGGCGAGAAATCCAACATCATCATGACCGAGGAGGACAAGGAATGGACGGCGTATCATGAGGCCGGGCACGCGATCCTGGCCTACCTGATCCATCCCAAGGACGACGTCATCAAGGCGACCATCGTTCCCCGGCGTGGCGCGCTGGGCTTTGTGTTCCACCGGCCGGGCGAGGAATCCTACTCTTACAACAAGGAATATTTCCTGGCGCAAATCAAGATCGCATTGGCCAGCTACGCGGCGGAGCGGATCAAATTCGGGTCCACGTCCAGCGGCGTGGGCGGCGGGCCGGGAGCGGACTTCGACACCGCGCTGGAGATCGCCCAGGCCATGGTCTGGAGTTACGGCATGGGCAAATCAGGACTCATCGGCGATTACTGGTACAACACGACCCTGGCTTCGAACAAAACTCGCGAAACCCTGGACGCGGACGTGCAGGACATCCTGCAGACCTGCCTCGCCGAAGTTACGGAAACCCTCAAGCAGAACAACGACCTGTTCGAATTCTTCTCGCAGGAGCTCCTCAAGAAGGAAGAGCTCGAATACGACGAGATCCAGGCGATCTTCGACAAGTTCAACGTCAAACCCATCTCACGGCGCTCGCCGCTGTCGGTCTGATGCCGAACCGCAATCCCCTTCAAGCCGCAGGCCTCCTCTTTCTTGTTTTGGCATGGGGCGGCTGTGACATCCCCTCTCCCCCGCCGGTGGTGACCATCACGGAAGCGCAATCCAAGTTCAGCAAGATCTGCCGCGACGAGTTCAAGTATTCCCCCCTGACGCGCACCGTGGGCAACACGGTGTGGATCTATTTCCCGATGGACGAGGAATTGTTAACGCTCAAGCCCAGCCCGGACGGTCCGAAGTCGTCGGACCAGGCCAAGGAGAAGCCCTCCCTGCGTTTCCTGGACGTGAAATTCGACATGCGGACCATCCATGTGCGCTTTGACATCGCCAACGCCAAGCAGTACGCCCAGGACCCCGGATACCAGTTCGCTTACCCCGAGCACTGGCAGCAGAAACAGCAGAACCTATTGTCAGCGGTGGTGCGGGCGTACGGGGACGTGGGGGAGATCCCGGGGGATCTGGAATTCAAGGACAAGCGCAAGGACGGGACGCACAACGACCTGGTGAACGCCTACGTGAAGCCGGACAAGGCGCCGGACTTTTTTGTGATCGTGTTTGCCGACATGAAGAACGGGATGGAGATGAAAAACATCACGAACTTCACCGACCTGAAAAACGCCTTTTCGCCGACGGTGCCCCTGGCGCAGGAAGAGTTCACGATGCGGTTTTTGTCAGAGGTTTACGGCAACGCGGCGGTGGTGGACGACCGGCTGGGGCGGCACCTGGACTGGACGGCGGTGGACTGGCGGGATTTTCTTTCAAGGCAGATCAAGCAGAGGATCAATTTCAAGTTCACGCAGAGCGATTTTCCCCCTTCGGCGGACGCCGACTTTGAGGAGCTCATCCTCAAGGCCGTCAGCGCCAGCGTCGCCCCCTACCAATTCGAAGACTTCGATTCTGTGAAGCTCACCGACATGAACACCGGGCGGGATGTCATCATCACAAAAGCCCAGCTCGCGACGTTCAAGGAGTAATCAACAGACAATCCAGAGCAAAGGCAAGCATTCTTCGCTCAAACAGTCCTCGTCCCCGACTTTTCCCACAATAAACGGTATCGGAAAGTCGGTGACTGCGCCTGCCGGCAGGCAGGGAACTCGCCCGGGAATTGCTTGCCTTTGCTTTCTTGTGAAATAGTCAACTTGGAAAGGCCTGGGCAGTAGCCCCGCGCGCAGTTCGAGACCGCTTTTCCATGGTGTTTATAAAAGAAAAAAGCGGGATCGCTGTTTGAGCACGGGGCTGCTGCCCAGGCCTTTAAAAAGAATAAACTTTTACAATTAAGTCTTCTCGGCCGGCGGGGCGGTGTCTGCGGCGGGGGCCGGCGGGGCGGCTTCCTCCACGGGGGCGGGTTTGTCGAGGGTCTTGACCTTGCGGCCCTTGATCTTGAGCCGGTTCTCGACGAACAGGGCGATGGCCTTGGGATAGACGCGGTGCTCGGTCCTGTGGACCTTCTCGGTGAGGGTTTCCAGGGTGTCGTCTTCCGCGACCCGCACCGTCTCCTGGGCGATGATGGGGCCGTGGTCCATTTTGTCGTCGACGTAATGGATGGTGACTCCCGTGATCTTGACCCCGTAGGTGAAGGCGTCTTTGATGCCGACGATCCCTTTGAAGGACGGTAAAAGCGACGGATGGACGTTGAGGATCTTTTGCGGGTAATGTTTGATGAAGTACGGAGTGAGGAGCCTCATGTAGCCGGCGAGGACGATGAAGTCGATGCCCTCTTCCTTGAGGCAGATGATCATGTCGCGGTCGACGCTCTGGCGGTTGGTGTAATCCTTGGCGCTGAAGACCTTGGTCTTGATGCCGGCGGCTTCCGCCCGTTTCAGGCCGTAAGCGTTATGGTTGCTGGACACCACGAGCCCGAGCTCGGCTTTGATCTCGCCGCGCTTGACCGCGTCGATGATGGCCTGCAGGTTGGACCCGTTCCCGGAAATGAGCACAGCAAATTTCATGGTATTCTCCGTGGCTGAGATGCTGAAGCTTTTTATGAGAGAGCGTTTTTCTGGTGCGTTGTTTCGTTGATTCATGACCCCAGCTGCCCTTGACGCTTCGCAGGGCAGACGGCTGCTGGGTCTACTCAACCTCAGGACCCGCCTGATTTGCTGACGCAAGTCAGGGCTACGGGCCACTCATTAACCCCAGCTGCCCTACCGCTTCGCAGGGCAGGCGGCTGGGGTTGATTCGGCCTTTAACTTGCGTTCGCCTACGGCTCCGCAAGTTATGGCCTCATCAATTATGCCATCACCCCGGCCCGATGGCAAGGCCTCTGCCTTTGTGGTAGCGGATCATGCCTACGACCCCAACGACAGCGAAGATCACGCCCACGGCCATCAGGATCCAGAACCGTTCGATGCGGTCGGCCAGGAACGAGCTGACCATCATGGCCAGCAGATAGGCCAGATGGATCACGATCTCCAGGAAACTGAATACCTTCCCTCTCATCTTTTCTTCGGCGACGTGCATGGCCACGGTGTTGGCGGCGAGGAAGATCGGGCCGACGATCATGCCGAAGCCGTAGGCCAGCAGGCAGGCCATGAGAAAATCGGCCTTGGCATGGACGTTGTAGGCGAAGACGATGAGCATGGCGCCGCCCAGAAGCAGGCAGAGGAAGATCGTCTTGTACCAGGCGATTTTTTTGCCGAATTTTCCGTAGATCAATGCCCCGGTGAAGAGACCGCCGCCCAGAACAACGGCCATGACGCCGAGGTCCCTGGTGATGGAGTCGAAGGATTGCTGGATGAAGACGATGCCCACGACCTGGATCGCGCCCGCGGCCGCCAGGAGGATAAAGAGCATGTTGATGATGAAGCGGATCTCTTTGTGCCTGACGATGTAGAGGAACCCCTCTTTCATCTCCTGGAAAAACGACTTCTGGATGGCGTCCAGCATCTCATGGCTGGTTTTGAGGAGTTTTTCCTTGTCGAGCTTGAGGCGGAATTTCATGTCGATGGAGAACACCAGCATCGCGGAGATGAAAAACGTGGCCGAGTTGATGATGAAGCCGTTCCTGGCCCCCCAGGCCTCGACGATGAAGCCGCCGATGGAGGCGCCGAGGGCGAAGGCGATCATGCCGGTGGTGGTCATCAGGGAATTGGCCATGAGCAGGTGTTCTTCATCCACGATGTCCGGCAGGATGGACATCTTGGCCGGGACATACAGGCGGCTCAGGCTGAAGATCAGGAACACGACGCAGTAGATCGGGACCATGGAATCTTTGTTGAGGAACACAAACGGGATGGTCAGGACCAGCAGTCCCCGCAGGATGTCGCAGAGAAAGAGCGTCTTGCGGCGGTCCCAGCGGTCCACGAAAACGCCGGCGAACGGCTGGATCACGAAAACCGGCAGGATGGTGAAGGCGAGGATCTTGGCAAGATCGACGGCGGAGTTGGGGGACCGGTGGGCGATCAGCCCCACCAGGGCCATCTGGTGGATGCGGTCGCCGAACTGGGCGATCAGCTGGGCGAACCAGAGCCGGACGAAATTTTTGTTGTTGGCGTGTGTGAATAGACGGAGCATAGGCAGAATGTGTTACGGCACCAGGCCGCCGGCCAGCCCCTGGTAGCGGGCGGCATTATCGTTATCACCGAGTTTTCCGTAAATCTCCGCCAGGTGGAGATACGCGTGGCGGGTGAGTTCGTCGTCGGGGGCGCCCAGCGCGAGCATGCGCTCGTACACCGCGGCGGCTTCGGCCAGGCGGCCGGCGGCTTCATAGACGGAACCCAGGTTGAAAAGCCCTTCGCGGAAATCGGGCCGGAGCCGGACCGTTTCTTCGAACTCGGCCATGGCCCCGGGAAAATCGCCAGTCTTGGAATACACGATGCCGAGCCCGTAGTGCAGCTGGGAGTTCAGGGGGTCGGCCTGGAGTTTTTTCTGCTGTTCGCGCAGGAGGATGCCGTAGGTGAGGTGGACGTTATCGTCGAGAAGCTCCTGGAATTTGCCGGGGTCCTGGACCTTTTCGTATTCGAGGACGCATTCCCAATATTTGCCCTGATCGCACAGGGCCTTGCCGAGGCCGATGCGGGCCCAGGCGTTGAGGGGAAAATCTTCCAGGGTTTTGCGGAAGTGCTTTTCGGATTCGATGTAATTTCCCAGACGGGCGTAGGACGTGGCCAGGGAATTGCGGATGCGGACGTTCAGGGGGGTGATGGCCAGGGTGCGCTCAAACATGGCGATTTCGTTGCTGGAATAGATGTTGTGCTGGATGGTGAGAAGATAATAGAACGCGAACAGGCCGGCGAGCCCCAGGCGGAGGACCCTGGGCGAGACGCGTTTCTTTTCGCGGTTGAGGCGGAGCAGTTTGCCAAGCCCGAGCACGGCCAGGGCCATGGCCGGCACCGTCGGGGTATAGAGAAAATGCTCGGCGACCGAGATGTAGCCCGGCTGGACGCCGATGGAGGCGAAGATCTGCGACACGGGGACAAGGTCGATAAAAAACCAGCAGACGAGAAACAGCGCGACCGGGCCGAGTTTCCGGCGGGAGGCGATGACGAGGACGGCGCCGGCGGCAAAAAACGCCAGCGTCAGCCACAGGCCGGGGTCCGAGAAGCTTGTGTAAATTTCCCGGGAACGGTCAAACTGGAGATCGACGGGCAGAAGGAACAGACGGAAATAGGTGATGACGCCGCGCAGGAACGTCATGAAGCCGAGGAACAGGCCGGGGATGGAGGCCCAGTAGAACACTTCGGTGATGCCGAGGTGCCTGCGGAAAAACACGTACGCGGCCTCGACGGCGATGAACGGCAGGACCGGGATGAGCGATTTTAAAAACGGGCGCCGGTCGGACCGGAAGAAAAACGCGTAAGCGATGATCAGGGCGGGCAGCATACCGGCGGATTCTTTGCTGAAAAGGCCGAGGGTGAACAGGGCCAGGGCGATCCCGTATTTCCACCAAAGACGCCCGGCGGAAAGATAGGCCCAGAACGCGCTTAAATAGAAGAAGCCGCAGAGGAGATTGGAGCGGCCGGGGATGTTGGACACGGCTTCCCACTGGACCGGATGAATGGCAAACAGCAGGGCGCCGAACAGCGCGGCTTCGGCCCGTCCGAGGACAAGGCGAAGGATTGCGAAAACCAGCGCGGCGTTGGCGGCGTGCAAAAGAATATTGGTGACGTAATAGAGCATGGCGTTCAGGCCCCAGAGGTGGTACTCGGCCATGAAACTGACCATGATCATGGGGCGGTGGTAGGATTTGTCGCCGAAGAACGAGGAGGTGAAAAGTTTGCCGATGTTGGCGAAACTGCGGATGTCCTCGTTGCGGACGATGGAGACCTCGTCGTCCATGGTCTTAAACGTGCCCTGGACGGCGAAGGCGTAGGCCGCGAAGGTCAAAAGGAAGATCCCCAGGAGGGCGACGGGAGGTTTTTTCAGCGTTTCAAATCCCATGGTTCCTCAGCAGTGCCTTGAGATACGGCAGGTTCTCGTCGGACGGGGCCAGCGACGAGACGGCCTCGAACAGGCGGGCGGCCTCCTCTTTTTCCCCGAGCATGACGAGGCTGTGAACGGCGTAGACGTAACCGATGGCCAGCCGGGGCGCCAAACGGATCACTTCGCGGGCATAGGACAGGGCCTTCGGGAAATCGCTTTTAATAACATAGACCCTGGCCAGGTCCGCGTGCACCAGGGCGAAGCCCGGATTCAGCCTGACGGCCGTTTCCAGGAGAGGGAGCGCCTTGTCGACATCATTACCATAACATCTGGCCATGAGATGATAAACGGCAAAATTGTTTTTGGGGTCCGGGACGTAGGGATTGCGCGGGGGCGTTTCCATATACCGCTGGAAAAAGGCGAGGGCGTCTTCGTATTGCTGTTTTTCGTACCGGTCAAGGCCAAGGACCCAGTACGGCCGAGACGCGTCAGGGTAATTGCGGATCATTTCCAGGCAGGCGGTGCGGTCCGTCTTGAAAAATCCGTTGAGCGAGAACGTGACGCTGAGGCATATCCCCAGGACGGCAAACACGGCCAGCCGGTCCAGCGCCAGGTTGGAGCTTTTGCTGGCCAGGAACGACAGCAGGCGCTCCAGGGCCAGGGAGGAAAGAAGCGCGAAGCCGATCGACGGAAGATACAGGAACCGGTAGGCGTACGGATTCAGCAGGGTGACGACGTTGGAGACCGGGATGTAGTTGAACAGAAACCACAACAAGGCGAACAGGGGCAGTTTGTCGCGCCGGAACCGGCCGGCGGCGAACGCGGTGCCGCCCACGACCACGACGGCGGCGCAGAGGACCCCGAGCAGGCCCGCCGTCCCGGCCAGGGGAGCGTAAAGCGGCGGCAGGATCGTGGTCTTGAACGGCAGGACCAGCGCCGCGGCGTATTGGAAAAAAATTTCTACGGCCGTGCCCGGGCCGTGAGAGCCCTGGAGCGCGAGGCTCTTCTGCATGTAAAGGCCCGGAAAGACGAGGAAATAAACCGCGGCGTAAAGGAAAACCACGAGGAGAAAGCCGGCGTACAGTTTAAAACGCCCGGGCCAAAACGTTCGCCAGGGTCCTTCCGTGGGGGGCATCAACGCGTCGTAAACCGCGATCATAACAGGCAGGATGACAGCGGATTCTTTGGACAAGAGCCCGAGAAAGAAAAACGCGTAGCAGGCCGCGCCGTAAAAGAGTTGTCTCTTTCCCCCTCCCTGCCTCAGACGGCCGTAGGCCCAGAAAGCGGCCAGATAAAACAGCGTCATGACCAGGTCGGACCTGTACCCGCCGTTGTTCACCAGCTCGGCCTGGACGGGATGCAGGCTGAAGATCAAAGCGCCCAGGCACGCCACAGCCGGGGCGACCGCGAGGAAAAGGAAAATCCGGTAAACGAGGATGCTGACAAAAATGTGCAAGAGAACGTTGGACAAATGGTGCCCGAAGGCCCAATCGCGCCAGAGGAAGTAATCGAGGAAAAACGTGAGGGCCGTCACCGGGCGGTAAGACACAAAGCCCGACACCGACGGCTCTTCCACCTGGACCCCCGCCGGAACCTGGTCGAGCCCCATAACAAAATCCGGCGTCAACAGGCGGAAAAGGTTCCGGGAGTCGTGATAAAAACTGTTGCCGATGTAGAGGAAATGCGTGTCGCCGATGAATCCGTTGAAAAGAGAATTGAAGTAGGCCAGGAAGGTCAGCCCGACGATCAGAAGGATGGCGTTTCGGTTGGTCATGGACAGGGGACGGGTGCGGTCCCGTTAAAATTCCGGGACCTCCAGGGTCAAGAAAAATAAAAAAGCTGGCGAGAGGAATTGAACCCCCGACCCGGTCGCTCACGGTGTTCGCTCCCCAGAGGGGCCAGCCCCTCTGGGGCTCCCTTGGGGGATTGCCCGCAATCCCCCAAACCCCCTCGGGCGGGTCGGATGTTCTTTAATCCGGCACAGCGTTTCAAAAATCAATAAGCTGGCGAGAGGAATTGAACCCCCGACCCGCGCATTACGAATGCGCTGCTCTACCAACTGAGCTACGCCAGCTTGAAGGCTGATCAGAAAAAACGTTTGCGGCCTCAAGCGTTCGGCTTAGAGCCGATTTTACCCTGAGCCCGCAAGGCTGGGCTGACAGCAACTTGAAATCAAAACATCCATCCCAGGGATGTCCCGAGCGCAGCCGAGGGGCTGCGCCAGCTTAAAGGCGCCTTACAAGGAAAAGTGCCGAGACCCAGGATCGAACTGGGGACGCAAGGCTTTTCAGGCCTTCGCTCTACCAACTGAGCTATCTCGGCAACACATTCCTCTAAAAACCCAATTTGTCAGATCAATGGAGCCGATGCGGACAACCTTCGTCCTCCGGAAGCGACCCGCTCGGCAACACATTTCCTCAAACTCAAAAGCACAATGATCTCAAGAACAATGGGGGGCGGCATCTTTTAAAGATGCCACATTCTAATCACCGCGCCCAAAAATGTCAACACCCTTCTGGGACGGAATTTACTGGTTGACGTTGTCGACAATCTTGACGTAAATGTCCTGCGCCAGCCTGATCTTGGGGAAGAACGCCCTCCGGGCCTTGACCGAAATCTTGACCGAGGACTGGCTGATCTGGGTGATGTTGATCGTGACCTTGGCCCCCTGGACCTTGGCCATGATCACCCCGCCCGGCTCGCTGCGCTCCGTGATGATGCCCATGATGGACAGGACATCCACCGAGGCGTCCCAGATATCGTCCTGCTGTTTATCCGTCAATATCCCTTCAACGGTATCCGGGCTGACATAATACCCCCCCAGCGCCCCCACGCCGCCGATCACCATATAAACGCAACCGGACAGCGCCGGGACCATCGCCAGCGCAAACAGAAGACACAGAATCCGAGGAGTTCTTTTCATTGCCGATCACCTCTCATCTTGAAAACCCAAAAATGCTCCGCGCGGACGAAACCCCGCCGGAGGGACAGATTACCCGCGGGCCGGTTTTTTGCCGTGGTTGGCCTTCTTGGAACGCCAGTTCAACTTCCCTCTTCTCAAACGTTTTCCCATGACAGGTTCCTTTCCTTAACTTCGCTGTTTTTTCTTAGTTCTATTCCTCTTGCGAATGCCAGTATTTTAACAAAGGATTCCCTTTTGATTAACCAAAATTTTTGTTTTGGAGCCTCTCCAGCACCGCCGCCACCGCGTCCGCGCGGCGGACCACGGCCCAGGGTTTATGGCGGACCAATTCCTCCCGGGTGCTGGACCCTGTGGTCACGGCCACCGTCCTCACCCCCGCCCGGCGTCCGGCCTGCATGTCGATCCCCATGTCCCCGACGTAAACGGCCTGCCCGGGCCTCACCCCGAACCGCCGGAGGATCCTGCGCAGGATATCCGGATGCGGCTTGGGCCGCGCGATCCTGTCCCCGCACAGCACATAATCAAAATACGCCCGGATCCCCAGGTGCCGGATCACAATGTGGGAATACCGCGTGGGCCTGTTGCTGGCCACCGCCAGCTTGTACCCGCGCTTTTTCAAGGCCTTCAAAAGCCGCAACGCCCCCGGCAAAAGCCGCGACCCGCGCTTCAGGGCGTCCTTGTGGTGCCGGCGGTAAATCTTCAGCGTCCTGTCCGCGTTGTCCTCGCCGACAAAAGACGCGATCAGATGACGGTCGCCCCAGCCCACGGTGCGCTTGATCGTCAGGTCCGGGACCGGCGGAAACCCGCACGCCCTCAGCGTGAAATTGACGCTCTCGCTCACGGCGCGGTACGCGTCGATCAGCGTGCCGTCCAGGTCAAAGATCACAAGGCGGATCCGCTTCTCCTTCATCAAAGAACCCATGACGCAAATCCTTTTCCGGAGAGAAACGGGCGCTATTCCTTGACCATGTAAAGCACCAGCATGCCCCCCACGGCGATGAGGATGCCGATCAGGCCGCGGAAAATCAGTACCACGTCGTTCCACCACACCAGGGTCAAAGTGATCCCCAGGATGACAAAACAGCCGCCGATCAGAAACAAAAGCGCCTTGCTCGACTTCACGGTTTTATCAATCGACATCGGTCCTCGCTCCCTTCACGCGGCGGCGGCGTTCTGGACGGCCGGCTGGCACTTCCAGCGCCGGTGCATCCAGCCCCACTCGTGCGGATATCTTCGAACATACGTCTCAATGATTTTTGTGATCTTCGCGACATTGGCGACGAGCATCGCCTCGTCGTCCGCCTTTTCCTCCAGCGGCATGGCCGGCTCGATGATGATCCGGTGGCGGTCCTCCCCTTCGCGCACAATGAACATCGGCACCAGGGCCGCCCCGGTCCTGCGCGCAAAAACGACCGGGCCCGTGGCCGTAGCGGCCTGCTGCCCGAAGAAATCCACAAACACCCCGGCACCGCTGCCGAAATTCTGGTCCAGAGGGATGAACACCAGCTCGTTGTTACGCAAGGCCCGGATGGAATTGTCCACGCATTCCTTGCGGGGGTGGCTGTAGATCGTGTTCAGCCCCAGCCGGTCCCTTTCCTGGAGGAAATATTTCTCGATCTCCTGGTCGCGCGCCGGGCGGATGATGGCGCTGGTCTTGTACCCCTCCTGCACCAGCCGCAGCAGCATCAGCGGAAAATTCCCGAAGTGGGCGCTCACCACGACCACCCCTCGCCCCTGGCGCAGGGCCGCCTCGAGGTTTTCCTTGCCGTCGATCTGGACGTTGGCCCTGATCATCGCCGGGTGGGACATGTAATAGATCAGTTCCACCATCCCGCGCCCGAAATTCTCGAAACAGATCCGGACGATCCGATTGATCTCCGCCGGGGACTTCTCCTTCCCGAAGGCGATCCGCAGGCTCTCCCGCGCGATCCTCTTCTGCCGGACCGTGAACAGGAATCCCACGGTGATAAAAAAATGCATGATGGCCTTGAACAGCGGATACGGCAGCCGGTTGATCAGCCAGGACGAGACGTACAGGGCGTTGCGCGCCAGGCCCCTGTTGAAAATTTTTATGCGGTCTTTGAATGTCATGTCGCGGCGCTTGACGATAAAAACAGGACGGCGGGTCCGAGAACGGCCGCTTTCCCTGGCAACTTACGCTCCGAGGATTTTTTGGATTTCGAGGTACAGTTTTTTCAGATCAACCGGTTTGGTCAGGTGGCTCACGGCCCCGGCCTCAAACTCGGCGTGGATGTCGTCGGGCGAGTCCTTGACCGTGAGAAAGATCACGGGGATGTCCTTGGTCTTGGGGTCCTCTTTCAGCGACAGGCAGACCTCGCGCCCCTTCATCCCGGGAAGGATCACATCCAGAACGATGAGGTCCGGCTTCTGGGCCCTGGCCATCTCGATCCCCCGCTCGCCCGACGACGCGACGAGGACCGTGACCCCCCTCCGGAAGAAATCCGAACTCACCATCCTCACAAAGGTCTTGTCGTCATCCACCAGCAGGATCGTCCACCCCGGGCCGGTCCGCGGTTTCGGGACCACAAACTGGGCCCGGACCAGCGGATGCTGATAAAATCCAAAGACGACCAGGCACAAGACCAGAAAGGCGACGGTCAGCGCGTCCCCCTGCCGCTCCCACGCCATCCCGCCGACATGATACAAAAACGCCGCCGCGCTGAAAAAGATCAACAGCAGGCGCGCCCATTCCTTGCGCAGGACGGTCCCGATCGCGCCGGCCAGCAGGGCCAGGTACAGAAACAATTCAAGGCTGACGGCCCTCAGGGTACCCCACGAGGACACCGCAATCAAGGCATACAGCGCGGCCTGCAGATAACCGAGGATGGTCACCGCGCCGCCGATCTGTTTCAATTTTTCCAAATTTTTATTCATGGAGCCCCGCGGGCCTGGGTTCAACTCACGCTCACCGTCCCAAGCAAGAATCGATGGACAGCCCGAGGTTCCTTTCTTTTTCGCCCCTGCGGGGCGGAATCCCGCCGGTTTCCCATACCCGGGCTAAGCCCGGGGCGTTTATGGGAAGGCGGGATAAAATACCACGGGAGGGCGTCTCAAGCGCGGGCTTACGATTGAAAAACTTTCCTCAATTCGGCCAGGAGCATCTTCGGGTCCACCGGCTTGGTCAGGTGCGACAACGCGCCGGCCGCGCGCTCCGCCTGGATATCGTCCGGAGAATCCTTCGCCGTCAAAAAGATCACCGGGATCCCTTTGGTCTCCGGGCGCTCCTTGAGCCGGGCGCAGACCTCCCGTCCCTTCACGCCGGGAAGAATGACGTCGAGGATGATCAGGTCCGGCTGCTGAAGCCTGGCGATCTGGAGCCCTTTCTCTCCCGAGGTGGCCGTCAAAACGCTGTACCCGTTCACCAGCAGGATGCGCTGGACGGTCTTCAACAGCCCCTCATCGTCATCCACGATCAGGATGCTCTTGCGCGTCATGGCCATGCCCTGGATGAACTGCACCGCGATCGTCGGCTGGCTGAAAAAGACCGCCACGATCAGGTGCACAAAAATGTAACTCAACTGGATAAAGTCCTCGTGCGGGCCCAGCAAAAGGATGGAATAAAACGCCGCGACGATATTGATGGCCACCATGCGCTTGCGCGCCAGGCTGTTGAGCTGGGCGAGGGACAGGGACACCACAAAAAGGGCGAGGTACACCAGGGACAGAACGATCGCGTGCAGGCGAAAATCCGGGACCGTGACCGCGGCGGCGTAGACCAGCGCCGAGGTCGCGTAAAGCAAGCTCAAACAGTAACTGATGACTTTGAGGCTTGTGAACTTTCTGGACATGATCCTCTCCCTGGTGAGCGATATCCTGAAGCGCCACGACGACGGCCGTTGGCTCTATGCCTCGCTCGTCCCGCGAAGCGGGATTAGCGGTTAATTCCGGGACCCGGTTTCTTCCGTCTCAGTTCTCCGGTGATGATACCCCATAGTATAACTCCAAAACAGAAATATGTAAAAACATCTCCGGATTTTGTATAAAATGTCTTTCCTCCTGAAAATCCGACGTCCGCCACGGTCACGCCGTCCACAAATGTCTTCTTCCCGTTGGATTCCAGATATTTATAGATCTTGCCTGTTTTGCTGATGAAACAGCTCACGCCCGTGTTCGAGGCCCGCACCAGGGCCCTGCGGTTCTCCACCGTGCGAAAAACCGCGGCCTGCAGGTGCATGAACGGGGCCTTGGTGTCCTGAAACCAGGCGTCATTGGTGATGTTCACCAGCAGCCGGGCCCCGGAGTTCACAAACTCCCGCGCCAGCCGCGCCATCGTGTCCTCAAAACAGATCAGCACCGACAGGGTCTGCCCTTTCCCGTCGGGAATCGTGAACACGGTCTGTTTCCGGCCGGCCGTAAAATCCTCGATCGGCACGATCTCCTCCAGAAACGGCCAGGCCCTGCGCAGGGGCAGGTACTCCCCGAACGGGACCAGGTGCAACTTGTCGTATTGGGCGGTTTCCTGCCCGGCGGAATCAAAAAGGACCGCGGAATTGAAATACGAATCCCCGATCTTGGTATGCGCCCCGAACAACAGCGGCACCTTAACCCCGGCCATGAATTGCTTCATGTCCTCATACAGCGCGGGCGAATCCCAGATGTACCCCGGATACGACGTCTCCGGCCAGATGATCAGATCCGGCCGGGTTTCCGCGGCCCTGAGCGTGAGCTCCTTCATCTTCTCCATGTTGACCGGCCAGGCCGAGCTCTGCCACTTCATCTCCTGCGGAATGTTCGGCTGGACAATGGCGACACGCAGGGTCGGGTCCGGTTTCGCGGGATTGAGGCGAAACACCCCGTAAACCAGTACGGCCGCCAAAATCATCGCCAGCGTCAGGCCGGCCTTGCGCGATTCCCGCCGGCCGCCGGAGGGACGGAGTGTTTCCTTGATCGCAACATTCGCCATCAGCACCAGAAAAGAAACCCCGAACATCCCCGTGATGTCGGCCATCTGGATGACCGGCAGAAAAAGATATTGCGAATGCCCCAGGCTCGCCCACCCGAACCCGCTCAAAAACCGGTCGCGGATGAATTCCAGGGCCGTCCACAGGGCCGGATACAAAAAAATCTTTTCCATCAACGGGCGTTTCCGCCACAGGGAGTGCCCGAGGGCGAACAGCCCGATATAATTCGCGAGGAACATCACCAGCAGGGCCATCCCGAAGCCGGTGACATGCATCAGCCAATACAACGTCCCGCCGAAAAACGCGCAGCCGAAGACCCAGCCGAGCCCGTAAGCCGCTCCCGGCCGTTTGCCGTCGAGCGCGAGCAAAAGCGGGACAAGGCCGAACCAGGCCAGGGGCCAGGCATCGGTCTTGGGATAGGCCAGGACCATCAGCCCCGCGGAAACCAGGGCCAGGGACAGATGCGCCAACAGGGATTTGATACGGACGGATAACGGAAGAGAAACGGGATCGGACGATTTTGCTTTCATCAGGCGCCGCAGCACTTCTTGTACTTTTTGCCGCTCCCGCAGGGACAGGGGTCATTGCGCCCGACCTTGGGGCCGCTCTTGTGGATGGGCTGGGGCGAAGCGACCGGCTTCGGGGACATGTCCGGCATCTGCGGCCCGGCGGACGGCGCGGGGGCCGAACTGCCGAGACTTGTGTAATCCTTATGCACGAACTTCCACGGCATGGACGCGAACACATTGCGGGGCCGCTCCTGGTCGCGGGCCACGGCCTGGATCTTGAACAGGGTCTCCACCACTTCCTGGTTCACGGACTCATACATCTCCTGGAACATCTTGTACCCCTCGCGCTTGTATTCGATCAGCGGATCGCGCTGGCCGTACGCCCGCAGGCCCACGCCTTCCTTGAGCTGGTCCATGGCGTAAAGATGTTCCTTCCATTTCGCGTCGATATTGTTCAACAGGATGATCCGCTCCAGCCGGCGCAGATGCTCCGGCGGGATCTCCTGCTCCTTGGCCTCGTAGCGTCCGAGCATGCCCTTCATCACCAGGTCCTCGATCTCCGGACGGGTCATGCTGGTGCGCATGGCCTCGCGGTGGGCGGAGATGTCCAGGTTGAACCGCGTCTTGAGCGCGGCCTCCAGGCCCTCGATGTCCCACTCCTCGGGCTTGTCGTCTGAAAAAATGTGCTGGCTGACCGCGGCAAAGGCCTCGTCCTCGATGGCGCGGAGGACCCGGTCTTTGACGTCGCCGCTCACCAGGACCGCGCGGCGCAGGCCGTAGATCGCCTCGCGCTGTTTGTTCATCACGTTGTCGTATTCCAAAAGCTGCTTGCGGATCTCGAAGTTGTGGGTCTCGACGCGTTTCTGCGCCACCTCCAGGCTCTTGCTCACCCAGGGGTGCTCGATGACCTGGCCTTCTTCCATGCCGAGGCGTTCCATCATCCCCATGATCCTCTCGGACCCGAAGAGCCGCATGAGATCGTCCTCCAGAGAGACGTAAAATCTCGACGAGCCGGGGTCGCCCTGGCGCCCGGAACGGCCGCGCAGCTGGTTGTCGATGCGCCGGGACTCATGGCGCTCCGTGCCGATGACGTGCAGGCCGCCGGCCTCCACCACCTGGTCGTGCTCCTTCTTGACCTGCTCGCGGAACTGCTCGAGAAATTTCTTGACGGTGGCCTGCCTCTGCTCGGCGTCCTCCACCTCCTTGAGCTGGGTCTCGGCCAGGCTCCGGGCCAGGAACTCCGCGTTGCCGCCCAGAAGGATGTCGGTCCCGCGGCCGGCCATGTTGGTCGCGATCGTCACGCCCTTGAACCGCCCGGCCTGGGCCACGATCTGGGCTTCCAGCTCGTGATATTTGGCGTTCAGGACCTGGTGCGGGATGCCCTTCTTCTTGAGCATGGACGACAACAGCTCGGACTTTTCGATCGAGATGGTGCCGACCAGCGCCGGCTGGCCGTGCTTGTGGCAGGCCTCGATCTCCATGACCACCGCCTCGAACTTCTCGCGCCGCGTCTTGTAAATGCAGTCCGTGTGGTTGATGCGCTTCAGGGGGCGGTTGGTGGGGATGACCACGCAGTCCAGGTTGTAGATCTCCTTGAACTCGTTGGCCTCGGTGTAGGCGGTCCCGGTCATGCCGGAGAGCTTTTCATACATGCGGAAATAATTCTGGAACGTGATCGTGGCCAGGGTCTGGTTCTCGCGCTCGATCTTGATGCCCTCTTTGGCCTCGACGGCCTGGTGGAGCCCGTCGGACCACCTGCGGCCGGGCATCAGCCGTCCGGTGAACTCGTCCACGATGATGACCTCGCCGTCGCGCACCACGTAATCCACGTCGGCCTTGAAAAACTCCTTGGCCTTCAGCGCCTGCAGGATGTGGTGGCGGTACTCGATCGTGTCCATGTCGTGCAGGTTCGCGACCCCGAAGAGCTTCGCCGTCTTCTCCTCGCCCGGCTCGGTCAGGGACACGGACTTGTTCTTCTCGTCCGCCAGGTAATCGTACCCCGTCGTCAGATCCACGTTCTTGTATTTGGCCTCGATCTCCTCGCGCTCGGTGATGCGGCGGCCCTTGAGCTTGATGGCGGCCTCGTTGGCGCGGTAATATTTGTCCGTGGACTCCTCGGCCGGGCCGGAGATGATCAGGGGCGTGCGCGCCTCGTCGATCAGGATGCTGTCCACCTCGTCCACGATCGCGAAATGGTGCCCGCGCTGGACCATCTCCTCCTTGTATCCGACCATGTTGTCGCGCAGATAATCGAAACCGAACTCATTGTTCGTCCCGTAAGTGATGTCACTGCCGTAGGCGGCCCGCCGCTCCTGCGCGTCCATGTCGTGCTGGATCACGCCCACGGTCAGCCCCAGCGCTTCATACAGCGGCCCCATCCAGTCGCGGTCGCGCCTGGCCAGGTAATCGTTCACCGTGACCACGTGCACGCCCTCGTCGGCCAGGGCGTTCAGATACGCGGCCAGCGTGGCTACGAGCGTCTTCCCTTCGCCGGTGGACATTTCCGAAATGTTGCCTTCATGGAGCGACATCCCGCCGACGAGCTGGACGTCGAAGTGCCTCATGTTCAAAAATCTCAGGCCGGCCTCGCGCGCGACCGCGAAGGCCTCGGGCAGAATGCCGTCCAGGACCCGCCTCCGGGCCTTTTTCAGGTCCTTCCGGGCCTGGGACAGGCGGTTCTCCTGGTCCTGCCGGTCCGCGTCCGGCGGGGCGTTCTTCAGATCGTCCTCGATCCGGCGGAGCTCCTCGAAGGGCTCTTTCATCCCGTCCTGGTACCGCTTCCGGAACTCGTCCGTCTTCAAGCGCAGGCCCTCGTCCGTCAATTTCTGCGTCTCGGGCTCCATGGTGTTGATCCGCGCCACCGTCTTGGCCATGCGCTTGATCATCTGGACCGACGGGATAGGGAGCTCGGGATGGAAAAAAATGACCGGTTTCGGGTCCAGCCGGTTGACGGCGGCCTGGGCGCTTTTCACAAAAAATTTTCCGATAAAAAAATGCAGCACGGCTTAATCCTTTTCCGGGAGGTCGTCGTCCCCGCCGCCCGCCTGGGGCTTTTGGGTCAGAAACGCCTCAATGAACATCTCGATGTCCCCGTCCATGACCTTCTGGACATTGCCTGTCTCTGCCTTGGTGCGGTGGTCCTTCACCATCGTGTAGGGGTGCATCACGTACGAACGGATCTGGCTTCCCCACTCGATCTTCTGCTTCTCCCCGTATTCCTTGGCCATGCGCGCTTCCTGCTCCCGGCTTTTCTTCTCGTAAAGGCGCGCGCGCAAGACCTTCATGGCCGTCTGCCGGTTCTGCAGCTGAGAGCGCTCGTTCTGGCACTGGACCACGATCCCCGAAGCAAGGTGCGTGATGCGCACCGCCGAGTCCGTGGTGTTGACGCTCTGCCCGCCCGGGCCGGACGAACGGAAAATGTCGATCCGCAGGTCCTCGGGCCGGATGTCCACCTGGATATCGTCCTCGATCTCCGGGATCACGTCCACCGAGGCGAACGAGGTGTGGCGCCGCTTGTTGGAGTCGAACGGCGAGATCCGCACCAGCCGGTGCACGCCCTTCTCGCTCTTCAAAAGCCCGTAGGCCATCTCGCCCTCCATCCGCAGGGTCACGTTCTTGATCCCCGCTTCTTCGCCGGCCAGAATGTCGATGGTGCTGACCTTAAACCCCTTGATGTCCGCGAAGCGGGCATACATCCTCAACAGCATGTTCGCCCAGTCGCAGGACTCGGTCCCGCCGGCGCCGGAGTTGATGCTCACGATCGCGTTGTTGCGGTCGAACTCGCCGGCCAGGAACGCCTTGACCTCGATCTGCGCGACTTCCGTCTTGAGGTCCGCCAGCTCCGTGAGGATCTGAGAACCATAGGATTCATCCCCGCCGGAAAGCTCTGCCAGCTCCTTCAGATCCGCGAGCCGCCTGACGCCCTTCTGGAACGGGTCAACACAGCCCTTGAGATATTTGAGGTCCCTTAACGTCTTGTTGGCGTGGTCGCTGTTGTCCCAAAAATTCGGGAGAGACATCTGGTCCTGGATAAATTTGATCTGTTCCAGCTTTTTAGGAAGGTCAAAGAAACCCCCTGAGCTGCTCAAGCTTCCCTTCCAGCTCCACAATGATCTGTCGAATATCGTCTTGCATGAAGGACTATACTTCCTCTCAATGGCAAATATTGGGGGATATTATAACACGGTGCCCAACGACGGCCTACGGGTATTTTTGAACGAAGCCATACGACGGGGCCTTGTCCCAATTGGGGTTAGGGGATAAATGGGCTTGGCTAAATAAGTTATTCCTATGTGCCAACGATATCTCGAGCGTTTTTTGCACCCAAACGTTCTTTATTAAATTTTACAAGACATTTGCCATAGTCGTTAAGTTCGTGCATAAGCTTATTATATTTTTCTAGCATTACACCCAGTACTTGATTTTTTTCTATCTCCAACTTATTTTTTTCTAAAAGAATCTGCGTTGAATATGGCAGCACCCCAATTAATCTACCCAAAAGAAGATGTCCCGCTTTCATGCTAAAACTCGGCAAATAAGAAAGCTCCCCGTTTTCATTCTGAAAAAAACGCACCCCAAAATAGCTCGGATGAGCTGCCTTGCTATACAACCTGAAATCAGTTTCATAATCGAAATTGAATAAGTATTTTTTGCCCCTCCTATTCAATTCGTCTATTATGGTTTTTTCTGAAAATTTCTTTCTCCAATCAACGTCCTTATACGTGTTGAACTTCTCCTTGCTCCATTCCTTGATCAAGTTGGGATTGAAGTACAAATACCATAACATCAGGACATCGAAAGACAGCGTCCTGTATATGGTCCAACCACTTCCGTAAAGCCCAAGATTGATCAAATGTCGTATTGACTCACTATTATGTAGGATCTTCACACCCAACCGCATGAAAGCATCATAAAATTCATCTTCATCCCCACCATGGATAAGATCATAAACATACCCCATGGAATCAAAATGAATAGATATCGCTCTCTTAAAAAAAGAATAGTCTCGCTTGTATGCCCTATTTGTGTACTTATTTGCTATTTTTTCATTTTTCAAAAATTCTTCATAATCAATTCTTCTTTGTGCCCAAACTGATTTATTGCTGCCCCTTTTGAACTTAAACATTGACATAATATTAGAGAAAATTTTAGTTTTACTTCCAGCCCATTTGCTTGTGATTTTATTTATTATTCTCTTTTAAACCAACTAAACATTTTTCAAATACCTTGAGTATAAATTCTGGAGGAATAGAAAAATCTGGCAATGAATCCTGAATATCCATATAAAAAGGCCCATCGAAGCGACTTGATAAACTGTCCCACAATTCATCAAATTTACCTTTATGAACACCTTCGCATCGGTATTTACTATACAAAATCCCCCCGTAAGTAGAATCGTAAAGACATTTTAATAATGCTTCTGAAATAATATTGCAGTTGCAAGCCTTATCGTTACCAAACTTTAAAATGTCGACGATTACTTCAGGCAAACATTTATCTTTTTTGATGCATTCGCTAGAACCCGAATAATCATATTGGCAAAAGTTTTGGTCAATATATCGTTGAACCTTTTCATAACATGTTGCGCACATCTTCTGCCTTAGGTTCTCCCCCGTTTCAACTTTCTTGAATTCAGCTAAATTTACCTTATCCCATCTAAAATCATCAACTTCACCATATGAAAAGATTAAAGCTAGAAATTTTTGCTTTGTTCCAGTCCCTTTCATAAACAGATTACCCAGTGCATCTATATAGCATAGCGCCAGAATTGCTGTTTCAAATCTATTGCCAGAATCCAACAGCTTTCTCAAGCTCTTTAACTTCTCCAAAAAGTATGGTTCAACGTCAGTAAATTTATATTTACGCATCTTTGCGGGACTCATTTTATTTTAAGGAGAACTTATAGTGGCGCCTGGTGCCATGAGTTGCATGTGGACAAACACAAAGCAGGTTCAACCTACGCAGTTGGCCTAGGGACTTACTTCTCGAACCGCTTCACGCCTTTCAGCTCCAGGTCGAAATCGTCCTTGCTGTCGGCGAACTTCCGGGCATCTTCCTCAAGCACGATCCCTCGCTTGACCAGGTCGACCAGGGACTTTTTGAACGACTGCATCCCGAACATTTCGCCTTCATCGATGAAATTCTGGATCTCCTTGGAGTTCCCCTCCCGGAGGGTCCGCCGTTTCGCGTTCGTTCATTTGTCAACCGAAACTTTTAATGTATGCCTTTTTTGTTATAACTTATTACTCCACAAAATATTGTGCCGATTTTCACCCTCTATCGAGGTGGTATCAAAAAGCGTAAAATCGAAAAATGCTTTTAACATAAAAGCGGCTATCTTTTTGAAACTTAAAACGTTACAAATATTTATACATGTCTATCATAACATTCAGCTCTTTGCCAATTTTATCAATCTGCAACCTTCCTAAAATAACAATACGTAAATTTTTGTTCTTTCCCCCCGGGCGTCATATGCCCCTCATTGACAGATTGAACAAATTCAAACGCATTGCCAAGCGCATTATTTATTTTTTCAGGGCTGTAGCGTTCGACATCAAGACCGCTGCATTTGAGCGGGCCATCAATAGAAAATGCGGCGATAATCACATGTCCGCCGGGATTCAATGCCCTTTTCATATTTTGGACATATTTTTCCCGGTCGTCTTCATCAGTAAGAAAATGGAAGACCGCCCGGTCATGCCAAAGGTCATATTTTTCTGAAGATTCAAATTCTGCAATGTCGGCCTCAATCCATTTCACGGCTCCTGCCCTGTTTCCCAATCTTTTTTTGGCATAGTCCAGCGCCTTTGACGAGACATCAAGAACTGTCAAATCCCCAAACCCCTGGTCCAGCAGTTTATCAACAAGCACGGATGCCCCGCCGCCGACATCAATTATTTTGCCTGCACGGTTTACTCCTGTCGAAGCAATAAGCCTAAGAGATACGGCGGGCTCAAGCTGATACCAGCTGACTTCCGCAGGTGTTTTGTTCGTATAGACGTTTTCCCAATGACTTTTTCTATCAAAGCTCATGACTCCCCCCTATTTCTCAGGTTTCATGTCCCGGGTCGACAACCATTTTTGGGCAGTAATGGAGATGACCGCTAAAGCATCCTTACTGCCGCCTGCGGCACCTTTCTCAAAGTCTCCGCTTCCCTTGCCCATTTCATTCGTCACATGGGCAAAACATATAACATTTTTTTTCTTGGCTTTTGAAAAAGCGTACAAGGCAGCAGCCTCCATTTCAACAGCGCAAATTCCTTTTTTTCGATAACTTTCAATCGCTTTGGCCGTCTCCCGAAAAGGGGCATCAGTTGTCCAGGTAACCCCAAAACACACTGAAACCGGAGACTGGCGGAAAGCATCCTTTATCATATTCAAACACAACCCGCCCATCTCAGAGTATTCAGATGCCGGGAGGTAGTGATAACTCGTCCCTTCATCTCTTGAAGCCTTCTCGATAACAACAAAATAAGGAAGTTTATCCAAGGGACGAATTTGCCCCGCTGACGTAACGCTAATTAAAAATTGACACCCAGAGGCAAAAAGTTCCTCAGCAACCAATACGGCAAACGAAGAGCCAACCGCACACCCGACAATCCCAAAAGTCATGCCATCCATCTCAAAATCATAAAGCTTTGAATGATAACAGGCCCAATGAGGATTCAAAAAACATTTGTTCTGTTCTATCAAGTTGCGCACGATATCCCCGTCAGGGTCAAGAACACAAATCTCCGGAACTTTCCCCGAAGGAATATCCCGCTGCCGCCGCGCCTCCCGAAGTAAATTTTCAGGAGAAAAAACCGAGGCCTCATCATGCTCTTTATGACACAGGATTGGGGGAAGACTCCGAACCGTCATAAAAACTCGCCCGTTTTCTTTGCTTCCTCAAGGGCTCTCTGTATCTCATCCGCAACATAGCTCATTTCATCCTCTGTATTGAATCTCCCCATGGCCCCACCCTTTCCTCATGACAATCCCATAATGGTATGGCTTCAAATCATGCCGTTCCGGGTCGACAAAGCCGGAAGCCGCCGCCCATGCGACGCACTGCTCCGGTTTCGGCCGGATCTCCAGGGAAGGCCCCCGCGGCGTTGCGGGATCATAATTCCAATGGATAACGCCGAGCCGCCCTGTTCCCCGAAGGATTCTCGAGGATTCCCTCAATAATATCTCCGGATGTTCAATGTGAAGAATATTAAAAAGCATGACATAGTCGACGCTCTCATCCTCCAACCCCGTCCCCTTCGCCATAAAATCGCGAAGGATTGTTTTCACGTTCCGCAGGCCGGCTTTCTCCGCCTCCCGGTCCGTCTCGTGAATCATGTCGGCCTCGATGTCAAACGCATAAACGGTGCCCGTCACGATCCTTGCCGCTGGAACGGTGAAAGTACCGTAACCGCACCCGAATTCCGCGACATCCTTCACACGCCCGTCGACCCGCATGATTTTCAATGCGTCCTCGGGGTTGAAAAATCGCCCCCAGACCTTCTTCCCCGGCATGCCGCTTTCTCTGCCCTTCATTTTTCTCTCCCGAATATCCTGACAGGCGGCCACGTTAATCATTGAACCTCAATAATGGCTCGGCATTCTGGAATCTTTCCTGTCGGGGCACTGATGAACCTCAACCGTCACATGCGCAAGCCCAAGGTCAGATGGAAGCAGTTTTTTATAATACTCCGGCGGTTCAGGATGATGGGTAACGATCGAAATGATAACCCCGTAAAGATTGGGGCCTATCGTCCAGAGGTGCAAGTCGGCAATCCGGTTATCGTCTTCATTTTCTATTCTTTTCTTAATGATTGTTTTGATTTTTCCCGGTCCTTCTTGATCCAGAAGAATGGCGCTCGTGGCCTGCAACAGTCCCAAAGACCATCGGCATACCAGAATGGCGCCCACAATGCCCATGGCAGGGTCCATCCAGATGAGGCCAAGATATTTTGCCGTTAAAAGGGCGATGATGGCCAAAATAGATGTCAAGGCATCAGCCAGCACATGAAAATAAGCGGATCTTAAGTTATGGTCGTGGTGATGGCCATCATGGTCATGATGCTCATGCCCGTGAGCTTGATCTTCTTCGTGGCCAAGGATCAATACGGAAGCCCCGTTTATCATTAATCCGATGATGGCAACCAGAATAGCCTGGTTAAAAGCAATAGCAACAGGATGAATGATCCGTTCAACGCTTCCCCATGCCATCATCAAAGCAAAAACCGCGAGAAGGACAGCGCCCGTGAACCCTCCCAGGGCATTGACTTTTCCCGTCCCGAAGCTGAACCGCGCATCATGGGCGTGGCGCCGGGCATAAATATAAGCATAAAGGTTAATGATCAGGGCCGTCGCATGAGAGGCCATGTGCAGTCCGTCGGCAAGCAAGGCCATGGATCCCAAAATAAGGCCTGCCACAATTTCAACGACCATCATCGTGCCGGTCACGGCAATAACAATAGACGTCCGGCGTTCCCCTGAGCGTTTAAGCTCTTGGCCAAAAGTGTGCGCGTGCTGCCATAAATGAAGGTTCTCTTCGTGCATAATTTTATAAAAAGATTTACATAAATTATCAAAACTTCAATGTGCTATCGCATGAACCGGCTCCAGCGGTCACCCATAAATTTCCACAAAAACTTTCACTCGCCCCTCCAGGGGAACTGACGTGCAGATCCGACCTGCGAGGTCGCCTCGGGGGCTTACTTCTCAAACCTCTTCACGCCTTTCAGCTCCAGGTCGAAATCGTCCTTGCTGTCGGCGAACTTCCGGGCATCTTCCTCCAGCACGATCCCCCGCTTGACCAGGCCGACCAGGGACTTTTTGAAGGACTGCATCCCGAACATCTCGCCTTCGTCGATGAAATTCTGGATCTCCTTGAGGTTGCCTTCCCGGATAAGCCGGGAGATGGTGGGTGTGACCACCATGGACTCGTAGGCCGGGACGCGGCCGGGCTTGTCGAAGCGGGGCACCAGCCGGATCGAAAAGATCCCCTTGAGGATCAGCGACAGCTGGGCGCGGACCTCGTCGTGCAGGTACGGCGGGAAAAAGTTGACGATGCGCGTGATGGTCTGGGTCGCATTGATCGTGTGGAAGGTCGTGAGCACAAAACAGCCCAGTTCGGTCGCGTGCATGGCGGCGTGCATGGTCTCGACGTCGCGGGTGTTGCCGATGAAAATGATGTCCGGGCTCTGCTGGGTCACGTGCTTGAGCGCCGACGGGTAATTCGGCACGTCGATCCCCAGCTCGCGCTGGTTGACGATACATTTTTTGTTCTGGAACAGGAATTCGATCGGGTCCTCGATCGTGACGATGTGCTTGTCGTATTTGATATTGATATATTCCAGCATGCTCGCGATCGTGGTGGACTTGCCGCTGCCGGCCGGCCCGCAGACCAGGACGATCCCCGTGGCCCGGTCGCAGAGCTGGCGGAGCAGCTCCGCCGGGAGGCTCAATTCCTCGAACGTCTTGAACTGCTGGTGGACGTGCCGCGCGACCACCGCCGGCGTTTCGCGCTGCATGAACACGTTGAGGCGGAACCGGCTCTTGTCCGGCTCTTCGTGAATGAAATCAATGTCCTGATTTTCCGCGTAACTCGCCTTGCGCTCCGGCGTGGCCAGAAGCGTGTCCGCGACGGACGCCATCATCTCCCGGGTCAGGACCTCCGTGGTCAATTCCTGGATGCGGCCGTTGATCCTCGCCCGCGGAACGGAATTGGCGGTCAAAAACAAGTCCGAAGCCCCCTGGTTGGTCATCATCTTGAACAGTTCGTGGATATTCATGGCTCTGCCCTCTTGGATTGTCCCGGTTAAATTTCGGAAAATTCAGCGGACGCTCTTCAGGCCTTCCGCGATTTCCTTTTCTTTCGATAAAAGCCGCCCCTTCTTCGTCCCGTAGCGTCCCGCGTATCCGCCGGCCGTGCCGTCGGACTTGATGACGCGGTGGCAGGGGATGATGAGCGGATACGGGTTCTTGCGCAGGGCCTGCCCCACGGCCCGCACCGCTTTGGGCCGGCCGATCTTCCGCGCGATCCACTGGTAAGACCGCGTCTCGCCGATCGGGATGTCCAGCGCCGCCTTCAAGACCTGCCACTCAAATGCCGTGAGCCCTTTGTCTTTCATCGCCTCTTCCTCTCCATTCCATACCCCGCCACAACCCCCGGGGTTGTGGTGGGCATTAGTCCGATTTAAGCGCGTGTTTGCCCCGTAACAGCCGGTGATACGACACCGCGAAGCGGTGGGCCTCGTCGCGGATCCTCTGCAAGAGCTGCAGCCCCAGAGAATCTTTCGCCAGGATGACCGGATTCCGCTTCCCCAGGAGAAAAATCTCCTCTTCTCTCTTGGCGAGTGAAACAACCGGAATTTGGACTTCCAGCTTTTCCAGTTCCCCGCAGGCCGCGGAGAGCTGGCCTTTCCCGCCGTCGATCACGATGAGGTCCGGGAACATCAGCCCCTCGGCCTTCAGCCGGCGGTAACGCCGCCGGACCACCTCGGCGATCATCTGAAAATCGTCGATCCCGCCGACTTCTTTGATGCGGAACCGCCGGTAGTTGTTCTTGTCCGGGCTCCCGTTCAGGAACGACACCATCGAGCCCACGGCCTGGCGGCCCATGATATTGGAAATATCGAACGCCTCGATCCGCTCGGGCAGGCGCGGCAGGCCCAGCGCCCGCTGGAGCTGCTCGGCTTCCTTATAATAGTTGACGTCCCCGGTGCCGGAGTACAGCGCCCCGATCGCGCGGATCTGGTCGCGGACCTTGGCCGCCTCCTCAAAGCGTTTCTCCCGGACGAGGGCTTCCATGTCTTTCTTGAGGTTCCGGTAAAGCTCGTCCTTCTTCCCCTCCAGGATCAGCCGCACGCGCCGGATGTTCCGCAGATACCCGTCCCGGCTGATGTTCTGGATGCACGGCGCGTCGCACAGCCCGATGTGATAATCCAGGCAGGCCTTGTCGGGAAACGGCTCGCAGGTGCGGAAATGGAAGATCTTGCGGATGATGGCCAGCGCCTCGCGGACCAGCGTCACCTCGACGTAAGGCCCATAATAAATGCTCCCCCGCGCCTTCACCCGCGGACGGCAGACCGAGATTCTCGGGAATTCCTCGCCGGTGATCTCAATGAACGGGTAACTCTTGTCGTCGCGCAGCTCGACGTTGTATTTCGGCTGATACTGCTTGATCAGGCTGGCCTCGAGGATCAGGGCCTCGGCCTCGCTGTTCGTGGGGATGTGGGCGATGTCCCTGATCGCCGCGGCGAGGAGGTCTGTCTTGGAAAATATTTTCGTCTTGCGGAAATACGACTGCACGCGCTTGCGCAGGCTGACCGCCTTGCCGACGTAGATGACGGTCCCTTCGCCGTCCTTCATCAAATAAACACCGCTGGTGAGCGGCAGGGCGCTGATTTTATCCTTCACGTCCGCCATGGTCCGCCCTCAACCGCGCCGGAAGACCCAGTTCAGGATCTTCCTCGCCTGCTCGACCCCCAGAACGCCGCAGAGCCCCTGGTAAAAAACGATCCCGCCGCTGCCGACCACGGCGAACTTGACCAGCTCGCTCGGAAAATGCCAGAACGCCCACGCCTCCCAGACCGCGACGCCGGTCAGCGTCGTGGCGAAAAGGACCTTGGCGATAAAATTGCGGAACTCCGCGTTGAACCCGCCGAGCCGCTTGTCCAAAAGGTAAAACAGGATGAGGAAATTGACCGTGGCCGCGACCGCGCCGGCCATGGCGATCCCCATGACCTTCATCGGCCAGATCAGGACAAAATCCAGGACAACGTTGATGAACAGGCACAGCGCCGCGACCTTGACCGGGGTCTTGGTGTCCTGCAGGGCGTAAAAGACCGCCACCAGCATCTTGACCCCGCCGAAACTGAACAGCCCGAAGCCGTAAAACAACAGCGTCCCCGACGTGATCACGGTGGAATAGGCGTCGAATTCCCCCCGCTGAAAAAGGATGCGCACGATCGGCTCGGCCAGGATGATGGTGAGGATCCCGGTCGGGAACATGATAAAAAAATTGTTTTCCAGCGAGAACACGATCGTTTTCTTGAGCCGGCCGAGGTCATTGGTCGAGAACAGGGTGGACATGGTCGGCAGGGCGGCCGAGGCCATGGACAGGCTGAAGATCCCCATCGGGAACTGGATGATGCGGTTCGAGTAATACAGCGCGGACACCCCGCCCGGCCCGACGATGTGCGCCAGCGACGCGCAGAACGTGTCCACCAGCACCGTGATCTGGTAAATGCCGGACCCGAACAGCCGCGGCAGGAACAGCCGGCCCACCTGCTCGGCGCCGGGGTGCCGGAACGTTTTCGGCCAGCGGAACTTCATCCCGGTCTTGGCCAGCGCCCTCTGCTGGACGAACAACTGCAAAGCGCCCCCCACCAGGGTCCCGACGGCCAGGGCGTAAACCGGGTCAACGCCCAGAAACGGGCTGGCCAGCGCGCTCACGATCATCGCCAAATTCAGCAGGCACGGACTGAAGGCCGGGACGGTGAACATCTTGAACGAATACAGGACCGCCATGCTGTAGGCCGTGACCCCGATCAGGATCAGGTAGGGGAACATGATCCGGGTCAGCCGGATCGTGAGCTCCATCTTCCCTGTCTCCACCGCGAACCCGGGGGCGATCACCTTGACGATGAGCGGGGCAAAGATCATGCCCAGGATGGTCAGGGCGCTCAGGGTGATGAGCCCCATGGCGAAAATCACGCTCACGAAATTCCAGAACTCCTGCCGCTCCTTTTTGATCAGATACTCGGAAAAAACCGGGACCACCGCGGAATTGGTGGCGCCCTCTCCCACCAGGTCGCGTAAAAGGTTCGGGATCTTGAAGGCCACAAAGAACGCGTCCGCCCGGACGCCGGTCCCCAGGATCCGGGCCAAAATGACGTCGCGGATAAACCCCAGGATCCGCGAGGCCAGCGTGCCCGCGGCGATCACGGAGCTCGACCGGATGATGGCGCTGTGGGAATCGGGGTGGAGCGATTTATCAGTTGACATCCTGCAGGCCCTTTGCTATATTACTGACTTTCCTGAACCGGACGAATTCCGGCTGCCGCCCAACAATACCATCAAGGAGTGATTCACCGTGCCGCAAAGATCTTCAGCAAAAAAAGAACTGCGCAAGAACCGCACCCGTCACCTTCACAATCTTGACCTCAAGACCGACCTGAAGAAGGCCGTCAAGAAATTCATGGTCTCCGTCGGAAACAAGGGCCAGGACGCCCCCGCGAATCTCCGCGTCGTTTTCAAGAAACTGGACAAGGCCGCGAAGGAGAACATCCTTCACAAGAACACGGCCGCCAGGCGGAAATCAAAGTTTGCCCGTATTCTCGCCAGTGCAGCGAAGTAATCTCACTCACCGAACCACGGGAATTATTCTCATCTCAAAAACCCCGGCCCGGTTCACGTCTCGCCGGGCGTGACAGGCAGGGCTCCTGATTTGTCGCCCTGTCACCCCGCCGCCGCTTCCAAGTAACCCGCTGTTTCAAACTGCGACAATTCTTTTCGTTTAAAACAAATCGGCGGCTCTCCACTAGGGGGGCAAGCCCCCCTTCGGCGTCCCGTTTGCTTTGCTCCGCAAAGCATGACCAACGGGACTGAGCACCCCCCCAGGCGTGGGGAAAGGGTTTCCCCACACCCCTTTCGTGCCATGCTTCGCATGGCACTTTTCGCCGCCGCTTCCAAATAACGCCTTTTTCCGCTCTGCGCTCCTAAAGACAAATTTTCTTAAAAAAACCAACCTTTCCGGTTGGTTTTTTTATTACTTTCGATACCCAGCGAAACCGGTCCCGCTCTGGAACCAAAGCCCGCCGAGCTTCACCACGGCCTCTTCCAGGGCAAACTCGGGCCTCAGCCGGGTGCGCTTGACGTTCAAATCCGTTTCCTGCAGGACCCGCAGGCCTTCCTGATAAACATCCGCCGGGACCAAGGCGCGCTTTTTGCTCCAGAACCAGACCAGGCCGCCCAGGATCTGGACCGGCTTTTCCCCCCGCTCCATGATCTCAAAAAGCAGTTTGAGCGCCTGCGCCGGCTGGCCGGCTTCCATGGCCTTGGTCACGGTGAAAACGTTGATTTCGGGGGCGGTTTGCGTGGCGATGATTTTCGCGTAAGGTTTGAGCCGCTGGACAAAAGGGCTCCCGGGTTCCAGCCGGGACGATTCCAGGATCAGGACCAGGTGCTCGTGCGAAGCGGCGGCAAAGGACGCCAGAATGGCCTGGTTATCTTCCGTCAGCCGGTGGCACTCCTTGAGGAGCACGAGGCGCTTCCTGGCGATGGCCGGCAGGGCGATCAGCGACTGCTTGAGCGTGACGGGGTTGAGCTTGGGGGCGTACAGGATCTCGTAATCGAACGAACGGGCGTCGGGGTCCGGCAGGGTCTCTTTTTTGATCTGGTCAATGCGGGAACTTTTGGCGGCTTCGTCCTCCCCGAGAAAAATATAGATCATCGCGCGGCCTCCTCCGGGGAGAAACGTCACCAGTTCTCGATGGTCCGCTCCACCACGCGCCTGGCCAGGTCCGTGATGGCGTCGTCCACGGCGGCGCTCTCCGACCTGGACTGGGACCCGGTGAGGAAATACGTGGCCTCGCCGGTGAACCCGTTCTCCTCCCAGATCACGGTGTCCGTCTTCGGGTCGGTGAGGGTCAGGTTCATGACGACGTAAACGCGGTATTCCTGGACGTCGTCGTTGTCGGTGTAACGCAGGGCGTTGCGGTCGTATCCCGTCACTTCCCCTGTCAGCACCAGGTCCGCCTTCTCCTTCTCGGCGATGCGCAGGCTGCCGTTAAAAATGAAACGGTCGATGACCGACTTGTGGACCTTGACCTCCAGGAGCGGGAAGTAGGTGCGGCGCCGGCTCTCAGCGGTGAAATCGATGCTGTTCTTGAATTTGTCGACATAGATCGTGCGGAAGCCGGACAGACCCGAGCGGGCGCTGTACCCGCAGCTCAGGGACACCGTGCCCAGGGCCAAAAAAGCGATCGCGATGAAATATCTTTTCATTTCTTTCCGCCGGGAAGGGTGTTGAGGGTCTGGATCTTTTCCAGGGCCTTCTTGGCCCAGCTTGTGTTCTGGTAATCCCGCACGACTTCCGAATAATAGACTTTGGCCGCGTCGAATTTCTTCTGCTTCTCGTAAAAGGCGGCGATCAGAAAATGGTTTTCGGCCTCTTTCTCGCGGAGGTTGTGGATCTCCTTCTTCGCCTTCTCCGAGAGGTCCGCGTCGGGGTAATCCTTGACGAAACTCTTGAATTCCTCGACCGCCGTCCGCGTCACCTTCTGGTCGTATCCGGGGCCGGAGGAACGCTTGGAATCGGACAGCGCGATCTGGTAACGGGCGGCCTTGGCCCATTCGCTCTCGGGATAGTCGTTGATCGTCTTCTCAAACTCGTCGCGGGCCTCCTGGTAAAGCTGTTTTTCCTGGAGGTAAAGCCCGATCTTGTACTGGGCGTGGGCGGCGAAGGGGCCGTACGGGGCGTTCTTGATCACGGTGCGGTACACGTCGATCACGTCGTATCCCCCGCCGGCGATGGTCTGCAGGACCTTGCTCTTTTTCTGCTTTCCTTCCATCAGCTGGTCGCCGATGCTGAACTGCTTCTCGACGATCGCGCCGGCGCGCTCGCTGAACGGGTATTTCTCGATCACGACCTGGTATTCCTTGAAGGCCTGGTAAAGCTGGCCCTGGTCCTCATAGCAAAGCCCGACATAATATTTGGCCTCTGCGGCCTCGCGGGCGCGGGGATAATGCTTGATGAGCTTTTCCATCTCCTCGATCGTTTTTTTATACTCCTTGTCCTTGTAAAATTCCAGCGCGTAGGCAAGCTGGTCCTGGGGGGTGTCCTTGACCGAGTATTTGGGGTTGGTCCACTTGTTGGTCTCGGGCGTCCAGACCCAGAAGGCCTGGGCCGGGACAGAGAACATCAGGACAACGGCGAAAACGATGGCGGTAACGAGGATTTTTCGGGACATGGCGTTAAATAATATTAATATACTTCTGCGTAACTCGGCCAATTTAGCACAGTTATTATCTCTTGTCAATCGGGCACCCCCCCCTTTATGGCCTTCGCCGCCGGTCCTCCGGCCAAGCGCGGCCCGCAGGCCAAAAAACCGATGACTCCATAATAACATACCGCGTGTCCCCAGGAAACTCCCTTCCAATAAAAATACGCCCCCGGGACCCGGTCCGCCAGATCGGCCGCGATGATCATAGCGTTGATGACAACGCTCACGCAGGGGACAAAGGCGTAGAGCAAAAACGGCGCGGCCAGCCCGCAGAACAGCATCCCCATCCCCAGGACAACGAGCGCGCCCATGAGCGGCACGACCAGCAGGTTGGCCGGCATGGTCACCGGCGTCACGATCATGAAGTTGTACGCCACCACCCCGGCGACACCCAGCCAGGCCGCGAACGAGACCGCGACCGCGTCCGTGAGGATTTTCGGCAGATGCCGCCCCCGGACCGACGCCCGGGCCAGCGTTTCCGCGGCCGGCGGATAAAAAACAATGATCGTAAAAACGCTCAAAAACGAAAGCTGAAAGCCCAGATCGAAAACATTCTCCGGATTCCAGAGGCACAGGGCCAGCCCCGACAGCGACAAGGTGTTCAGGCTCATGGTCTCGCGCTCGAACATAAAACTGGCCAGGAACACCGAGGTCATCAGGACCGCCCGCACCACCGACGGCCTGGCCCCGGTCATGACGGCGTAAAACACCAAAAACAGGATCACCAGCAGGTATTGGGCGCGGAACGGGACCGGCAGGAGTTTCAGCAGAAAAAACACGCACGCCGCCACGACCACCACGTGCGAGCCGCTGATCGCCAGGACATGGAGCGTGCCGGTGCGAAAAAATATTTGATTGATCGAATCCGGCAGGGCCAGCCGGTCCCCCAGCAAAAACGCGGTCAGGAGGCCCGCTTCACCGGGAGGAAAATGGTCCTGGATGATCTTTTTCAAACGGCCCGAAGCCCGGATCGCCAGCTCGCGCACAGGATGGCCGTTCCCCCGGGACAACACCCGGCCCTCGGCGGACCGCTTGGCGGAAAACGTCCACTCGATGCCTTGCCGGGAAAGGTATTTGCGGTAGGAAAAACGGACGCGCCCGCGATAGTCGAACGCCCGTTTCAGCCGGCCGTCGACCGCGATGTCATCGCCGTAAGCCGCGTCCGGCTCGCCGTGCCACGTGACCAGGACCCTCCCCGTTGTCCTGGAAAACATCTGCGGGGTCTCGATGCGCCGGACGTCCAGCGTAAAGGTTGTTTTCATGCCGGACGGCGAGGACCGCCTCTGGACTTCCGACACGATCCGACCGGTCAGGGTGACTGTCTCCCCCTGATAATAACGGCCGGTAAACGTAATGTGTTCGCGCGAATAGGCCCTCTGGTTGGCGAGAGAAAATCCTCCGGCGGCGATCAGAAAGAGGCCGAACAGGGCCATCGCGGCGGCCGGGCGGCGCCGCGCCGCGGCCGCGGCAACGAGGGACACCCCGCTCGTCAAGGCCCAGGCCCCCGCCGGAAAACGCAGGAGATCCTGCAGAACGATCCCCAGGATGAATAGAAGAAAAACCCCGGATAAAGGCCCCCAATACAGCGGCTCCGCCTTCCTCATCGTTGAACCCCGTTCTTAATCAAGGGGCTCTGCCCCTCTGACGTCCCCGCGCTTCACTTTCGCGAAGCAAAACGCAGGGACTGTTACCTCGGAGACGTGGGGACGGTCTCCCCGAATCTTTCGCTCGCATTTCATTAATCTTGCGAAAAATTCACCGGGCGCACAAACGGCGCGATGCGCTCAAAGCTCTTCGGCCCGATCCCTTCGACGTTTCGCAGCTCGCCGATCTCGCGGAACGGCCCGTGCTCCTTCCGGTACGCCGCGATCCTCTGCGCGAGCACCCGGCCCACGCGGGGGAGTTTTTCCAGCTGTTCCGCCGAAGCGCTGTTAATGTCCACCCGCCCGTCCATGGACTGCGCGTCGATGAAATGCACCGCCTCCCCGGCCTTCGGGAACATCTTAAAAACCCAATCCAGTCCCGTGCCGCAAAAAATCACCGCGCCGAATACCAGCAAAACCGCCCTCTCCTGCCTCGTCAACCCAATCATCTTCAACCTCCCCCACCTCAACCTCCCGTTTTCAACCCCCCGGGTTGAAAACGGGAGGTTGAACTCCCTCATTCCTTCACCAAATGCTTGATCAGAGCCAATTCCTTTTGATACGGCAAACGTTCCTCTACAAATTTCTGATATGCATTTTTCAACATGCCCCCCAGGTATAACTTTGAACACACACCTTTCTGGATTGTGACTTGTCCCAAATATTCACGGTAAGACGAATACTGCCAACCATCGACCGCCGATACCAAATTAGCAACCGCTGGATTCAAATGAATATACCGAATCAAATGAAGAAGCTGCTCCTCTGTTTCAACCAAGACATTCTTGAAAGGCCCTGTCCAAAGCGGTCCTTGTCGATCGTATTTAAAATTAAAATATTTGGAATAACTATTCAAAATATTGCCCATAAACTGGGCAACGCTCCCGTTTGTCAATGGTTTCAAGACAAGGTGAATATGAGTCGGCATAATACAGAATGCATAAACATCAACAATGCGAAGCTTGCCTTGAAGAACATCCCTAAAGCATTTATCAAAACCGTTTATTTTTACGCAATCTTGACTCCCAAAATGTGCGTAAGAGGGCATCCCTGCATATTGATAGTACCGCATCAAATACCGCATCCTCACAAAGTCTGCCTCGACTTGAAATATTCTAAACCCCGCTATGCTCTTATTGAACACATGATAAATTTCGCCGGCCACAGGGTTTTCTTTTCTTGTCATAGATTCCTCCTAACCCAACCTCCCGATTTCAACCCCCCAGGTTGAGAACGGGAGGTTGATTGCCTGGAAAACACAGACTACGTCCTTATGCGAAGAAAAACTTTTCTGTTAGGGGAAATTAGGAACTACGAGGGGGGATAAATATACTGTTAATCATGTTAACAAATACTACAACGGATGTCAAATCACGATGCTGACGAGCTTGTTGGGCACGACGATGAATTTCTTGATGTCCTTGCCCTGGAGATATTCCTGGATCTTGGCGTCGGCCAGGACGGTCTCGCGCAGGGCGGCCTCCGGGAGATCCGGCGGGACCGTGAACTTGCCGCGCAGCTTGCCGTTGATCTGGACCACGACCTGCACCGACGCTTTTTTCATCGCCGATTCGTCGAACTCCGGCCATTTCACGCGCACGATGCTCTCCTCTGTCCCGCCCATCCTCTGCCACAATTCCTCGCAAATGTGCGGGGTCATGGGCGACAGCAGCAGGACAACGGTCTTCATCGTGCGGTTGAGCAGGGCCTGCCTCACAGGGCTGTCCGCCATCACCGGCAGATATTTCTCGACGGCGTTCATCAGGATCATCAGCTGGCTGATGGCCGTGTTGAACTTGAAGCCCGCGATGTCCTCCGTGGTCTTCTTGATCGCGGCGTTGCGCTCGCGCTCCAGCGCGCGGTCCGCGTCGTCCATCCGGTCCTCGGCGACGCTGTCCGGTGCCGGCTTGCATTTGTCCTCGATCACGTTCCAGATGCGGTTCAGAAATCTCCACGCCCCGTCCATGGCGTTGTCGTTCCATTCGAGCTGGTCCTCCGGCGGAGCGGCGAACAGGATGAACAATCGCAGGGTGTCCGCGCCGTAACGGCTGATGACCGCGTCCGGGTCCACGGTGTTGCCGCGGGACTTGGACATGACCTCGCCGTCCTTGAGCACCATGCCCTGGGTCAAAAGCCGCGTGAACGGCTCGTCCGCCGCGACCAGCCCCAGGTCGCGCAGGAACTTCGTGAAAAACCTTGAATACAAAAGGTGAAGGATCGCGTGCTCGATCCCGCCGATGTATTGGTCCACCGGCATCCAGTAGGCCGCTTCTTTTTTGTCGAAAATTTCTTTATCGTTGCGCGCCGAGGCGTAGCGGAGAAAATACCACGACGAATCGAAGAACGTCGCCATGGTGTCCGTTTCCCGCCGGGCCGTGGCGTTGCATTTCGGGCACGTCGTGTTCACGAACTCCGCGCTCTTGGCCAGCGGGCTTCCGCCCTCGCCGGTGATCTTCACGTTCTCCGGCAGGACCACCGGCAGCTGATTTTCCGGCACAGGAACGATGCCGCATTTCTCGCAATAGATCATCGGGATCGGCGTTCCCCAGTATCTCTGCCGGGAGATCAGCCAGTCGCGCAGGCGCCAGTGCACCGTGACCCGGCCCATATGTTTTTGCTCCATCCATTCGGCGATCTTCTGTTTGGCCGGCTCGTTGTCCTGCCCGTCGAACTGTTTCGAATGGACGAGCCTGCCTTCCCCCTCGTGCGCCTGCGTCATGTCCTTCTCGGTCATGCCGGGATTCTTCGCGTCCTGGATGACGATCCGCAACGGAAGCCCGTGCTCCCTGGCGAACAGGAAATCTCTCTGGTCATGCGTCGGCACCGCCATGATGGCGCCGGTCCCGTATTCCATCAAAACATAATCCCCGACCCAGATCGGGATCTCTTCGCCGTTCACAGGATTGACCGCGTATTCGCCGGTGAAGATGCCGTCCTTGCGCTTGTCCGCCGACACGCGCAAACTCTTGCTCAAATTCCCTACCTTCTCCACAAACGCACGCACCGCTTTTTCCTGTGCCGCGCCTGTGATCAATTTTTCAACCAGCGGATGCTCCGGCGCCAGGACCACATACGTCGCGCCGAAGATCGTGTCGGGCCTTGTGGTGAACACCGGCAGGGTCTCCCCTGTTTTTTTGACCTTGAAATGGATCTCGACCCCGTAGCTCTTGCCGATCCAGTTTTCCTGCATGGCGATCACGCGCTCCGGCCACTCTTTCAGTTTTTTCAAATCCTCCAGGAGCTGTTCCGAATACTGCGTGATCTTCAGATACCACTGCTCCAGGTCTTTTTGCGCGACCTCGGACTTGCAGCGCCAGCACGCGCCGTTGATGACCTCTTCGTTGGCCAGCGTGGTCTCGCACGACGGGCACCAGTTCACGGACGAGGCCTTCTTGTAGGCCAGCCCTTTCTCGAACATCTTGAGGAAGATCCACTGGTTCCAGCGGTAGTATTCTTTGTCGCAGGTGGAAAGTTCGCGGTCCCAGTCATAGGAAAACCCCATGCGCTTGAGCTCCTCGCGCATCTGGTCGATACAGGAATACGTCCACTTGGAAGGATCGGTCTTGTGCTTGATGGCCGCGTTCTCGGCCGGCTGGCCGAAGGCGTCGTAGCCCATCGGGTGCAGGACGCTGTATCCCTGCGCCATCTTGAACCGGGCGATCACGTCCGCGATCGTGTAATTGCGCACGTGCCCCATGTGGATCTTGCCCGACGGGTAAGGGAACATCTCGAGGACGTAATATTTCTTTTTGGCGGGATCCATGGCGGCCTTGAAGACGGACTTCTCCGCCCAGATCTTTTGCCATTTTTCTTCGACGCGAAGGATGTCGTGGGTGGAATAGGGCATGATTTTCAGGAAATCCTAAATCCGAAACACGGAATTCGAAACAAGCTCAAAATTCGAATGATTTAAATTCAAAACGGCAGTGTTTTGAACATTTAAATTTTGAACATTTGTATTTGTTCCGGGTTTCGATATTCAGGTTTGGTATTTGATGTCCCGTTGGTTCGTATTTCGAGTTTCAATAAAACAGGGGAATTTTCCGATGCTACCGGTCCATTCCCCTGGTTGTATTGCCTATCTTAACGCCAAACTATACGGCTATAGCTTCCTTCTTGTGGATGATGATCTCCGGGCTCTTGGATTCGGCCTTCTTGACCGTCACGGTGTGATGGTCGGAGTCCGATTTGTAATAATCCCATCCCCGTTCGATGAACTGGCCGTCGATGCGCTTCGGCGCGAAAAACTTGCGGCAAAGCTCCTTGGCGACCTTCACGTCAAAACTCTTGCAGCAGTACACGTCCACCGAGATGAAGTTCTTCACCGTCAGGGTGTGGATCACGATCGAACTCTCGATCAAAGGGACCCATCCCGACAGCCCGGCCTTGTCCGGGAAAAGCTTGTCATCGCTGCGGAAGATGTTCGGCGGGGCCTGTTTCTCCATCCCCAAGGCCGCCACGCTTTCGTCCAGGAACTTGTAACACAGCGTCAGATCGTCGCACGCGCCCTCTTTGCAACCGTAGAGATCCAATAACAACTGGTATCCGAACGCCTTATTGGTTGCTTCTGTCGTCATTTTATTCCTGTTCCTTGTAAATATTTTAACGTTGGTTGTTTTCGTCCCCGAAACCGGCGGCGCTTAACGTCTCCCCCGGCCTGCCACATGTGATATTAAATGATTGTTATACACCAAAGTATATTCAAAATCTACATTTTTTTCAAATTGGAAAATGGGCCGAAGACGCGCGTTCCCGGCGATTCAGAGAATTTTTGAAAGGATGATTAAACATCGAAAGACAGGAAGAATGTCTGGAACATTCTCGGCGGGAATGTGTTTCATGTCGCGTAAATACAGGCCTTTCCATGGTGGACAACCGCATGACCTCCGTTCCGAAGATCCCTGTTTATCAATCAATTGCAATTATGCTATTTAAAATTACACAAGTCAATGAAATTTCAATTATTTTGATGCCGGCGATAACTTTTCGCCCGCGTCATCCCGCGGAGTGAGGCGACAAAGGTATTTCCGTTAAACATAACCCCCGGCCCCCTCAAGACAGTTGCATTTTTGTCCAATCTGCACTAAAATGGCTGTCGGATTACGGAAAAAATCCCCCTGTTTCTGCTCGTTCAGACTTCCTTTTTCCGCTCCCAATTGCCGACTTTTTGGGAATCGTTCAAACAGTGAGGAAACGCATGAAAATCACAGTCAACGGCCAATGCAGAGAGCTCAACAATCCTACGAACCTTAAGGACATCGTCCATATGTTCTGCAAGGACAGCTCCCGCGTCATTTCCGAGATCAACGGAGAGATCGTGAAGGCCTCCCAGTGGGATAGAACCACGGTGGAAGACGGCGACATCATCGAGCTGGTCAGTTTCGTGGGCGGGGGTTGAATCAGCGATTAGCGGATAGCGTTTAGCGGATAGAAAAAACTTCCATCCAGAAATGGGTGGCCCGGCATTACAATCTTATCTTGAGGAAGGCGCGGGGGCGTCTCAGGCGAGTTCCCTGCCGGCAGGCAGGCGCAGCCCGCAGCTTACCTCAAAACATGTAGAATAAGCTAAGGCGCGAGGACTGTTTGAGCAGGAGCTGCCCCCGCGCCTTCTGACACCCCCGGCGAAAGGCAAGCCGGGACAGGACCCATGAATTTTTCCTCCATGCAAACCACAGAACAAAAATCAGCGCAGATCCAGGACACCCCGCTCACCATCGCGGGCAAGTCCTTCACCAGCCGTTTCCTCCTCGGCACCGGCAAGTTCAAGAGCAAGACCGACCTTGCCGATTCCATCGCCGCTTCAAAGACCGAGATCGTGACCGTGGCCCTCCGCCGCATCGACCTCGAGCGCCACGAAGACAACATCCTCGAATACATCCCGAAAAACGTCACCCTTCTGGTCAACACCTCCGGCGCCCGCAACGCCCAGGAAGCCGTGCGCATCGCCAAACTCGCGCGCGAATCCGGTTGCGGCCACTGGGTCAAGATCGAGGTCATCAACGACAGCAAATACCTTCTGCCTGATAATCAAGAGACCATCAAGGCCACCGAGATCCTCGCCGCCGACGGCTTTGTGGTCATGCCCTACATGTCCCCGGACCTTTACGCCGCGCGCGAGCTCGTCAAGGCCGGTGCCGCCTCGGTGATGCCGCTCGGCTCCCTGATCGGCAGCAACCAGGGGCTCAAGGCCAAAGAATTCATCCGCATCCTCATTGACGAGATCGATATCCCGATCGTCGTGGACGCCGGGATCGGCGCTCCGTCCCAGGCCGCCGAGGCCATGGAGATGGGGGCCGACGCCGTGCTGGCCAACACCGCCGTGGCCACCGCCGGACATCCGGCGCTCCTCGCCCAGGCGTTTGCCATGGCCGTGAAGGCCGGCCGCCTCGGATATTTGAGCAAACTTCCCGCGCAGAAAACGATCGCCGACGCGTCTTCGCCGCTGACGGGATTTTTATACGAATAAAAGTTCCCAACCACCCTGTTACCAACCCCCGGGGTTGGCAACAGGTTTAATCCACGCAAGTTATGATCACTCTGAAGGAAATCAAAGACATCCTTTCCAACCCCGACCCGCGGCAGACGGAGAAGCTCGCGCAGAAATCCGCACAGCTCACGCGCCAGTATTTCGGCCGGGCCGTCTCGCTCTACGCGCCGGTCTATCTGTCCAACTATTGCAGCAGCCACTGCACCTACTGCGGCTACCACAGCCACCACCGCATCAAGCGCGTCAAACTCAACCCCGATGAGATGCACCTCGAAATGGCGGCTGTGGCCAAGACCGGCATCGAGAACATCCTCCTGTTGACCGGCGAATCCTACAACGTCACGCCCACCTCCTATTTAAAGGAAGCCGTGTCCGCGGCCAAACAGCATTTCGCATCGATCGCCCTGGAAGTCCATCCCATGGAAGCAGAGGAATACAAAGACCTTTACCTGCACGGCGTTGACGGCATCACCGTGTATCAGGAAACTTACGACCGCGACCGGTATCAGGAAGTCCACCTCTCCGGGAAAAAAGCGGATTACGAATACCGTTACGCCACGCCCGAGCGCGCCGCGCAAGGCGGCATCCGGCACCTCTCTATGGGGATTTTGCTGGGCTTGTCGGACGTGGCTGAAGACCTCCTCGCCCTCTACCGCCACCTGCGTTATATGGAGAAGGCGTATCCGGGCGTTGAATACAGCGTGTCGTTTCCCAGACTGCGCAAAATCAAAGGCCGGGAATTCGCGGTCTGCGACGTTGACGACGTCACGTTCATCAAGATCATCTGCCTCACGCGCCTTTTGTTCCCGCGCGCCGGCATCAACCTCTCCACCCGCGAAGACGCCCGCATGCGCGACCACGCCCTGGAGATCGGCGTCACCAAGATTTCCGCCGGCTCCAATACCGCCGTCGGCGGCTATACTTTAAAATCACCCGAAGACCAGGACCCCCAGTTCGACATCGAGGACAAACGCAGCGTGGCCGAAATCGTGGACATGCTAAAAACCCGCCACTTCGACCCCGTGTTCACGGATTGGAGGGCGATTGGGAATGGGTGAGTAGAGTTTTTGTAAAGGGGCACACGGACACAAGTACGCACGTACGCAGGACGGCGCGGACGGTTCTGGTGAAAGGGGTTGGAAATAAAGAGGCGATTTAGAAGCGTTCTGGGGAAGCTCGCTGCTTCGCGTTAAAGCGGGGTTAGCTCAGACTGACCCCTTCTCGTTAGGAGCAATTATGAAAAATAATATATCAAATAACCAGATTTATTTCCCCCCGTTAGGAATAAAGTTTATTAAGCATTCATTAAGGAGGGGGGTTGTTTTAATAATCTTGCAAATTCTAGCTTACGGAATAACCATTTCCTTCCCTATCATTACATCCGCTTCTGTCCCAAATGAAAAATTCCAGAGGGGCACGACAACGATAGAAACTGCTAATTGTGATCAATCAATCACTACAGTGCTTAACGCAATCGCTGCAAAGGAAGGAATTTACTTTGAGCGAATTTTTGGCCAATATCGGATGGGACAGCTTTTGATTTTTATGAATAGGAATAGCAAGGAACTAAGTTTTAGCGAAGCCGAAAATATTCCCAAAGAAATCTTGGGGGTCATAAAAGAAACATATCCACTAGTTTCTGGCGAAGTCGAATTAATTGGTAAAAACGACGCTTGGGATTTTATAAAAATTAATTTTTCTAATGGGCGAATGGTTAAACAAAATATTGCGCCGGATCGGAATATTATCGATGAGAGAGTTCGAGCCCGAAGTTTGCCGCCAGAAGAAAAGTTTGGGTTAAGTGAGGACCAGCGGAAAATGTTTGTAACCGAGCGTAGTAAATTAAGTGCCTGGGCAGATAATGAAGCTATTAAGAAATATCCTAATCCATGGGATGATAACCAGCGAGAATATGGGGACCAGCTTTTTTATCTTAAATATTCCGAATTATTAAAGAAATACCGATTAACGGAAGATCAAGCTAGAGATATATTGTTAAACGAAGCCACTCAAAAGGGATGGGGTGAATAGCATATATCAGCGGGTGGGAAAGCAGGGGGAAGTCCCTAAAAAGGGATAGGGCAGTTAACTGAAGGGGTGAGATACCCCCGCTTTAACGGACACCAAAAATCGGATACAATAACCGATAGGAGGTGTCTGATGAGTAAACGAGGCCGATATTCAAAAGACTTCAAAACCGAAGAATTCCAAGGACACACGACGCAACCTGAATTCTTGACTTGGTATCGTTCAACGGTTATGCCAGCTGCGTCTTTATCCCAAAGGAGAACAATAAATTCGATTTTTTTTCTATAGGAAATTTGGATGAAAAATATATATAATCTCAAAGTCGGAAATCAGGTTGTTTCTGTGGGAAAATTTCCAAATATTCCACTAAGGAGTTTTGGTGTGATAAAGAAAATCCAAAATGAAAAAATATGGGTAGAGTTTGATGGGCGAGGTATTATTTTTGCCGGAACTCTTACTTGTCCGTATGTTAAGGCGGATAATTTTAGGTACGCTATACTACAAGCACAAAAACACCATCGGGGGACACACGACGTAACTTGAATTCTTGACTTGTGACCTGTGTCCGTGCGTACTTGTGCTCCTTTTACTCTTAATTTAACAAACCCATGTCCAAAGAATTCCTCTACTGGGGCATTGTTCCGGCGTGGATCGCGGTCTTCGGGATCGCGGTGTCGGTGTCTTTGTTGCGAAAAAAGCCGGAGTTCTGGCACGGGGGGCTGGCAGGGGCGGTGATCGGCGGGCATCTTTGGGCGCTCTGGTGTTTGAAACGGATCTTCATCGACAACACCTATCCGACCTATGTCCCCCACGTCGTGATCGGCACGGCATGGACCCTGACGCTGTTCCAGTTCTTCTACACGAAAAAGAGGCCGTAAATGATTTCCCTTATCGCCCTGCTGTGTTCCTCGCTCCTTCTGCCCCTGGCGATCAGCGCGCCCAACGAGGAGACGCTCCCCGACTCCGCGGTCCTGGAGATCCAGGCGTATGGGTTGACGGAAACTGATGACAGCCACATGCTGTCGCAGGATCCGGAAAAGGAGATCCGGATATTCCTCATCCCGGCCGGCGTGACGTTCGAGGCCGCTCCGGACGCGGAAGCGTTGCGGCAGGCGGCGGTCAGCCACACCAGCACCAGCCCGGAAGGCCGCGCGCTCCTGCTGGCGAAATCCGGTTCTTACAAGATTTGCGCCGCGGCCAAGCCCTACGGCAAAGACGCCGCGGCCGACATCATCGCCTGCGAGGACATTGAGCTCCTCCCGATCGTCAAGACCTCTTTGCAGTTGATCCACACGATGCGGGGGGACAAACTTTATTTCGGTAATCTGAAATGAACCCCGGATCCCTGACAAAAACTTACAACGCCTTCGAACAGGGCCTGCTCCGCTACCTCACGACGGACCAGCTCAAGGCCATCCAGTCCGTCAAGGTCGGCATCGGCGGGGCCGGAGGGCTGGGCTCGAACTGCGCGATGATCCTGGTGCGTTCCGGCTTCACGCGGCTGGAGATCCTGGACCAGGACTTGATCGACGCGTCGAACCTGAACCGCCAGCATTACTACCTGGAGGAGATCGGCCACCCGAAAGTCGAGATCCTGAAGGAGCGGCTTCTCGCCATCAATCCGGACGCGGACATCACCATCCATCAGGTCCACTGGAACACGCAGACCGGGAATCTCTATTTCAAGGATTGTGATTACGTCGTGGAGGCGTTCGACCAGGCGGAATGGAAATACAAGCTCGTGGATTACTATCACGACAAGGTGAAACACGTCGTCAGTGGGATCGGCATGGCGGGGCTGATGGAGAAAAAACCCATGACCATCAAGACCGTGGGCAACATCACCATCATCGGCGACCGCTGCACGGACACGGCGCATGGCCACCCGCCCATGGCGCCGAGGGTCACCGCCTGCGCGGCCATGATGGCGGAGATCGTCCTGGACCTGGCGCTGGGGATAAAAATTTAGGCGGACCGGCGGGCCTTCCTCGCAAGAACCACATTCCTCACCACCGCGATCACACTCACCACGATCACAAACAGCATGTAAACGCAGCTGCCCAGGAACACCTCCGGCTTGCTCTGGAAATACTCTATCATCGCGGCCAGGTCCTTGAGGGCGAGCGTCCCCACCCCGGCCAGGATATACTGCAGCCAGAAAATCCTCGGCGGCGAGGAGAACAGCGCGACGAGGAAATATTTCTTGAAGGAAATCTTTGTCAGCCCGTAGGCCAGATCGAGAAAGCGGTAAGGGACCAGCGGATTGATGCGCAGGGTGAAGACGTTGAACCAGCCTACCTCTTTTTTCGTCTTCTCGATGTCGCCGGACTTGACCTTCATCCTCTCTTCCACGAACCCGCGCCCGAGCTTGCGGCTCATATAAAAAAGGAAGACCAGGCTGATCAATTCCGCAATGGTGACGAAGACCGTGCTGATGTAAGGCCCGTAGAGCAGGGCTCCGGAAATCCGGAACACGTCCTTCGGCCCCAGCCAGATCAGCAGGGTGAGCCCCACGTAAAACAGGATATAAACGATCCCCGAAAGCCAGAGCGGATACTGCAAAAGCTGGACCTTGAGCCGCTCCACGTCCATCTCCAGGGACCGCCCCACCCCCACGAGTCCGACCAGGAGCAAAATGAACAGGATGAAGCGGACCGTCTGACTGTCGAGGACTTTCTTAAAATCTGCCATAAATCGGACCTCTACCAACCCCCGGGGTTGGCAAATGGTTGAGACAGGGACAGTTACATTATACAAAAAGGGGCAGGCTTTTGAAAGCCTGCCCCTCCTAATTTCTTTCTACGACCACCACAACCCCCGGGGTTGTGGTGGGGAATTTCTCATTACCCGCGATACTCCGCGAAAAGATCGGTGCTCAGGTAACGCTCGCCGGTGCTGGGGATGATCACAACGATCATCTTGCCCTTGTTCTCTTCACGGCGGCCCACCTTGAGCGCGGCGCTTACGGCGGCGCCGGAAGAAATCCCGCAGAGGATGCCTTCCTCTTTAATAAGCCGCTTGGCGTGCTCGAAGGCCTCTTCGTTGGTAACCTGCACCACTTCGTCAATGATGCCGGTATTCAGGATCTTCGGCACAAACCCCGCGCCGATCCCCTGGATCTTGTGGGGGCCGGGCTGGCCGCCGGACAGGACCGGAGAGCCGACCGGTTCGACCGCGATGGCCTTGAACGAGGGCTTTCTCTTTTTAATGACCTCCGCGATCCCCGTGATGGTCCCGCCGGTGCCGATGCCGGAGATCAGGATGTCCGCCTGCCCGGCCGTGTCGTTCCAAATCTCTTCGGCCGTGGTCTTGCGGTGGATCTCCGGGTTGGCGGGGTTCTCAAACTGCTGGGGGACGAAATATCTGCTGTCGGACGCGGCGAGTTCCTGCGCCTTGCGGATCGCGCCCTTCATGCCTTCGGAGCCGGGGGTCAGGACCAGGTTCGCGCCCAGCGCCCTCAACAGCGAGCGGCGTTCCAAACTCATGGTCTCTGGCATGGTGAGCGTCAATTTGTACCCTTTGACCGCGCAGACAAACGCCAGGGCGATGCCGGTGTTGCCGGAGGTCGGCTCGACGATGATGGTCTCCGCGTTGATCTTGCCGGCCTTTTCCGCGGCCTCGATCATGGCACAGCCGATGCGGTCTTTGACCGAACCTAATGGATTGAAATATTCAAGTTTCAAAATGATCTCGGCGTGGCAGCCCGCGTTCATCTTGCCCAGGCGGACCAGCGGCGTTTTGCCGATCAATTCGACGATATTATTGGCGATCTTCATGTTGCCGGCTACGTTTGTGCTCATAATTTGCCTCCCTCACTCTTGATTAAACCCGATAGGACATGCGCCAAAGTTAAAGGATTATAACACCGTCCGGAAAGACGTGTCAATTCAAACGTCAGGGAGCCCCGGCGTCTCGCGGGAAATCTTCCTCTGATAGGTCAACTTACGCAGATGGATCATGAGGATGGTGATAGCGGCCGGCGTCACCCCGGAAATGCGGTTGGCCTGCCCCAGCGTCAGCGGGGAAAACTTTTTCATCTTCTGCCGGATCTCGATGGACAGCCCGCCGATGCCGTCGTAATTGATGTCCCCCGGGATGCGGATCGCCTCCAGGTGTTTGAACTTCTCCGCGTTCTTGAGCGCGCGGTGGATGAAGCCCTCATACTTGATCTCATACTCGACCTGGTCGATGACCTCCGGCGGAAAATCCTTGAGAAGCCCGTCGAACGCCGAGATCATGTGATAACGGATCTCGGGGCGCTTCAGCAGGTCGCTCAGCAGGATGGGCTGGCGCAGCGGCTGGCTGTTGTTGGCTTCCAGGATTTCGTCCAGCGGAGAGCCGGGATAAACGCGGGTGGACCTCAGGTGCTCCACTTCCCTGCCGATCATCGCGTATTTGCGCTCGACCTTGGCGAAATCCTCGCCGGACAAAAGCCCGAACTTCCGGCCGTAAGACGCGAGCCGCTTGTCCGCGTTGTCCTCGCGCACGATAAGGCGGTGCTCCACGCGCGAGGTGAACATGCGGTAGGGCTCGTCCGTGCCTTTGGTCGTCAGATCGTCCATGAGAACGCCGATGTAAGACTCATGCCGTCCCAGCACAAACGGCTCCTCGCCCTTCACGCGCAAGGCCGCGTTGATGCCGGCCAAAAGCCCCTGCGCGCCCGCTTCCTCATATCCCGTGGTGCCGTTGATCTGCCCGGCCAGGTAAAGCCCTTTCACCGTCTTTGTCTCCATGAACGGCGTGATGGACGTCGGCGGGATGACCCCGTGCTCGATGGAATACCCGTGGCGGACGAAGCGGACGTTCTCCAGCCCGGGGATCGTGCGCACGAACTCTTCCTGCACCTCCGCCGGCAGGCCGGTCGAGATGCCGTTGGGATAATATTCGTCGGTGTCCAGCCCCTCCGGCTCCAGGAACACGAGATGGTGCGATTTGTCGGCGAACTTCTTCAGCTTGTCCTCGATGGACGGGCAGTACCGCACGCCCGTGGCCTGGATCTGGCCGGAATACATCGGCGACAGGTGGAAATTGTTCCGGATGACCTCGTGCGTGCGCTCGCCGGTGTGCGTGAGATAGCACGGGAGGAGTTTCTGCTCCCTGGGAATGAACGGCGTGCGAAAGGAGAACGGGATAGGCCGTTCGTCCGAATGCTGGATGACCATGCGGGAGAAATCGATGGTCTTGCCGTCGAGCCGCGGCGGCGTGCCGGTCTTGAAGAAAACGACCTCAAAGCCCAGGTCCTTGATGTTGTCCGCGAGCCGCACCGAGGCCGGCTCGCCGATGCGCCCCCCGGGCGTGATGGTCGGACCGACGTGGATGCGGCCCTTCAAAAATGTGCCGGTCGTGACAACGACCGCCGGGGTCTCGAGCGTCAGCCCGGAAACGGTCCGCAGTCCCGTGACCTGCCCGCCGGAGACCAGGATCTCGCTCGCCTCGTCGGCGATCACGGTCAGGTTGTCCTGGTCCCGCACGGCCTTCTGCATGTAAAGCTTGTACTGTTTGCGGTCGCTCTGGCAGCGCGAGGAACGCACGGCCTGCCCCTTGGAGGCGTTGAGCTGGCGGAACTGGATGCCGGTGCGGTCCGCGGCCAGCCCCATCTCCCCGCCGAGCGCGTCGATCTCCTTGACGAGCTGGCCCTTGCCCACCCCGCCGATGGCCGGGTTGCAGCTCATCTGGCCGATGGTCTCGACAAAAAGCGTGACCATGGCGGTCTTGCAGCCCATGCGGCTGGCGGCCAGGGCGGCTTCAACGCCGGCGTGTCCGGCGCCGATGACAACGCAGTCAAATCGATGATGGGACATGGGGGTTATTTGCCTCTGGTGACGACAAAAAAGGTGTTGGTGAGGGTGACGATGAGCAAAAGCAGGGCGAGGAGGTTGAAGTCTTCATAATGGAAATTGGTGAACGTCGCGGCCAGGACGGCGATGATCGTGGCTGTCCACAGAAGGTACATGACGAAGGCGATGAGCTTGCTCATTTCCGTTTCTCCGCTGGGTCGAAAAAGCCCCCCGGGCTTCTTCCGGTTTGAATCCTAAAATACCCTGTTTTGGAAATTTTGTCAACACCCGAGGGATCGGGCGCGGTTATTTCTTCGGCGGGGCGCAGGACTCGCGCATGACCAGCTGGGGGGAAAGCACGGTCTTGGCCGGCGCCTTTTTCTTGCCGGTCATGATGGCGTTGAGCTGTTTGACCGATTCCTCGGCCATCTCGAACAGCGGCTGTTTCATGGTGGTGAGCGCGACCGGGCCGTACAGGCAGATGGGGTTGTCGTCAAACCCGATGATGGACAGGTCGTCCGGGACCTTCATTCCCTTCTCCAGGGCGTAGGCCACGATCTCCATGGCCATGTCGTCGCTCGCGACGAAAATCGCCGTGGGGGGCTGGGGCATGGCGAGGAGCTTCTCGGCCGCGGCGCGCGCGCTGCGCCGGGAATAATCGCCCTCCACGATGTAATCATTATTGAGCGGGATATTGTTCTTCTTGAGCGCCTTTTTGTACCCTTCAAGCCGCTGGCCGCCGGCCTGCTGCTGGGTGTTCCCGGTCACGGTGGCGACCCGGGTGTGCCCCAGGTTGATCAGATACTCCGCGGCCGCGAACCCGCCGGCCAGGTTGTCGATGCCGATATAACTCACCGGCAGATCCTCGACGATGTTGTTGATGACCATGCAGGAGATCCCGGCATCCAGGGCCGCTTCCACCTGCTTGCGGTTCTCGATGATGTCGGCGAAGATGATGCCGCCCACGCTGTTGGTGTTGATGGGATTGAGCCCGTTGGTGATATGGAACACCAGGTCGAGCTTGAGGATCTCGCAGGAATGCCCGATACCGCGGATGATCTCGACGGCGTAGAAGGAGTGGAAGATCCCCGGGTATCCCGGCATGACGAGCCCCAGGGCGTTGGTCACGCCCGTGGCCAGGCGCTGGGCGCTGACGTTGGGCTTGAATTTGAGATGGGCGATCGCCTCTTCGACGCGGGACTGGTTGTCCTTGCTGACGGTGGGGATGTTGTTTAAGACGCGGGAGACGGTGGTGATGGAAACCTTGGCGCGGCGGGCGACGTCTTCAATGCTGATATTTTTCGGTTTTTTCGGCATAGGAAAACACCGGGGGTGTCACCGGACGCTGTCGCCGACCTGGATCTCGGCGGCTTTCTCGCGGATATCCGCCGCCGCGATGTCCTTCCGGACCTGGATGACGGACAGCTCGGCGACGTATTCGCTGCCGTGATAAACGTGCAGGATGTCGCCGATCTTGATGCCGGCGGATTCTCCCGCGTCCACGATGACAAAATTGTTGTCCGCGTTCACGCTGACCACGCGGCCGTCCAGGGCCCCGGCCTCGGCGGACGGCGGCTCATCGGAGGAGACCGGGGAGACGCTGTCTCCCCCGTGGGCGCTCACGACGATCGGTGGAAGCTGGATCGAGCTGGAGCTGGACGATTTGGCCGCGGGCTTGAAACTCTTCTCCAGGGTCTCCTTGATCTTCCAGATCTCGTCGATCCGGTTCTGGATCAGGTTCTCGGTCTCGGCCATCCTTTTCTCAACGGACTTCTTTTCGTCCTGGAGCTTCACGATGCTCTTTTCCAGGGCGACCTTGGTGGACGTGAGTTCCTTGATCTGCTGGCGCAGGCCCGCGTTCTCCTTGGTGATCCGGTCCAGCCGGTCGCCCATGAATTTCTTGTCGTTCTTGGCGCGGGCGAGGTCCAGGGACAGCGTGTCCGCCAGGTCCTGGCCGTATTTGATCTCGCGCTCGATGGTTTCTTTGTCGCCTTTCAGACCGTTGAGTTCCAACTGCAGATCGCCGTTCTGTTTCTTCAGCTCGCCGAGCTCCACCTGGCTCCTGGAAAGCTCGTCCTTGACGTTATTGAGCTCGACCTCCAGCGCGGCCTTCTGCTTGAGGACAGCGGCCCAATATTCGTCCCCTTCATCAATGACGGGAACGGCGGGTTCGGGTTTGTCGGCGGGTTTCGGGGCGGGCGGCTGCGCAGCGGCCGGGCCGGTCTCTTGTCCGGCGGGCGGCGCGGTCTCATCGGCCGGCTTCTCGATATATTTGAAGACGACTTTTTCCTTCGGCTTCTCTTCAAGCTTGACCAAAAGATTGTCGCGCTCGGCGCGGAGGGTCTCGATCTGTTTCTTCTGCTCTTCAACTTCGCTGTTGAATTTTTCCAGCTTTTCGTTGAGGCTGGAGATGTTGGTGTCGAGGCCGCCGAGCTTGTTTTCCAGCTCGTTCTTCTTGGCTTCGACGTCCTTGAGTGTTGCGGCGAGCTGGTTCTTTTCGAGGGTGAGGTTGCGTTCCTTGAGCTGGTACTCGTCGATGTTCTTGAGGAGCCCCTGCTTTTCCTGCTCCAGCTGGAGCTTCTGGGATAACGTGAGCCCGGCAAAAAGGAAAGATCCGATCAGAAGGGCAACCAGAATGCCGAGACTAAGCCGTGCGGCACGGGACATACCGTCTCTCTTTCATCGTTTCGTCACGTTATTCCGAAAATAAAAATATTCAAACGGTGATTTTATAATTATGAATATAACAAAGGATAATATCCAATACAAGTAAAAAAGAATTTATTTCTGCGTCTGCGCGGCGTTTTGCGCGGCAGAAAGGGCTTCGGATCACTTTGGGGGAGAATGGGTAAGAAATGGCGGATCTTCCGGCGGGCCGTCCCGGAAAGGGGGAAGACAAACAAAAACCCCGCGGTTTTCCGCGGGGTTTTTGAAAGAAAGGCCCGGCCGTGAAACGGCTTTTATTCGTACTGGATTTCGTCCAAATAGAACACGCAATTCTCGGGATTGACATCCACGTTGGTGGACCAGCCGAAACCGCCGCTCACGTAGGTCAGGTCCTTGCCCCGCAGGTCAATGGTGTACTGCTGCCATTCGTTGGTGAGGATCACCGGGCCGATGACGGCGGTGTCGGTGTCCGGATAATCCCCGGTGATGCCGCCCATCTTGAATTCCTCGATCCGCTCCCCGCCTTTTTCCCCCCGGGCCCAGAAGGTCAGCCGTTCGGCGCCGGTCAGGTCAAACCCGCCCTTGCGGCTGCCCCAATTGTTGGCCGGGTTCAGCCAGTAGATCCCCACCCATTTCTGGTCTTCTCGGGAGCAGGCCACGTCATACACGATCTTGATGCAGGAAGACCCGTCATGGCAGTTCTCTTTCCAGGTGTCCTCAAACGTCATGCATTTTCCGTTAGGCATGAAACCCGATGGGACAAAATGGTTATCACGGGTCCCTTTGTTTTTATAAATCACGAACGGCTGGAACTTTTTCTCCGTGGTCCCTGTCTCCGAGGCCGCTACAGACGCGGTCACGGCGTCTCCGGAGGACATTTGATCCGGCTGGGGCTTCCCGCACCCGGCCGCGGCCAGGATCGTTAGAGGAACAGCAATGGACAGAATCAATCTTTTCACTTCAAGCATCCTTTTTTACTTGGTTAAAAAATCCTTGCGGATCAATGGAATAAGGACGTCCCCAGCATCCGTTCGGGGACATTGGGGACGTCCGTGAAAACCGTTAGCAGAACAGCCGGCTGAAGCCCCACGGCTCGACGGCCTTAGGTTCTCTCCCTGGGCTTTCGCCGGAGCGAAAGCCCGCGAAGCGGGATTAATTCTCGGCCAACTCATCCAGCTTCATCTGGGCCGCCTCGGCGGGTTTCCAGAACCAGCCGGGTGCGTTTGCGGGATCAGGACCGGGGTCCCAGCACTGGGAATAAAAATAGCCGTCCACCAATTCCTTATACGCCTTCTTGGCTTCGTCGTTCTTGCCGGCGTTCTTGTAGGCCTCGCCTTTGATGAAGAGGCAGGCGCCCACGTCGTTCAGGGCCCAATAGGAGAAAATGGTCTCCTTGGATTCCCAGGGATACTCGCTCAAGGAGCTCTGCATCTCTTTGGCCTTGTCGGCATAAAGCTCGATGCATTTGTTGCAATAGGCCTCGACCCCGGCCAGGTCCTGGTTCTTCAGGGCTTCCCAGGCCTTGGTCGCGAGCGTGGAGGACTTGTAATCACCGAAGTCCAGCGTGGAGCCGGACTCGATCATGGAGATCTTTTCCTTTGCGGCCTCGGCCGGCTTCCAGAACCACCCCCCGACGTCATAGCACTGGCCGAACGTGAATTCCTTGACAACGCGGTTGTAGGCGGCCTTGGCCTCGTCTGTTTTCCCGGCCTTGCGGTACGCCTCGCCCTGGATAAAAAGGGCGGTGGCCACGTCGTTGAGCGCCCACATGGCGAAAATCTTGTCGTTTGTGCCCTCGACGTAGTCCGTCATGCTGGCCTGCATCTTCTTGGCCTGACCTTCATAAAGCTCCAGGCATTTATTGGTGTAAGCCAAAACGGCGTCGAGGTCGTTTTCCTCAAGCGCCTTCCAGGCCTTGCCGACGAGCGTGACCGAACGGTAATCCCCGTAATTGTACGCCGCGGCGGCCGGTCCGGCCGACAGGGTGAGCCCCCCCGACAACAGGGCAAAAACCAAAACTCCCTTTACTACGTTCATGACTGATCCTCCTCTGGTTTGACAACGGTTGCTGATGATCATATTTATGGATGACTCCGGTGAAATCCCGGACCATTAAGCTGGAAAACGCTTCCCCCCCCCCAAAGACTCACCAAGTTTAGCACATTTCTTTTTTATTTGCCAACAGTTACCTGGTACGGCTTTTGCGCAAGGCGGCGATGCCGAACCCGATCAGGACCGCCGCGATCAACAAAAACACGCGGGACGCCGCCTTCCCGGGGCTCTTTGGCGGGTAGGGCTTGCTCCACATCTGCTTGTAGGTGAAATAGGCCTTGCGCAAATGACGGAGGAACGGGCTGCTCTGCCCGTCGCCCTGGCCCGTGATGCCGAACCATTCCTCAAAATAATATCCTCCCGGGAACGGGCCGATCGCGTCGGATTTCTTATCATGATAGAACGGCTCGTAGTTTTTCCACCACTCGTCGACCCATTCGAACAGGACCCCGCCCAGGGCGTTTCCCGTCCCTTCCCTGCGGCCGGCCGTATTGGCTTCGATGTCCATCCAGTTGCCCATGTGATAGTTGGCCTGGGCCGCCTCGCCCTCGTCGAGCGTAAGATGCCGCGCGTAGGCCGGGGCCCCGTACTCGGTGATAAAGGCGGGCTTGCCCGTGGCGTCAAACACCTGCTCCCAGAACGAACCGAACCCGTAATCCCCGCGGTAGACGTTAGCCCCGAAAATGTCGACGTCGGGCGCGTGCTTCGCAAAAATGTCGAGGTAAAGCGTGTCGCCGTTGCAGAAGGCCACCGGGTGGTTGGGATCGAGCGCCTTGATCATTTTGGCGACCTCGTTGGCAAACTTGAAATACGCCTCCGGTTTCTTGTCGGCGTTGGAAGCGACCCCGTAATTGTTCTCGTTGCCCAGGACCCACATGAGGATGTACGGCTCGTCCTTGTACGCCAGCACCATCTTGCGCACGGATTCCATCATGTTCTTCTGGTGGACCGGATTCTCGTAATCCGTGCCTTCGTCCCAGTCGGCCCCGGAGCCGAGGGCGTACTTCCCGAGAAAATCGCCGAGGATGAGATACAGGCCGTACTGTTCATGCATCCTGCGCATGACCTCTTTATCCGGCTCGACGGGCTGGTGATACTCGCGGATCGCGTTGGCGCCCATGTCCTTCAAGAGCTGAAAATCGCCCACCACCGGCTCGTCCGCGTCCTGTTTGTTGTTGCGGTTCTTGTCCACCCAGACATCGTACGGCCCGTCGGGTTTGCCGTTATTGTTGCTGTCCTCTTTCATCCAGGGCTTGAGCGTTCCCTTGTCCGGGCTCTGCCCGATCTTGGTGGGATGATAGGTCACGCCTTTGAGCAGGAACGGCTTGCCGTCCACCATCATCTGCCAATGGCCGTTGTCGTACTGAACGAGCTTCACCTTGCCGCTGCCCACGGTCTTGACGATCTTCCGCAACGGCACGTACGGCGAATCCAGGTTCAATTTTTCGCGAAAAGAATCCCAAAAGGTGTTCTTCTGGACGACGCCGGGGTAGGTGATGATCCGGTCGTTGGTGATGTCGTTGTCGAACCCGTTCTTCACTTCCATCTTCATCCACTTCACCTTGAGGTTCAATTCGGGATGGGAGCGGACGAGGTGCTTGATCTTGGCGATGGCGGCCTGGCCCGGATACCACGGGGTCTGCCAGTAGGTCCAGCCCACCGTTTTCGGGAAATGCACGACGATCGCGTGATACGACTTCAGGGCCTCACTGTACATCTTGGCTTTTTCAAAGATCATACCGAGATAGAACAGCTTGATCCCCCACGGCTCGCTGGCCATGGCCCATTTGTAATAGGCGGCCTCCAGGTCGTCGCTGTGAACGTAATCCCAGTGACTCCCCTCCAGGCGGCCCTCGGCCTTGGCTTTTTTATAACCGGGGTTCTTGAGGATCGCGCCGGTGTTGGGATAGATCCCCTCGCCCACGGCCTTGGACAGGGCGGCCGGGTCGTTGACCTTGTAGGAATAATTCTCCGTGCCCACGCCGATGAACTCGCCGTACTTGGTGTAGTCGATGATGCTCGCGGTCCCTTTGGCGTGCAGGCTCGGCAGGGTCCGGATCCTTTTCTCGATGGTATCCGGCTCATCCTTGACCTTCCCCAGCATGACGTCGATGCTCGCCTGGCTTTTCTCCGCCACGGACCAGAACGCGCCGCGCGACGGGTCCCACGCCTGGGCATACTGATAATTCCTGATGATGTCCTCAAACAGCGCGATGGCCTCGTCCTTGCGCCCCTGGTTCATGACGAACTCCGCCTTGACGAAAAGGATCGTGCCGACGTCGTTGAGGACCTGGTAATCGGCTTCCCTGCCTCGTGAAGGAAAACCCGCCAGCGACGCCTGCTGTTCGCGCGCCTTTTGATCGTAGAGGCCGAGGCATTCATCCACCAGGGAGACAAGGTCGTCCCATTTGGTCTGGCCGGACAGTTTCCAGGCCTGGCGGAGATACTCCGCCGGGGATTTGCCGGCGGGCGGGACGGGCTCCGGGGAGGGCGGATTGTCCGCGACAACGCCGTTGACCTCCGGGAGAACGGCTTCGGGAATTTCCGCGTTCCCGGCCGGCTGTGAAAACACCCGCGGGGACGCGCCGGCGACGACGGCGAGGATGAAAAAGAGAACAAGCGATTTGCTGAGAGGATAAGGCTGGGACATTTTGAAAAGGCTCCTTATGAATGAATAAACGTTAAAGGCGCTTCATTTCCGCTCCGCCGGCTACAACAGCCCCTGGCGAAAACCTCTGACAATGTGCTTTTGCATCAGGAGGCAGATCAGGATGATCGGCACGGCGGCAATGGTCAACCCCGCCATGAGCAGAGGATAATCCACGCTGTGCGATCCCTGGAAGACCATGAGCCCCCTCTGCAGAGGCATCAGGCCCCTGTCATTCAAAAGGAGCGTGGCCAGGATGTATTCGTTCCAGACGATCAAAGAATTGAAGATCACGACCACCGCGATCGCCGGCCGTGCCAGGGGCAGGGCCACATGCCACCAGATCCCCAGCTTGGAACATCCGTCAATGCGGGCCGCGTCTTCCAGGTCCGAAGGCATTTTGTCGAAAAACGTTTTCAACAGCAGGATGCTCAGCGACAGCCCGACGTTGATCATGCACAGGATATACCCGATGCGGGTGTTGATCAGGTGCAGTTTGTTCATCAGGACGTACAAAGGGACGAAACTTCCGGGCAGAGGGATCATCATGGCGGCGACGAACATGTAGAAAAAAATGTCCCGGCCGGGAAAACGCAGCCGTGAAAAGGCGAACGCGGCCAAAGACGCGATGATCACGATCCCGAACACGACCGCGCCCGTGTAGACCAGGCTGTTGATGAAATAAACCCCGAAATGGCCCTCGGTCCAGGCCGTGGTGTAATTGTGAAAATTCAATTCCGCCGGGATGAGCGATTTGTCGCTGAAGATGGTTTCATTGGTCATCAGGGACGAACGCAGCATCCAGAAGAGCGGAAAAAGGCAGATCAGGGCGAACAGCAGCAAAAAGGCGTGGATCGCCGCTGATTTTCCGATACGGAGGACGCGGTCTTGGCTCATCATGAAGAACTCCTTGAAAAACTTGCCTCTGCTGTCATCCCTGAAGACCCCGCATCCCGCCTTCGGCGGGAACCTGCGGGGTTAATTCCTGCCTGCCGGCAGGCAGGCGCCCGACAAACTTGCGTTCGCCTACGGCTCCAATGGGACTCATGACCCCTGCTGCTTCGCTTTGCGAAGCAGCAGGGGTTAATTCGCGCAAATCATTTACGTCGCCCTCTGGGCTCCGTAAATGATGCGCTCATTAAACTTTCATCCGGTCTGACAATTTCTTAAGCGCGAAGGAAACCGATACCAGGATCAGGCCGAACACGACGCCCTGGGCGCAGGCGTAGCCGAACCGGTTGGTCGATGTCATCGACTCCAGGATCCGCGTGACCGGCACCGAGGTGTAATCCACCAGCCCCTGCCCGGCCATGGACAAAATGAGGACGAACACCTGCATGGACCCCAGGATCGTCAGGATCATGACGACAACGATCATCGGCAGCATGTTGGGAACGGTCACGTTCCAGAACACGCCCCAGGGTCCGGCGCCGTCCACGCGCGCCGCTTCATAAAGCTCTTTATCGATCATCTGCAACCCCGCCAAAAGCATGACGAAGCCCCAGCCGAACCCTTTCCACGAATGCACGACGGCGATACAGGTCAGGGCCGTCCCGGGATCGGACAGCCAGTCATTGACCAGATGCGGAAGGCCTGTTTTCACGAGCGTATAATTCAACAGCCCGATCTGCTGGCCGTCCTGCGCTCCGGCGTACAGGATCCACTGCCAGATCAAACCGACGACGACCTCGGAGAGGACCGGCGGGATGAAAAAGACCACACGGTAAAACTGCTTCATCTTGATGTCCCGGTCGCAAGCGAGCGCCAGCCCAAAGGCCGCGGCGTTCTGGAAGGTCAGGGCGATCAGCGTGATGAACGCCGCGTTGCCGATCGAATTCCACCAGGACTTGTCGTCCAGGAGATCCCGGAAATTCATCAGGCCGACGAAATCGCGATGAAGGCTGATCCCGTTCCATTCTTGAAGGGACAGATGAAAAATGTCGAAAAACGGATAGATATAAAAAACGGCGAAAATGGCGACCGCCGGCACGATGAACAGGAAGTTCTCGAATTTTTCAAGAACGCGCGGTCCGCAGATTGATGAGGGGTACGGTTTGGGCATGGGGCCTTAACGCTTGTTTCTCAATTTTTCCATCTGGCGGGCCTTCATCTTCTGCACGTCCTCGGCCACCTGCCGGGGGGTCTTCTCGCCGATGACGATGGACTGCACGCCCTTGTTGAAGGCCTCGAGTACGACCGGGTCCTCGTTGTTTTCCCACAGCGCCCGGTGGGTGGTGAAGTCCATGGTGGCCGCGAATTCGGAGAGGATCTTCGGGATGGACGCCAGCGATTCCTTGTTGGACGGGAGGTTCTTGGTCTCCTCCGCGAGAAAGGTCTGCTGCTCCTTGGCCGTGATCCAGCGCAGGAAGGCGACGGCCTTCTCCTTGTTCCCGGACATATCGTTGACGACAAACGAGGAGCCGGCCCCGCCCCAGATCCTCATCGGATATGCCGAGCCCGCCGCCGGAGGCAACATGACCCCGTATTCCAGGTCGGGGTTCATGTCCTTGTAAACGTTCACGCACCAGGAGCCGTTGAAGGCGAACGCCGCGCGCTCAAGGGCGAAATCCTGCTCGGCGTATTTGTTGGTCTTGGTCACGATCCCCTCGGCCAGCGCGCCGCTCTGGCTCAGCGTCTGAAAGATCTCAAAAACCCGGATCCATTCCGGATCGGTGTACGGGACCTCCCCGCGGTACGTGGCCAGGACTTTGTCCTCGCCCATGATGTTGAACGCGTAATTCGAGGCGAAGCACTCGACCATCCACAGCTCTCCCCATCCGGAGACGAGCCCGCCCACCCCGACGCGTTTGAGCGCGGCGGCGGCCTCGATGAAGTCCTCGAACGTGGCCGGCGGGTCCGCGATCCCGGCCTTCTGAAGGAGTTTCTTGTTGTACAGCATCTGGATATTCGTGACGTCGATCGGGACGCCGTAGATCCCGGGTTTGATCCGGTAAACATTGCCGTCGTTGAAACGGTTGACCGCGAGCGCCTTGGGGAAAATCACTTTTTCCCACGCGCCCGAGTCTTTGGCGAATTCATCTGTCAGATCGGCCACAAATCCGTTCTCAATAAAGGACGCGAACACCGACTTTTTGTCGAGGACCCCGAAAATGTCCGGAAGGACCCGGGCCTGGGCCGCGACGATGACCTTCTGGGAATAAATGTCCGAGGGGGCGTAGAGCTCAAAAAGGACCTTGACCCCGGTCTGCTCCTCGTACTTCCTGGCGAGGGTTTCAAAGGCCTGGTGGCGGTCCGTCATCCAGTGCCAGATGACGAGAGGGGTATTTTTTTGTGCGGGGGGTTGGGAACAACCGTGAAAGATCAGGACGGCGAGAAGGGGAACGGCAAAAATCCGGTTTTTGCTCATGGCAGGAGATTCTTTTGTTGAATCGGGAAAAGGCCGTTGACCGCGCCGTTCCCCGTATTTTCAAAAATCCCAACCCGCGGGAAGGTCCGTAAACGCCGCCCTCCCAAAATGTTTTGCTTCAACTCAAAAAAAACGATCTCGTGGGCTTCAAGGAAATTAGGGGGAGTGTAACATACAGAAAAACACCGGTCAAGATTTTTATGGGGCCCCCGCCCTGTTTGAGGCGGTCCGGTGCCGGACATCTCTTCATAATAATTTTTCTTATAAAGAAATAAAAATGCCTATTAAATAAATTTTAAAATAATCAGGAAAACGGCGGGAAACGCGGCAGGGGTAATCAATAAGCGGGACTAAACCGCAGGCTTAGGCCCGCGGTTCAGTCCTGCGCAACTAGCTTGAAGATCCTCTGCATTTCCATGAGATTGATCTTGTGAAACCGGAGTCCGGCTTCCCAGAGATCGGGGGACTTGCTCTTGACCCAGACCACCTGGCCGTTGAGGGTCATGGGGTTGAAACTGTCCGGCAGCTTCACTTCCAGAGAAACGCTGTCGTGGAGAAAAAGCCGCTCTTTGGTGGCGACCTTCAGGCCTTCGGCCGACGCGTCCCGGAGGAAAACGTCCGTTCCAAATTCATTGCGGGAGTGTTTATACTTGAGAGGAAATCTCGCGGAAAATCGATCAAACGTCCGTTTATCTTGTTCAACCTGCATGGGGGATCCCCTTCCTCCGTGGCTTAACTGTATTCTATTACGGCGCCCCTCTGAAATCAAGAACAATTCCGCGCCCGAAGTCCTCATCCGAGGAGCGGGCCCGGACTTGTCCGCCTCCAGGGCAAAGTCTCCCTTATTCTCTCTTGAATTCCCTATCGTAAGTGATATACTTTTTTCGGGACAATCATCCGCGGAAAGCCGAGAACCCATGGTGTATGAAAAAAAAGTTGATTTAACAGATAAATACAAGGCCAAAGGCGCTCAAAAGGTCGATTACAAAGAATATCTGGCCATGCAGCGCAAGCAGGCCCAGCAACCGAAGTTCCGCCTGCCGGTTTACGCCAAGATCCTCCTGGTCACACCGTTCCTGATCATCTTCTGCTTCGGCGTTTTTTACATTCCTTTTCTGATCTTCAAGGCCGCCTCGTCCTCGTCCAAATCTCAGACAACCGGGAAATCCGGAACCACGATCTCCGGCTCCAAGGCCTCCAAGAGCGCCACGGAGAAGACTCGCTGAACCCAGACCACCACCGATAACCGATGGCCCGGCCTTCCCCGACAGAACCGCGGCTTACCTTCCTCTTCGTCCTTGCCACGACACTGGCCATTTTCCTGATCCTCGCCTATCAGACGTTTTACATCAATTACTGGCCGTCCGATTCGTTCATCCCCTACATCCCGGCCGCCAGCCACCTGTTCGAGACCCGCTATTTTTCCGAGATCCACAGCATCCCCATCAACCAGGCGCTCTGGATCACCATGCACGCCAAAGAAACGCTGATCCTCGGCATCGCGGTCCTCCAACGGCTGCTCCGGGACATCGACAGCCTTTATCCGAACGTCCTCCTGCTTTTGATGTCCGTGGCCGCCTCGTCCCTGTTCCTGTACGGCATTTTCCGAAAACTGGCCGGGCCGTTCGCCGGCGTGCTGGCGTTCGCCCTTTTCACCGGAACATTCTGGCCCTATATGTACTGCCTGCAGGGCGCGCACCAGCCGCTGGTCTTCGCGGCCTTCCTGGGCTCGGCGTATTTTATCCTGGCAAGCCGCCGGTCGAGGATCTTCCATCTGCTGTCCGGGCTCTTCTTCGGGTTCATGGTCTTTTCCTCCCCGACCTCTTTCCTTTATGTCCCGTATTGGGCCGCCCTTTTCGTCCGCGCGGTTTTTTATGACGCGGAGATCCCCGCCGGGGAACGCGGGAAGGAAGCGGCCCTCCGGATGCTTTTCGTCCTGCCGGGCGTGCTGGCCGTGGTCCTGCTCTTCACCCTGCCCGACCCGGCGCACAGCTTGAGGGAATTCATCGCCTATGTCCGTTTCAGCCAGTACGGCAACAACTTCGCGATCTACCACAATTACGTCTACCAGTACAGCCCGATCCCTCCCTACTTCCGAGGGGCGGGCTGGCCCTGGGTCCTGAAATATTTCTTTCTGATCATGCCGGTTTTATTCGGCGCCTACGTGCTGGCGGTCTTCTATTTTTTCAGAAGGGGCGTGAACCGGAAACTCTGGCTCCTCATCATCCTGTTCAGCCTGTCCACGCCGATCGCGGTGGAGACAAGCCACGTCGCGCAGTTCGGGCGCAACTACTTTTCCTGGCTGTTCGGCATCATCGGGCTTGTCTGCCTCGCCGCGGATGATATCCGGCGCCGTCTTCCGCCGGGCGGGAAACGGCTCCGGGCCGCGCTGGCCGGGATCGCCGTCCTTGTCCTCGCCGGCCACATCGCCCATAATGCGTACATCTTCCTGACGGACGTCTTCCCGTCCCGGCTGGCCACAACACGGATCCACGGCTGGCTCCAAGAAAACAACGTGCTCAATGTTTACACATACCAGTACCATCCGCTCAAATTCAATTTCATCGCCTTCCTGAACAATCCCAAGCAGCCTTACAAAATCAACTTTCGATACATCAACACCCTCCGGGAAGCCAAGGACGGACTGATCCTCATTCCGCCCATCACGGGGAAGAACATTTACAAAGAATGCCGCGACAACGATTATTACAGGGACCCGTATCTGACACAGCTTTACGGTTCGGGGCGGTTGGGCCGGTTTGTGGCCGGGGATTTCCCGACGCTGGCGTCCAGCCGGATATGGGCGCAGGAAGAAGAGATCTGCACCTACATGGACCTGATTCTCGGCAGGATATCCGGGGAAGACCGGCGGAAAGGCCGCGTTATTATCCTGGACGCCGCGAAATTGCAGAAGGAATGGTTCCTCCGCGAAGACCGGCCGTTCGGGCCGGGCCAGCCCTCCGGGCTGTAAGGACAGAGGCAAAGGGCTTTGCATGAAAACAAAAGAAAAATATTTTCCGGCGATTGTCCTTGCCGGCGGGCTCATCCTGGTTTGGCTGGCCTGGACGACGCGCGAGATCAATTTCTGGCCGTCGGATTCGTATAAGCCCTATGTCCCCACCGCCGCCCGGCTGTTCGAGCTCCCCGCTCTTTCCCGGATGCATGAACTGCCGGACACGCCCATCCACCGCCTGAACATGCACGGCAAGGAGGCCCTGGTCCTGGGGATTGCCGTCATGCAAAGAATTCTCAATGACACCGAGAGTCTGTATCCGAACGTCCTTCTCCTCCTGTTGAGTGTTTTCGGTTCCACCCTCTTTATTTACACGATCACCGCGCGCCTGCTGGATCCTCTGTCCGGGTTCGCGGCGTCGGCGCTGTTCGCCGCGTCCTTCTGGCCGGTCCTGTACAGCCTCCAGGGAGCGCACCAGCCCCTGGTCCTGTTCAACGGCCTGGCCGCCATCGCCTTTTTTTTGAACGCGCGGGGGCGTGCCGTCTTCTACCTGCTCGGCGGTGTCGTAACCGGATTCATGCTTTTCTCATCGCCGACCGCGATCATTTACCTCCCCTATTTTGCCGCGCTTCTGTTCAAACTGTCTGAACGGCCCCGGCCTGCCCCCAAAAATATTCTGCGCGCTCTTTTGCTCATCGGCGCGGGGGTTTTCTGTGTCCTGACCCTGTTCACCTGGCCGGATCCTTTACGCTATCTCTCTTCCGCGTCCCGTTTCCTCGCGCTCAGCAGCCAGGGCAACCATTTCGATTTCTATCACAACGCGATCGGCCATTATCTCCCACCGCCCTACGATTCCGGAGACTATTATTTCCGCGGGGCGGGATGGCGATGGATCATAAAATATTTTCTTCTCATCATGCCGTTTTTGTTCCCGGCCTTCCTGCTCGCCTCGGTTTATCTTCTCCGGCGGGCCATACGGGACATCCGCACCGCGGGGGCCCTCCTCGTCTGCTGGTCCACGCCCGTCCTGGTGGAAGCGGCCCACGTGTCCCAATTCGGCCGTAACTATTTCTCCTGGATGCCGGGCATCGTTTTTCTGACCGCCTACGCTTTTTTCCTGATCCGGAAGGACACGCGCCTCCCGGCGCCGGTCCGGGCCAAAGCCGCCGTCGGAGGATTGGCGGCGCTCCTGGCCTGTCACGCCCTGTTTAACATCGTTGTGCTTGCCGGCGACATCCTCCCTTCCCGGATGTTCACGGCGGAAATCCGCCGCTGGCTGGACCGGAACGGCATCGAGGAGGTCCTCGTCTACCAAAACCATCCGAGAAATATCAACGTTGCGGACATGATGAACAACCCCCGCTCCAAGGAGAAGATCCGGTTCAAAGGGATCACCTCTCTCCGGGACGCGCGCGACGGATACATTCTCATTCCACCGGTGAGCGGCAACGTGATCTGGAGCAATTGCGCGATGGAGGACTACCGGGAAGACCCCGCATTGACGGAACTGCTCCGCACGGGGCAACTGGACAGTTGGGCCGCGGCTGTCTTCCGCCCGTTCGCCGCCAGCCGGTACTGGAACCAGGAAGAGGAGATCTGCACCTACCGGGACCTGATCCTCGGACATTTTCAAAACGAGGACCGGGCCAAGCAGATGGTTTACATCCTGGACGGCCGCAAGCTGTATCGAACCCTGAACGAAAACCGTCCCTGACCCCCGGCCCGGACGCGGCAACGGCGAAGGCACAAAAAACGCAAATCACTTCATCGGAAGAATTCTTTCAGATATACTACTTTTAGAATAAAATGCCGCCATGTACACCAAGACCGACATCGTCCTTCTCTGTCTCTTCCTCTTTTTCCTGCTGAACGGCTGGCGCCGCGGTTTTCTGCGCACCATCCTGGCGCCGCTGTGCCTGCTGATCTGCACGGTCATCGGGGTCTTCATTTACGATCTGACGCACAACATCGTCAAGGCCGCCGCCTTTGTGTCGGTCGGGACCCTGGTGGCGACACTCCTGGCGCACATACTCCTGGGCATGGCCAAGCGCACGGTCGACCCCAATTACCGCGACTATTGCATCTGGTACAGCCGTCTGCTGGGAAGCCTGTTCGGGCTGGCCTGGGAGGGAGGGATCACGGTCCTGATCGTCATCTCCCTGACCCTGGCGCCCATGAAGCTTTACGGGATCGAGAAGGTCCAGGATGACGTCCAGAGGTCTTTCGCCTTTTCGCTGATGGAAAAAAAAGTGATCGCGCAGAAAGAATGGATCCAAAACAACCTGTCGGCCATGGCGGTCTTTGAAGATCCCCAAAAAATGGAAGAGCTGTCCTCGACCCAGGAATTCCAGGACTTCTTCCAGGACGAGAAAATCCAGGCCCTGGCCGACAATCAGGCCCTTGTGGAGCATGTCCAGAAAGGGCAACTGCAAAAACTCCTGAACGACCCGCAGGTCACCGCGATCGTCCGGGACGACGCCCTCATGGAAAAATTCATGAATTTCTATTACCGCGTCTACAAATTCGCCCTGGAAGAGCAGAAAAAACAACGGCCAAGGGAGTAACCCCCTGGCCGTTTCCCGCATTCCGATTTGCGCCGCTTCACTTACCGATACAAAAATCCGAAAAAATCCTGTCCAGCAGATCCGCGTCCACGTTGCGCCCCGTGATGCTGTCCAGCGCGTTGACCGCCGTTTTGATCTCCTCCGAAACAAATTCCGCGGACAGGCCCTGTTGCAGAAGGTCCGCGGCCTTGCCCGCCGACGCCCGGCACGCGGTCAGCGCCTGGATGTGCCGGACATTGCTCACCAGCACGCCGCCGGCATCGGCCGGCTCGCCGCGCAAAACAGCGCTCCCAATGGCCTCCTCCAGGTCCTCAATCCCGGTCTTCTTCAGCGCGGAAACGGCCACGGCCCTGCGTCCCGGGAAGGTCTTCTCCAGCTCGTCCGACGGGATATTGCGCCCGAGATCGCATTTGTTCAAGACCGCGACCGCATTCTGCCCCTGGACCGCGTCGATCATGGACTTGTCCTCCGCCGTCATCTCTCTGCTGGCGTCCAGGACCAGCAGGACCAGATCGGCGCTTTTCATCAACAGACGGCTGCGGCGGACGGCCTCTTCCTCGATCATGTCCCGCGGCTCCAGGATCCCGGCGGTATCAACGAGCCGCAAGGGAATGCCTTTGATCTGCGCGGATTCCTCGATCGGGTCGCGCGTCGTTCCCGCGATGGGCGTGACAATGGCGCGGGATTCCCTCAAAAGGACGTTGAGCAGGGACGATTTCCCGACATTGGGCTTTCCGCAAATAACGATCTTCATGCCGTCGCGCAGGATCTTGCCGTGCCCGGATGTCTGGAGAAGTTTGCCGATCCGGGCCTCGGCCTCGGACAGCGCGCGCCGCAGGGCCTCTTTCCCGGCGGAATCAATGTCGTCCTCTGGAAAATTCAGGACCGCTTCCAGTTCCGTGTAAACCGTCATCAGCCGTTCCCGGATGCCTTCCAGCTCGGAGGACAACTCCCCTTTGAGCTGGTTCGCGGAGACGCGCAGGAAAGTTTCCGTCTTGGCGTTGATGATGTCGAGCACCGCTTCGGCCTGCGTGAGATCGATCCGGCCGTTCAAAAATGCCCTTTGAGTGAACTCGCCCGGCTCGGCCAGCCGCGCCCCGTTCTCCAGGGCCAGGGTCAGGATCGCTTTCAGGGACACGGCGCTGCCGTGACAGCTGATCTCCACCACGTCCTCGGCCGTGTAACTGCGGGGCCCGCGCATGACGGTCAACAGCACTTCGTCAACGATGTCCATCTTCCGGCTTCTGACATCTGACATCTCACTGTTCCTCACGATCCAGCCGTAATGAACGGTGGCGGATTTAAATTCGGCGACGCTCCTCCCGCTCTTGGCGGAAAAGATCCGTCCGGCCACATCCAGCGCCTGTCTCCCGCTCAGCCGGACGATGCCGATCCCGCCGGTCCCCATCGGCGTGGAGACCGCGGCGATCGTGTCGTCAGGATTTCTCAGTTGATACATGCCTCACCCTTTCATTCTCAAAAATTCAAAAAGTGCGTCCGGATTTCCGCGGCGATGAACACCGAACCGGCCGCCAGAATGACCCCGCCGGAACCGGCCTTGCTCACGGCCAGGGACGCCGCCTGGGACGGATCATCGGCAAGGCTCGTTGTCTTGCCGGGAAACCATCGTTTCAGTTCATCCCCGGTGAACGCGTGCGCCCGGGGATGACGGGAGCGCGTGGCGATGACGATATCAGAAATTTTCTGGAATTCCGCGCACATCCCCGCGATGTCCTTGTCCGCGGACACGCCGAGGATGAGGACCGGACGCCGTCCCGGCAGCAGTTCAAGGACGGTCTTGACCAGGACCTGGACGGAGGCCGGATTGTGCGCGCAGTCCACGATCGCCAGAGGATCACGGTGGACCACTTCAAACCGGCCCGGCCAAACCGCGTTCCGGAGTCCCTCCTCCACGGCTTTGGGACTGACGCGGAAGCCCGCATCACCCAACAATTCTACCATACCCACGGCCATGGCCGCATTGGCGGCCTGATGGTGGCCGGCCAGCGGGATCGAAACGTTCCGATACTCGCCCCGGGGCGTTGTCACATCCAGCGACTGATGTCCCAAAAGTTTTTCCCGGATCTCAAAACGGATATCACGTCCCACCAGCCAGGGGCTCACCCCGATCTCCCGGCAGCGGCCCAGGATCACCTCCATGGCTTCGTCGGACTGCGGAGCGATCACCGCCTTTTGCCGCGGGGTCTTGATGATCGCCGCCTTTTCCGCGGCAATGGCCGGGATCGATCCGCCCAAGAATCCCTGATGGTCCAGGCTGACCGGCGTCAATCCGCAGACATCGGCGTCAACGACATTCGTCGCGTCCAGCCGCCCGCCCAGGCCGGTTTCCAAAACCACCGCGTCTGTTTTGCTCCTCCGGAAATATTGCAGGGCCACGACGGTCAGCGCTTCAAAATACGTCAAACCGGCGGGCTGGCGGAACTTTTCCAAAATGAGCCGGACCTCCGAGACCACGTCCGCGAGCTCTTCCTCGCTGATGCAGTCCGGGAACAGGTCTCCCGACGGCTCCCGGGCCTGCGGCTTCAGGAGGCGGATCCTCTCCCGCAGGTCGAACAGGTGCGGCGACGTGTACAGCCCCGTCCGGTATCCGGCGGCCCGGAGGATTGACGCGGCGAAGGCGCACGTCGAGCCCTTGCCTTTCGTGCCGGCCACGTGCAGACAACGCAAGGAACGGTGAGGATCGCCCAGATGAGACAAAACATCTTCAACGCGCTTGAGTTGAAAATCGGCGGATGAGGCCGTGAGGGGCCGGGATTCGTAATTGGTGAAGGTGTCGAAGTAAGATCTGATTTCGCGAGGGGTGGGCATGGTTGGGATTGACCACGGATGCTTCAACCATTACCCCGCATGATTTGCTGGCGCAAATCAAAACTGCGGGGCTAATTCGCACGAATGACTTACGTTCGCCTACGGCTCCGCAAGTCATGTGCTTATTAGTGTTTAAAATGCCTGACGCCCGTCATGACCATGGCGATGCCTTTGCGGTCCGCTTCCTTGATCACTTCGGGGTCGGCGATGGATCCGCCGGTCTGGATGATCGCGCGCACGCCCGCCTTGGCGGCAACCGTGACGTTGTCGGCTTTCGGCAGGAATGCGTCGGAAATAAGCACGGAGTTTTTCGCGTCTTTTCCGGCTTTCTTGACGGCGATCGCCGTGCTTTCCACGCGGCTGGTCTGGCCGCAGCCGATGCCGACGGTCCGGCAGCCCTTGACGAGGATGATGGCATTCGAGCGGATGTGCTTGATCATCTTCCACCCGAACATCATGGAGGCCAGCTGGGCCTTGGTGGGTTTCGTTTTGGTCGCGACCTTGAGGTCTTCGGGCCGCAAATGCTTCTCGTCCCAGGCCTGCAGCAGGAGCCCGCCGGTCACGCGTTTGTAATCGTATCCCTGATGGCGCAGGTCTTTGAGTTTCACCTGTGTCAGACGGAGGTTCTTTTTGTCCGTCAGAAGCTTGAGGGCTCCGGGCTCATAGTCCGGGGCGATGATGCATTCCATGAACCCGCTCTTGAGGATGGCCTTGGCCGTGGCCGCGTCGACGGCGCGGTTGAGGCCGATGATGCCGCCGAACGCCGAAAGAGGGTCGCACTTCCAGGCGAGCTCATAGGCCCTGGCCAGGTTCTCGTCCTGCGCGACTCCCGTCGGGTTGTTGTGCTTGATGACCACGGCCGCCGGTTCCTCGAAGTCCTTGATGACCTCGGCCGCGGCGTTCAGGTCCAGAAGGTTGTTGAACGACAACTCCTTGCCGTGCAGCTGCTGGATCTTGGCCAGCCCCAGGATCTCGTCCTTGTCCCGGTAAAACGCGGCCGACTGGTGGGGGTTCTCCCCGTAACGCAGGTCCTGGACTTTCGTGAACCGCAGGGTCAGCTCTTTCGGCAGGCCGGAAAAGCTGTGGCCCTTGAGCCGGTTGTTCAGAAAATCGGAAATGATGCCGTCATACCGGGCCGTCATCTGGAACGCCTCGGCCGCGAGATTCATCAGGACCGAGTCGGACAAAAGCCCGCTGTTGGTATCGAGCTCCTTCAAAATCTCTTTATACCTCTGGGGATTGCACACCACGGCAACACTTTTGAAATTTTTCGCCGCGGAGCGCAGCATGGAAGGCCCGCCGATGTCGATGTTCTCCAGCGCCTCGTCCAGGGACACGGTGTCCTTCTGGCTCACGCGCTCGAACGGATACAGGTTCACCACAACCATGTCGATCAGCCCGATCTGGTGCTTTTTGAGCTGCTCCATATGGGAGGGGTCGTCCCGCAGGGCCAGGAGCCCGCCGTGGATCGAAGGGTGCAGGGTCTTGACGCGGCCGTCGAGGATCTCGGGGAATTTCGTGTATTCGGAGACTTCCTGGGCCGGGACGCCGGAATCTTGCAGCATCTTGGCCGTGCCTCCGGTGGACAGGATCTCCACGCCGGCGGCCTTCAGCCCGCGGGCGAACTCCACGATCCCGGTCTTGTCGGAAACACTGATAAGGGCGCGCTTGACTTTGATCATAAGGGGAAGGGATTAAAAAATGTCAGTTTTTTTCGAGGAACGTGATGATCTCCTGCATGAACCTGGGCAGATCGTCGGGCTTGCGGGCGGTGATGAGGTTCTTGTCGACCACGACTTCCTGGTCGAGATATTTGGCTCCGGCCGCGATCATGTCGTCCTTGATCGCGGAAAAGCACGTGGCCTTGTTGCCCTTCAAAACGCCGGCGGAAACGAGCAGCCAGCCGCCGTGACAGATTGAGGCGACCAGCCGGCCGTCCACATAAAGCCGTTTGACGAAATTTACGATCTTTTCATGGCGGCGCAGGAAGTCCGGGGCCCAGCCGCCGGGGATGATGACGCCGTCATAATCCGTGACTTTGATCTTTTCGATCGAATTGTCGACCTTGGCGGGATACCCCTCTTTGCTGGGGTAGGTCTCCCGGGTGCCGCTGCCGATCAAGTGAACCTCGATCCCGGCCTCCCGGAGGCGCAGAAGCGGATACCAGACCTCCAGGACCTGGTACTGCTCCTCAACCAAAATCGCCACACGCTTTTTGCCCGGCATGACGGATCCCTGTTATTTCTTGCGACGCTTGCGTTCGGACGGCTTGGAATAGTAGCGGCGCTCTTTGAGCTCGACGAGAAAGCCTTCCTTCTGGCACTGCTTCTTGAAGATGCGCATGGCCTTCTCAAAGCCGTTTTTGTCCGTAATTTTGACTTCGACCATTTCTGTAATCACCCGCCTTTGCGATGGATTTGTGGTGAAACTGCCTGTTAAAGGATTTATTATATTACACTTTCCCTAAATGTAAAGTGCCATCTCTGGTCCCCCCTCCTCAACCTCGCAGGTTGAGGCGACTCTCAATCTGCGAGGCTGGGATAAGGGAATGAGAAAAAAAGCCTCTTCTCTGTAAGGAGAAGAGGCAAAATAATCCCTGCCGGTGGCAAATCTAATCCTGGAAAATCGACAGGGTTACGGGTCGTAATACGTGTACTGCTCGCCCGCGTAATTGCGGATCGTGTACTTCCCGTCCGCGTGGGCCACGACGTAATTGGGATTGATCGGGATCTTCCCGCCGCCGCCGGGGGCGTCGATGACATACGTGGGGACCGCGTAGCCGGTGGTGTGGCCGCGCAGGTTTTCCATGATGTTGATGCCGACGGAAACGGGCGTGCGGAAATGCTTCGACCCAAGGATGGGATCGCACTGATAGATGTAATACGGCCTCACGCGGATCTTCAAGAGCTCATGGAAGAGCTTTTTCATCACCGCCGGGCTGTCGTTGACGCCTTTGAGGAGGACCGTCTGACTGCCCATCGGGATCCCGCTGTCGGCCAGGAGATTGCAGGCGTATTTGACGCGCGGTGTGACCTCCTTCGGATGGTTAAAATGGACGCTCATCCAGATCGGGCTGTATTTCTTGAGCATCTTCACCAGGTTGGGCGTCACCCGCTGGGGCAGGGTCACGGGGATGCGCGTGCCGATGCGGACGAATTCCACGTGCGGGATCGCCTTCACGTTCTTGATGATGTATTCCAGCAGATTGTCCGCCAGGGTCAGGGGATCCCCGCCGGAAATCAGGACGTCGCGGATCTTCTTGTGCTTGCGGATATAATCGAAGGCGGCCTCATAGGTCGCGGTGCTCAGGGTCCGGTTGCCGTCGCCGACCATGCGGGAACGGGTGCAATAACGGCAATACATCGCGCACATCTCGTTGACCAGAAACAGCACGCGGTCCGGATAGCGGTGCACCAGGCCGTGGACCGGGGAGTTCTTGTCCTCGCCGCACGGGTCGGACATCTCTTCCGGCGCGGTCTGGAGCTCATAATCCTGCGGGACGCTCTGCAGGCGGATCGGGCATTTCGGATTGTCGGGATCGATCAGAGCCGCGAAATACGGCGGGATGGACATCGTCAGCTTGCCGCCCGCGCCGTCGATGCCGCGCGTTTCCGCCGGCGTGAGCTTCATCAGCTTGGCAATGACCTCTTTGGTCCGGATCCGGTTGCGGATCTGCCAGCGCCAGTCTTCCCAGTCCAGCGCCGTCGCGCCCTTGAAGTGGCTCAGGACCCTCTGCTCATCCTCGCTCAGGGGGATCTGCGGTTCCGCGACAAGATGGCTGGCGGACAAGGCAATATCTTTATCCAAGGTTCCGATGGGGTTCATTTTCGCTCGCCCTCGCTTTTTTCAAAATGGATCGTTATCGGTTTCTCGCACTTCCCACCGACGATACCTGCTTCTCGTTGTCCCCGGTCATGCCGTAGCGTTCCAGCGCGTTGTTGATCACCTGATTGACCGTTTTCTCGTATGTGGAGCCGAGGACCTGTGGGAATATATTAAAAACGTCTTTTTTGGCCAAAGACGGCAAAGGGTTGATCTCCAGGACATAGGGATTCTCCTGGTCGTCCACACGGAAATCCACCCGTCCGAAATCCAAACATCCGAGCGACTGATAAGCCCGCACGGACCAATCCTGCAGCCTGCGCTCCAAAGCGGCGGAAATGGGAGAGGGGCAAACGTACCCGAGCCCGTCATAGCTCAAGCGGGCGTGGGTGTAAAAATTGTCTCCCAGGTTCACGCTGCCGTCGAGATGCACCTGGCAGACCGGCATGGCCTGGGGGTTCTTGTTCCCCAGGACAGCGACCGTGAATTCCGTCCCCCGGATAAATTGCTCGACGATCGCGGCCTGCTGATACTTCGTATAGATCCACCCCACCTGGCTCTTCAAACTCTCGTGGTCCGTGACGCGGGATTTTTCGCTCAGCCCTTTGGAAGACCCTTCGTGCTTCGGCTTGACGATCAAAGGGAATCCGATCGTATTCAGCGCCTTGAGGTCGTCCCACGGATAGGCCTCGAAATAGGCGGCCGTCGGGATCCCGTCGGCGATGAAGCATTTCTTGGCCACGATCTTGTCCAGAGAGATCCCCAGCGTCAGGGCGTCGGACCCGACATACGGGATCCCGTACATCTCGAGGATCGTCGGGACCTGCGACTCCCGGTTGCGTCCCGTGTACCCTTCGCAGATGTTGAACACGAGGTCCACGCCGAGATCCCCGATCTGCGCGAGAAGATTGCGGGCGTTCCCGATCCTCTTGACGCGGTGGCCGCCGGCCTCGATCGCCTGGCAGACGAAATCCAGGGTTTCGCCCGTATCCAGCTCCGCGTTGGCGTCCGGCGGGTCGTCAGGACTGAACTGCCAGTCCGACTTCAGATCATATGTGATTCCGATGATTTTTCCCATTTTTCGCACAAAAAAAAGGAACCCCGCGTTGCTTCAAGGTTCCCTCATCCGCTCCGATTATTGCAATTTGATAAATCTCCTTTGAATTTCTTGTGGCCCGTCTTTTTTCCGGTCACTTTTTCCGTCGGGCAATAAAAGCGTTTTATTTAAAAAAATTTTTATTCAAGAATTCTTTATTCTGTCAATTTTTTATCATACCCCCGTATGATTGTCAAGAAATATTAAGCAAAATTCACATAAAATATTATTATTCTCGCGCCAAAACCCCTGAAACTCAAAAAGAAAGGACATTTACCGCCTTGTCCCGACCCCTCTCCTCTGGCAAAATCCGGAAACCGGGCACCGGGAGCACAGCGGTGAGACCGGCTTGCAGACGTTCTGCCCCCAGAGGACAAGAAGCGAGTTGTATTCCATCCAGTATTCCGCCGGGAGCTTGGCGCGCAGGGCCATTTCCGTTTCTTCCGGGTTTTTCGTTTTCACATAGCCGAACCGGTTGGAGATCCGGTGAACGTGCGTGTCCACGCACATCGCGGGTTTCTGAAATCCCTCCGTGAGAACGAGGTTCGCCGTCTTGCGGCCGACCCCCTTCATCGTCATCAAGGTCTCGATGTCGTCCGGCACGCGGCCGCCGAATTTCTCCAGGATGTCCCGGCATATCCCCAGGATCACCCTCGCCTTGGTTTTGTAAAACCCGACGGGATAAACGGCCTTCTCGATCTGTTTGGGGGTGAGCTTGAGCATTGTCTGCGGCGTGTCGGCCAGGGCGAACAGCCGCTCCGACGCGGGCAGGGTGGTCTGGTCTTTGGTGCGCAGGCTCAAAATGCAGGAAACAAGCACGAGGAAAGGACTCTTCCACCGTTTCCCGACCAGGGTCACCGACGGGTCCGGCAGGTCCTTGAGCGCCAGGCGCAAGCGGCCCACGACGTCATGGATATTGATATTATTAACGGCCATGCCATGCTTCCTTTTTGATTTTCCCGGGGATGCCGATGTCGGCGACGATGACGCGGCCTGTGAACGCCGGGCCTTGCCCTAAGGTGAAACCTTTTTTCGGAGAACTGAACGTCACGGTCTTACGGGCCTTCACGCAAACGCCGTAAACCTGTCCTGTCGTGCCGTCCAGACCCGAGGGGATGTCCGCGGACACGACATATTTTCTCGCGGCATTGATCGCTTCGATCGCGGACCGGAACGGCCCGGTGATCTCGCGGTTCAGCCCGACGCCGAAGATCGCGTCCACGATCACGTCGGCCCGGCGGATTTTATTTTCAAATGCCCGGGGGTTGCCCGAAAACGGCAGGACCGGAAACCCGCACGCCTTGAGGATCCGGAAATTCACCGCGGCATCTGGTTTCAACCGGTCCGGCGGTCCGATCAGCCAGATCTCCGTCTGAACGCCGGCGTTGAGCAGGTGCCGGGCCGCGACAAACCCATCGCCCGCGTTGTTGCCGGCCCCGCAAACGACCGATACCCGGCGGCGGGCACGCAAAGACTTCATCGTTTCCACGGCCACGGCCCGTCCGGCATTCTCCATCAAAATCAGCGACGGGATGCGATAGCGTTCAATGGCCAACCGGTCGAGTTCTTGGATTTGCGCGACAGTGCAGGCGGGGAATAATTTCATTATGATTTATCTGCTGTAGCCCTGCTCCGTCAACGTTCGCTCGCAGGCTCGCTCACCGGAGCAGGGCGAATGGTTTGGCCCCTCTGGGCCAAACCACCCTGAGCGAAGCCGACGGGTTCGCACTCATCATTTACGTCGTCCTGCGGACTCCGTAAATGATGTGCTCATTCGCCATAATATCCGAGGTCGAACAGCACCGAATCATTGTCCCGCCAGTTCTTTTCAACCTTGACGTAGATCTCCAGAAAAACTTTGGTGCCGATCAGCTCCTCGATCTCCCGGCGGGCCTGGGTCCCCACTTTTTTAAGGACCTTCCCGTCCTTGCCGATCACGATCATTTTCTGAGACTCTTTTTCGACCATGACCAGGGCTTTGATGTGCGTCAGCTTGTCGCTGCGGGGCTCCATGTGCTCGATAAAGACCGCGATGGAATGGGGAAGCTCCTGGCGCAGGATGTTGAGAAACTTTTCCCTGATCAGGTCAGAGATCATCATCTTCTGCGGGACGTCCACCACCATGTCGTCGGGATACAGCGCTTCGCCTTCCGGAATACGCTCAAAGAGAAGCGATAAAAGATCGTCCGTGTTGACGCCGGTCTTGCCCGAAAGGATGATCGGCATCAGGTTGCCGATCTCTGTCGCGGGCTTGCCTTTGACTTTTTCCCACAGCTCGATGTACTCGTGGGTGAACTTGCCCTTCAGATCGATCTTGTTCAACCCGAGGAGGACCGGGCCCTTGACGGTCCTCAGCCGCCGGACAAGCTCCTCTTCCTCCGGCCCGACCGGCTCGCTGGTGTCCACCAGGTGGATCACGCAGTCCACGTCGTGCATCGTCTCCAGGGAAGATTTCTTCAGGAAGTGGTCCAGTTTGTCCCGGCCCGGGACCAGGCCGGGCGTGTCGATGAAAACGATCTGGCCCCTCTCGTCGCGGTAAATCCCGCGCACCTTGTTGCGCGTGGTCTGCGGGACCTTGGAGACGATCGCCACCTTCTCGCCGACCAGGAGGTTGAGCAGAGTGGATTTCCCCACGTTGGGCCGGCCGACGATGGACACCATGCCGCTGCGAAACGATTTCTTCTCCGGGGCTTCGCTCATGGGGCCACCGGCCCCGGCCCCTTGCGGAACCGCAGGGTGGCGAGCACCACGGTCGTGAACAGGACCGTGTTCATGATATTGAAGACCCTCCACGTGGCGTCCGGCGACTTGAGCCCGGCGGGAAACATGAGAATGATGCAAATCCACACGCCCACCGCCCAGGCCAGACTGATGTCCTGGGACGATCTCCGTTTGACGATCCTCCAGACCAGGGGAATATTCCACAGCGGCAGGACAACCGCCGCGACAAATCCGATTTTTTCGATCCAACCGTCCACGTTCACGTCCTTTCGATTCAAACCACAGAAATAAACTTTGTAAAATCCTTCAGCCGGTCCTGCACTTCGCCGATGGTCAGATGCGCGGTCCGTTCCATGCCGAACCCTTCGACATTGAATGAGGCCAGCACGGTGGCGTGCAGGACCGCTTTTTTCAGGGCCGTCCGCGTGAATTTCTTCACGCCGGTCAAATATCCCATCAGCCCGCCGGCAAAGGTGTCTCCCGCGCCGGTCGGGTCCACCACTTGTTCGATCGGGTAGGCCGGGAAGGAGAACATGAAATCATCGCTGTAAACCAGAACGCCGTGCTCGCCTTTTTTAATGACGATAAGCTTCGGCCCGCACTGGCGCAGGCGCCTGGCCGCGCGTATCAGATTATCCTCCTCGGAGAGGGCGCGCGCTTCCGCGTCATTGGCCACGAACAGGTCCACCTGCTTCATCAGCTTCAGCAGGGACTGCCGTTTGGTGTTGATCCACAGGTTCATGCTGTCCAGTCCGACCAGTCTCGGTTTTTTCAGCAACGGAAGCAATTGCGCCTGCACGTCCGGGTCATAATTCCCCATGAATATATAGGGAAACTCGGCCTGGGCCGGATGGATCTCCGGGACATACGTCTGCAGGACGCCCAATTGCGTCTGTAAAGTCAGGGCCGTGTTGAGGTCTTCCTTCTTATATTCCCCTTCCCAGCGGAAGGTGGTGCCGTCGACCTCTTTGAGGGACGAGGTGTCCAGTCCCTTCTTTTTCAGGAATTCCAGCTGGGCGGCCGGGAAATCCTTGCCCACCCCGGCGACCAGATGAACGTCGGTGAAAAGCCGCGCGGCCATGGAAAAATGCGCCGCCGATCCCCCCAGCATGTCATTACGGTCGCCGGAAGGCGTTTTGACGTTGTCCAAAGCCACGGTGCCGAAAACCAATAGACTCATTGTTCAGCTCCTTTTATAAGCGGATAGCGTAAAGCGTTTAGCGTATAGAAAATCTTAAATCCAGAATCTGCCCCTATTCGCTATACGCTGACCGCTAAACGCTTTTCTTTCATTCCCCAATAACCTTTACCAAGGCGCGTTTATTGCGCCGCCCATCGAACTCGCCGTAAAAAATCTGCTCCCACGGCCCGAAATCCAGTTTGCCGTTGGTCACCGCCACCACGACCTCGCGGCCCATGATCTGGCGCTTCATGTGCGCGTCGGCGTTGTCCTCGCCGGTGTTGTTGTGCCGGTATTTCGAGACCGGCTCGTGCGGGGCCAGTTTCTCCAGCCACTCGTCGTAATCGTTCAGGAGGCCGTCCTCATCATCATTGATGTAAACGCTGGCCGTGATGTGCATGGCGTTGACCAGGCACAAACCTTCCTTGATCCCGCTCTTGTCGATGACCGCCTGAACCTTGTCGCTGATGTTGATATACGCCCGCCGGGTCTTGGTGTTGAACCACAATTCCTCGCGATAGGATTTCATGTTTCACCTCATGGCGTTTGAGACGGTTGGGAGAGTGTGTCCCAGGCGAGTTCCGCAGCCCGAAGCTTACCCGCAGCTTTTATTTAGAAAAAGCTGAGGAGCGAGGACTGTTTGAGCAGGGGACACACTCTCCCAACCGTCGTCATTTTCTAAAAACTATGATTCACCCCGAACCAAAACCGGGGATCGTCCTCGTCGTCATCGCTGATCGCCTGGGCCACGTCGGCGCGGATCACGGCTTTTTCCAGAAGAGATCCGAAGTTGACCGTCATGCGGAGCCCCACCCCGGCGTCCCTCTTTAAAGACGAATTTTTGAATTCCGAGAACCAGCTCTGCCCGGCGTCGGCGAACACCACGCCGCCGATCGATTCAATGCCGATCAAATTATCAAAAAAATGCAACTTCAGGTTGTCCTTCACCGGGAAACGGTATTCCACGCTGCCCAGAAGCGCGTTGGCGCCGCGCACGCTTTTCAATTCATACCCCCTCAAGCCGTCCATCCCGCCGAGATAGAACAACGCCTTGTCGTCCGGATGCCCGGCGCCGGCCTTCAGCCGGCCGGCCAGCCGCGAGCGGGGCGTGACCGCTTGATACACGCTGACATCCGCCGCCTCGCGGAAAAAATATTGGGTCGCGCCCCAAAAATGCCCGGCGTTCTCCGCGAACACATCCAACTTGTACCCGCGCACCGGTTCGGGCGACGGCCCGGAGCGGTCCAGATGCAGCGCGACGCCGGCAATGGACTCGTTGCGGCGGCTGTAATCGATATTGCGCCCGTCCTCGCGACCGGAGATGATATCGGCTCCGTCGTTGATGTTGCGGTTGCGCAGGAGGTATAACGAAACATGGTCATTCAGGTCCGCCACGTTGTACGGGGCCGGCCACAGCTCGCGGCGCAGATACACCTTGCCGCTGGCAAGGTCATCCTGGCCGTTCTCATAGTCCTTGGTGTTGGAGATCTCGACCCCCGCGCTGGTCTGGCTCTCGAAGATATTGTTCAACCGGTAACCGACGCGCGAGTGGTGCAGCTGTTCGCCGAACTCGTAATCCGTGCCGGCATAAGCGATGTAATCGAACGGTTTCTGGAACGACGCTTTCAGCCCCAGGCCGTTGGAGATCTCCGGGCCCACGACAATGTTGTAGGAATCCTCCGGCATCAGCGCCGGGATCTCATAAAGGCCCAGATACAACGGCACGGGCCGAAGGTGGAATTTCCTCGGCCAATGGTCGTTGGTCCGGTCAATGTCGAGCAATTTATCTTTCGGGTCCAGCTGCAGGCGCTTGACCGGCTTTTTGTCCTCGAGGACGATCACCTCATTTTTGCCCTGCATGTCCACGTCATAGATCTTCTGCGTCCCGTCCCGGAAGTCCACCTGCATCTGCAACGGCATCCGGATCCCGCCTTTTTCCCGGATTGTGATCTCCTTGCCGTCCACTTTGGCGATGGCATAATCCAGTTTCTCGTCCGAATAGAGCCACGGCTGGAAGAACCAGCCCAGGTCCCGGCGGCTTTCCTCCTGGCTGATACGGATGAATTCTTCGATGCTCAAATTCTTGAAAGCGTATTCCTTGAAGACCCTCTGAAAGATCCGGTCAAAGGCCTCCTCGCCCACAACGCCCTTGAGCATCGCGGCGATCCCCGCGCCCTTGCCATAGGTCAGCGAAAAAATGCTGCTGGGCTCGCTGAAGCTGGCCAGGTCGCTGACCACGGCGTGATCATACCCTGTCCGGGTGATCATTTTATAACGGACATCACGCGTCCGGCGGAAGGTCAACTCCGGCACGGTCCACGCCCAATCCGAGAACCAGGCAGGATACTCCAGGACCGACGCGTTGCGGCCGTATTTTGATTCCAGATATTCCAGGACGAAATACGAGTTGATCCCCTCCTCCAGCCACATCTCGGTGTATTCGTTGATCCCGACCAGGTTGTAAAACCACTGGTGGCCGGTCTCATGAGAAACCAGAAAATCGAAATACCGGTCCAGAAAACCCGGCATCTCAAAAGCGCGGGTGTCGATGAAAACCAAATTCGACATCTGCTCTCCGCCGTAGCCCAGGTGGACGGGCGCCACGCTGAACTCGGGATAGGGATACTGGCCGAACTTCTTTGTGTAAAACGCCATCATGGATTTCGCGTACGACAGGGCCTTGCCCGCCGCAAAACGCCGGCCCGGGAGATAATACACCTTGATCTTGATCCCCTCCCATTCCTCCTCCACGACGTCATACTGCGGGCTCATGGCGATGGTAAATTCGCGCACCGGCTGCGGGGTGGAAAGCGAAATGGTTTTTGTGCCGTCGCCGTTCTCGCGGCTGGAACCCGCAACACCCGTGTGAGCGGCCGTCTGATCGGCCGGGACCGTCAACTCGACGTTATAAAGGGACGCCTCGCTGAAGAACGGCCGGTGGAACGGATAAAACGGATAATTGTTCCAGCCCTTGCCGTTATACACCGAAAGGATCGGATACCAGCGGGACAGCTTGATGATCTGCTCGTGCCAGCCGAACCGGCCGTACGCGTGCGGCAGGGTGAGGTCATAATCCAACTGCACCGTGACGGACTGCCCGGGAGAAAGCCTGCGGTCCAATGTCACCTTGAGCAGGGTCTCGTCCTTGCCCTCCACCGCGAACGGCAACGCGCGGCTCCCGGACGTGACCGACCGGATCTCAAGCCGGCTCTGCTGAAAGTTCTCCGGATAGGGATTGATCTTGAAATATCCGCCATAACGAAAAACAAAATCCTGTTCTTTTTTTGTATACCGGCGGTTGGCGTGGATCTGAAAATACAGGGCATCCGCATCGCCCGGGCCGGGGTTGGTGAACACAACCGTCTGGGAGGCCTCAACCTTTTTTTGAGCGGCGTCGACACGCGCCCGGATATCGTAACGGGGCGGCTCCGAAGCGCCGGCGGAAGACGCGGCAACGGCCCATAACAAACCAGCCACCAAAGAAAAAATACGCGAATTCACAGCGGAATCCTTTCTGCGGCTAAGACATTTTGAATTGCTGCGCGAACCGGATCCTCTCCCCCACGGGAGGATGATCGTAAAACATCATGACATCGAACCACGACGGCTCAAAATCCGCCAGGTTCAATTCTCCGAGCTTTTTCATCATGGAAATAAAATCGTCCGTCCGGCGCGTGAGCTCGAGGCTGAACCGGTCGGCCCGCGTCTCGATCCGCCGGCTGAAGGCGTTGGCCAGGGGCGCCGTGACGAGTCCGTAGAAATTGGCGGCCAGCGCCAGAACCGGGAAATACGCGATGTCGTCCAGCCGCTGCGCCCCCAGGCGGGGCAGCAGCTCCCGCAATAACATGTCCAAAAGATAAAAACCCAGAAACGTCAGTGCGGTGTTGAACGCCAGGATCTTCAGGATGTCCTTGTGCTTATGGTGCCCGATCTCATGGGCCACAACCGCCTCGATCTCGGCGGGGGTGAAATTCGCCACCAGCGTGTCGCTCAACACCACCCGGCGGCTTTTGCCCAGCCCGCAGACAAAGGCGTTGGCTTTCTTGGTCTTGGTCGAAAGATCGATCAGGTAAACGTCCTTTAGCTCGACCCGGCAGCGCGTGAACAGGTCCCGGATCCTGGCGCGCAGGTCCGTGTTCTCGACAGCGGAATATTTGAAAAAAAGCGGAATGATATACTGCGGAAATATCCGCGCCAGGAACAGGGCCACAAAAAGCCAGAAAACCGCGGCCCAGATCCACCACGTCGACGGGAAGCGGCCCAAAAACGCGTAAAGGACTTCCACAAGGACCAGCATCACGGCAAAGCCCAAGGCGGACTGCTTCAGGTCGTCTTTCCACCAGCCGAAAAAGGTCTGGTTGGAAAGCCGGAAGCTGTGCTCCAGGATAAACCCGAGAAAAAAACGGAGAGGAAAATGCAGGAGGGACATCCCGGCCGCCAGGACCGTGATGTAGATCGCGTTGATGACGGCCTGGTGCGAGGAAAATTCGGCGGCCCCTTCGCGGACCATCAGGGAAAATCCGCCCGCCATCAACAGCCACACCACGGTATCCAGGGTCCAGCCGGCATAGGCGCACATTTTACGCGCGCGGTGATACTGTCGAACTGTGTCGGAGGTCGTCATGGGTTTTTCGGGCGAGAAAGGTCCTCGAGATAACGGCGGAAGCGGGTGTCCTGCAACAGGAGATCCAGGTCCTTGTCGCGCAGGAGATGCCCGAAATCGTCGTAACCGGACTGGATGGCCAGCTTCATGACCTGAAACGCCTCATCCACGTTACCCAGCAGGGAATAACTGCACGCGAGGTTGTAAAGGACGGTCGGGTCTTCCGGCCGCATCCGGGCCAGCCGCTTGTCGATCTCGATGGCCTTGGTGTGCAGGCCCTTTTTGGTATAAAGATCTCCGACGGCGACCAGGGCCTCCAGGAAATCCGGATTTTCGGCAAGGATCTTTTCGCAAAAGACGATCTCAAAATCGATGTTTTTGTCTTCCCGCTCGCTTCTCATCAGGTTCCGTTCAGGGCTTCAGATAACTCTTGATCCTGGCGATCGCTTCTTTGAGATTGTCAAAGCTCGAAGCATAGGAGATCCGCACGTGCCCCTCTCCGACCGGGCCGAACGCGACGCCCGGGACAAGGGCCACCTTCTTCTTGTCCAGCAGGCCTTTCGCGAACTCCATGGACGTCTGGCCCGTGCCGCGGATCGACGGAAAGACGTAGAACGCCCCTTCCGGCATGTGGCAGGGCAGGCCGATTTCGTTCAGGGCGGCCACGATATAACGCCGCCGCCGGTTATATTCCTTTTTCATCTCGGCCACGGCCCGGGCCCCGTTCTTGAGCGCTTCGACCGCCGCCATCTGGGCGGTGATGGACGCGCACAGCATCGTGTACTGGTGGATCTTGGTCATGCCCGCGATGATGTCGGCCGGCCCGCAGGCCCACCCCAGCCGGAAGCCCGTCATGGCATAGGCCTTGGAAAAACCGTTCAGATAGATGACGCGGTCCCTCATCCCGGGGATGGAAGCGAACGGCGTGTGGTCGAAATCATACGTCAGCTCGTCGTAAACCTCGTCCGTGATGATGATCAGGCCCCGTTTCTTGGCGACCCGGGCGATGGCGGTGAGTTCCTGGCGGTTGTAAGACGCGCCGGTCGGGTTGGCGGGATAATTGATCATGAGCGCCCGGACGCCCTTGACGCAGGCGCGGTCGATCTGTTCGGGAGTGAGCTTGAACCCGTTTTTCAGGTCCGTCCTCAAGAAAACCGGCTGGCCGCAGGCGAGCTCCACCACCGGGCCGTAGGAGACATAGCACGGCTCGGGGATGAGGACCTTTTCGCCGGGGTTCAGGATCGCCCGGACGGCCAGGTCAAGCCCTTCGCTCACCCCAACGGTGATAAGGCATTCTTCCTCCGGGTCATAACCGGTGCCGTAGCGGTTCTCCAGAAAGCGGGTGATGGCGCGGCGCAGTTCGATCATGCCCTTGTTGGAGGTGTACGAGGTATAGCCCTGCTCAAAGGACGTGATCGCTTTCTCGCGGATGTGCCAGGGCGTGACAAAGTCCGGCTCCCCCACGCCCAGCGAGATGACGTCCTTCATGCCGAGGACGAGATCAAAAAAGGCGCGGATGCCCGACGGCGCCATTTTCTCAACAATTTTTGAAATGCGGGAATCCATGGGGTCTAAAATGAAATATTCGGCCGTTTGCCTTTGGACGATTTTTTGAACGTGCGGCCGCTTTCCTTGTATTTCTTCAGCATAAAGTGGGTGGTCGTGCCCCGGACGTGCTCCAGCGGGGACAGTTTGGACGCGATGAAGTGCGACACCGTCTGGATATTGTCCCCCTCCACGATCACGAGGAGGTCATACGTCCCGGACACCAGGTAACAGCTGACGACCTCCGGGAAGCTGTAGATCCGCTCCGCCACGTCGTCGAAACCGGCGTCCTTCTGCGGGGCTACGCTGACCTCGATGAGCGCCCGGACGATGTTGTTCTCGCGCGCCTGCTCCTGGTTGATGATGGCCGTATACTGGACGATGATCCCGTCGTCCTCAAACTTCTTGATGGCCTTTTTGACGCCGGCCACGTCTTTGCCCAGCATCTTGGCGATGTCCTCGGGCGAGGTGCGCGCGTCTTTTTTAAGGATCTCCAGGATCTCATCCATGTCGGGCTCCCTTTCTCTGAAGTGTTCCGAAAAACAGCCGAATGCCGTCGAATTGAAAAATTATTATAACGCAAGCCGGGCGGTTAGACCATAGAAATTAATGAGCCCCAAACTTACGGAGCCATAGGCGAACGTAAGTTTGCCGGGCGCCTGCCGGCAGGCAGGAATTAACCCCGCAGGTTCCCGCCGAAGGCGGGATGCGGGGGGTCATAATCCTTACGCAGTAAACATAAGTTGTTGCATGAACCGCAGGCCCTGCGGAGCGCGAGCTTGCGAGCGAACGTTTGCGAAGCAGGGTCACGTTTAACTGATTTTTAGAAAACAGCTGTATCGGAACACCAGGGTGGGAAACTACTCGGTGGCGGGCGCGTCCGCTGCTTTGATCTCGTCGATCCGCTGCATGAGGTCCTGGACCTTGCTGCGCAGGATCTGATTCTCGGCGTCGAGCTTCATGATCTCGCTCATCAGATTGCGCTTATTTTCCAGCACGAGCGAGGCCTCGGCCACGGATTTCCGGATGGATTCCAGTTCCTTGGTCAGTTCCGCGACCCGGACTTCGAGCGATCTTTTTTCTTTGACGATATCCGCGGGGATCCGGGAGGACTCGGCGGCCAGCTGGGCGTTGCCTCTGCGCAACGATTCGTTCTCCCTCTCCTGCGCCGTCTTTTTGGCGGTCAGGTCGTCGATCCGGGACTGCAGTTCGCGCTTTTCCTCGGAAAGACGGGAGGCGCTGTCCTGGGCCTCCCGGAGCCGCCTGCGGTCTTTTTCAAGCTCGGCGGTGAGGGTCCGCTCTTCGTCCTCATAACGGGACAATTCCGCCCGCATCTTTTTGATCTCTGCATCCTGGAGCTCATCGGCGTCCTCGCCGGAGGCTTCCATCAGGCGCACATCCAAAAGGAGCTCACGCTTTTGCGTCTGGAGGTCCTCGATCTGCTTCTGACGCTCGCGGCTCTGGTCGTCAAGTTCCGTCAGTCTCGCCCTCAAGGGCTGGTTGCGCTCTTCCCAGGAGGCGGCCTGGGCCTCCAGGGCGCGAATCTTGCTCTCGGTGTTGCTCATGGCGGCACGCTGTTTTCCCTCGCGGGACTGCAGCGTTTTCTGCTCACTCGCGAGCTTGACGTTCTGGGTCTTCAGCTCATTGTATTTTTCCTGCATGCCGCCCAGCTTCTCCTTAAGGAACTCATATTCCTTGTTCAATTCCTCGTTTTCCTTGACCAGGCCATTGGTCTGCTTCTTGATGTCCTGCAGGGTTTTCTGCCACTCGATCTCCTGGGCCGCGGTCATCCCGTCGGAATACAGCTCCTCCGCCGGCAGGTCTTCGGCCAAAACCGTTAGACACCCCCAAGCGAACAAAACTGTTAGGAAAACCGCGAAAAATTTTCTCATGGCATTCATTATAACGGCATCCGCAGCGCCCGGCAAATGGAAACTCATGAATCTATTGAGCCCACGGCTTTTAAGCCGTGGGCCTTGGGCGGCTCTGCCGCCCGGCGGAATCCCGCCCAGCCCCGCTGTCTTTCAATTTGAGGAAGAAGGGGCTGCGGACGGGATGAAAACAGGCCTTTATGGCACGACCCGGTCCCTCAGACGGAGAAAATACTTCTCCCAGGTCCGGGTGGACAGTGTCCCCACGGCCAGGCAGAGGATGACATAAAGAGCAACGGTCCCGATGTGATGAAACGCTCGGACCGGCATCAGCAGCAACAGCGGGAAAGCCACGATATAATGCCACAGATACGTCCCATAGGAACTTTTCCCGACCCAGCGCAGCCAGGGGTGGTCCAGCTGGCCGCTGAGCCCCTTGAGGGCGGAAATGAAAATCGCCCCGGGCGCCAGGTAAGCGATCATGTAGGTGAACCAGACAAACCGCATGACACCGGTCCAGATCAAATAAGCGTACAACAGGATGCCCGCGGCGAAAAAGAAGACCGCCCCTGCGGTATCTCTCTTCCCCGGAGGCGGTGACAGCCAGGGCTCGAGGTATTTCAAAAGACAGCCGAACATCAGCGCGTCAATGCGGTAATGCGTGGTCTGAAAAGCGTGCGCCGAGTCGAACAGGTAAGGAACCAGCCCCTTGTCGATGCCGATAAACTTCACGAGGTTGATCAGCCCGATCACAATCACCAGAAAACAGATCAGGGCCCGGCGGCGGTCTTCAAACCCCGCGGCGCGGCGGCAGACCCAGGCAAGGATCAGCGGATAGATCAGATAAAAATGCTCCTCGATCGCGAGCGACCACGTGTGCGCCAGCACCTGGTCCTGGACCATGTAATTCTGGAGCAGGACAAAATACCCCAGCACTCCCCACAATCCTGCCGTGCCCGCCTTTTCCCCGCCGGGGGCGGAAGAGGTCAGCCAGCAGGACACGGCCAGCCCGATCACGACCGCCAGGAAATACTGCGGGCCGATCTTGAAAAACCGCCGCAGGTAAAACCGCTTCACGCGCACATGATCCCGGAGATCGTCGAGCAGGACACCGGTGATCAGAAACCCGCTGATCACGAAGAACATGTCAACGCCCAGAAAACCCACCCTGGCGAAAAGATGAAAGACCGGGAACAGGGCCGGCCCCAGGATCGTCTCCATGTCGAAAAAATGATCCACATGGTGCATGATCACCCAGAGGATGGATATCCCCCGGAAGGTGTCCATGAACGGATAATAGTTTTTTGATTTTTTTTGCCCGATCATCTTACTGTTCTGTTGTATTCACGCATCAACTTTAACGTCACGCTCCCCGGCCGTCCGCTTCCGATGCCGCGGCCGTTCAAAGATGTCAAAGGCATGATGCCGATCAACGAATTGGTCAGGAACGCTTCGTCGGCAAAGGCCAGATCAGCGCTGCCGCAGGTCCCCTCACGGACCGGGGTCCGCTTCTTCCGGGCCGTTGCCAGGACCCACCCGCGGATAATGCCGGGGAGGCACCCTGTCTTCAGGGACGGCGTGGTTAGCCGTCCGTTGTTCACCCAAAAAATATTACTGCGGCTGCCTTCCACGATCTTTCCGGCGGGGCCGGTCAGGACCGCCTCATCGTATCCCTTTTTGCGGGCGCGCTGATAAAAATCCAGGAAGGGACGATACCGGACGGATTTGACCGACCGGAACATCTCGCGAGCCCGCGCTCCGGCGCGAAAGATCACTGCAGACACGCCGCTTTGGTAAATTCTTTTCGCAAACGGACGATAAGGCTGGGCCGCCACAACGACGCGCCTCCGGCTTCCCTCCTGCCAAACCATCAGGCGGGCCCGCCCGTCGGAACAAGGATTCCGGCGGACCGTTTCCCGCAGCAACGCCCGCAGGACCGCCCGGGGATAAACGGCGGGAATGCGCAGGACCCGCAACCCCTTCTCTAACCGGCCGAGGTGCGCCTCTTCAAAGAAAACCCGACCGCCGACGGCCCGGATCGTCTCAAAGACCCCATCGCCTTTGACATGGCCCGGGGACAACGAACGGAGCTCCCCCTCCTCCGTCTGCCTGAATTTCCCGTCAATAAATATCCACCGTTTCATTTTTTCCTTACGCAATGGTTAGCAAATCTACTCGATAAAGAGGGCCGGGACGGTGTCCCGTGCGAGTTCCGCAGCCCGAGGCTTTCATCCCCCCATCAGAAAAAGCCGAGGAGCGAGGACTGTTTGAGCAAGGGATACCGTCCCGGCCCTCGCACCAAACAGTCCCCTCAAAGGTTATAAAACTTATTGCAAACATTCTCGCATTGCCTTCGCCTTCACCAGGGTTTCCTCGTATTCCGCGTCCGGATCAGAGTCCGCCACGATCCCGCCGCCGGCGTGAAAATAAACCTTTCGCCCCTTCACCAGCATGGTCCGGATCAGAATATTGAAATCCAGATTGCCGGACAAACTGATGTATCCCAACGACCCGGTGTACAACGACCGGCGGGACGGCTCCAGCTCCTCGATGACTTCCATGGACCGGATTTTGGGACAGCCGGTGATGGACCCGCCGGGAAAACAGGCCTTCAAAAGGTCAAAAGCGTCCCTGTCCCTGCGAAGGGCTCCTTCAATGGTTGACGTGGCCTGATAAACCGTCCTGTATTTTTCCAGGGTCCTCATCCGCCGGACCCGCACCGAACCGTACTCGCAGACCCGGCCAAGATCGTTACGCTCCAGATCCGTGATCATCAAAAGCTCGGCTTTGTCCTTGGGACTTTGGACCAGTTCTCTCCGGTTCTCCCTGTCCTGGGTTGATGTCGCCCCCCGGGGCCGCGTCCCTTTCATGGGACGGGTCTCGACATTCCGTCCCCGCAGGCACAGGAACCGTTCCGGAGAACTGCTGACGATCTGAAATCCTCCGGCGTCGAAATATCCCCCGAAACTCGACGGCGAAAGCCGCCGGAGCGATTCATACAAGCGGACCGGACCGATCCCTGATCCCCTTCCGGCCTCGAAACAGAACCGCTGTGAAAGGTTGACCTGATAAATATCTCCCCTGCGGATATGTTCGAGGGCCGCGCGCACGGCCCGGCGATAACCGTCTTTGGTAAAATTACTGCGAAAAGACCCGGCAGGCGCGCGTCCGGCATCAAACCTTGCCGCCACGCCTTCCGACAAACGCTGACGGGCCGCCCGGATCCTCGCCAGGGCCCGTTGGCGTCGGAGGGCCCGGGATTTTTCAGGCAGGCCGGTCGAGGTGATGTGGAGTTTTTTCAAAACGTGATCCACCGTGATCACCGTGTCATAAAATCCGGCCAGGCATTCCGGGGTCCCGATGTCGTCCGGCGTCCTCCGCTTGATCCCCTCAAAATGGAGCCCGAGGTCATAGCTCAAAAACCCCATCATCCCGGCCGGGAACGGCGTCAGTCGACAGGGAGCGGTCTTCCCCGCCTTCAAAAACCGGCGGCGCAGGTTTTCGAAAGCCCGCGGCCCGCTGGCCGAGAACACATCATACGGATCGTATCCGATAAAGGAAAACCGCCCCAACGGAGCGCTCGCAAGACTGCTCTCCAGTAAAAACACATACGGCTTTTCCCGGAAGGCGCTGAAGACCTCAAAACCCCGACCGGAAAAATCCAGACTCTCATGAAAAATATCCATCATTGACCTCAAGCCAAACTGTTGCACAGTACCCGCTTCTTGGATAAAAAGAGCCGGGGCTGTGTTCCGAGCGAGTTCCCTGCCTGCCGGCAGGCAGGCGCAGCCCGAGGCTTTCATCCCTCCATCGGAAAAAGCCGAGGAGCGAGGACTGTCTGAGCGCGGAACACAGCCCCGGCTCTTTCATCAAACGGAAACAGAGTATTCCTCGACGCAGGACCCCAGGAATTCCACGACCAATCCGCTGGAAACCCAGGCCGCCTTTTCCAGCAGTTTGCGAAAAATGGCAAAGGTCAGCTCCACGTCTTCCATGGCCCGGTGCCGCTGGCTGTCGGCCACACCCAGGGCGTACGCCACGGAAACGAGCGAATATCTGTCCAGTCCCGGCATCACCGACCTGGCCAGCCGGACCGTGTCGATGGCATGGACCGGCGACGGGCAGGACAGGCCGGACAGCGACAACTCGCTCATCAAAAAACCCAAATCGAAGCGGACATGGTGGCCGACCAGACAGGCGCCGCCCCAGAAATCTAAAAATTCCGGCAGGACCTCGCCGGCCACCGGCGCGCCGCGCAGCATCTCCGGCGTGATCCGGTTGACCGCGAACGCGCCCCAGGAGATGTCCCGGCGGGGATCCACCAGGGAATGGAACCGCGCCACGGGCTTAAGCCCTTTGACCTTCAAGGCCGCGATCTCGACAACACGGTCGCCGTTGCCCGGTGAGAGCCCCGTGGTTTCGACGTCGAAAAACACCAGCTCCTGATTTTGCAAATCGCGGATATCTGTCATATCTTCAATCGCGTCACCGTGTAGGATGGCCACAGGATCGCCGGCTTGAACGACATCTTCGTACGGGCCACGTTGGCCATGGCAAAATCGTCCATGGCGTTGACAAAGCGGAACCGGCGGATGTCCCCGTCGTCGCACAGCGCGCGGAAGATCGTCACCGCGATGCCTTTGAACTGCAGGTCCGCCACCTCGCACAGGATGCAGAAGATCTCCGGAGTCAGCGCGTATCCGAAGGTGTACGCCCGGACAGTTCCGTCCACCGAGATCACGCGCCCGGTCAATCCCAGCGCGGAGGCAAACCGCATGATCCGTTCATGCACGCGGCGGTTATCATCCAGCATCTGCCGGTAAACAGCGTCGGTATTTTTCTCCCGCCGGTCTGCGCTCCAGCGGTCGTACAGGTCCAGGCACGCCGCCGTGTCGCCGGCCGCAAAAAAACGGAATTCAAAATCATAATGTTTCACGAAATAGTTGCAAAGGGCCCGCTGGGACTTGTAAGCGTTGCCGGACAGCAGGGCGATGTCTTCCCGGACATAAATGTATTCGTGCCCTTTGGACTGATGACGGAACCTGTCCTCCGGGAAATGCCTGCGCCAGGATTCTGGCACGTTGTCGATGCGGGACACGCCCCGCCCGCGGTTGGCCTGGTGCATGAACTCAAAGGCGGCATCCGCGGCCTTCGGGCTGAACTCCCGGCCCAGGGGCGGGAGATAAAGAAAGGTCCCGATGTCGTCGGAGGCGAAAACGCACAGATTGTCTTCAATGGCCCGGAATTCAAACCGGAAGAAATCCGCCCACGTAAAAACGCTCACAAACGAAAATGCCGACAGCGGGCAGGCGCAGGCGGCGGCATACCGGTCGAACAGCGGCTTCTGTTTTAGAAGGTCGTCGGACATCGTCCGGATTTCCCGCGGTCCCAACCTCGGAGGTTGAAAGTTGGCCTCAACCTCCGAGGTTGAGATCAAGCTCGAAAAGGGGTTGAAGTTCGTCCTGGTATTCCGAATAATCGCCGATCAGCGCCGGATGCTTCTCCAACATGTCCCGCACGTCCGCCCGCCGGAAAAATTCCCGCAGATACGCGGCATACGCGTCAAACTCGGCCGAATCTTTTTTTTCCTGGACATAAGGGCAGTTCAGATGGACGCACACCGCCGCGCGGCCCTGACGCCGGGTGAGCAAAAAAGGATACAATTGACAGTCGAACGGGCGGGCATGATACATCCCGCAGGTATTATGCTGGGGATTAAAAAAAGTACAGATACAGCCGTCTTTGTGCGGAATGGCCTTGAGCCGGCCGTCGGAAGCGACGTTGGTCTTCAGGAAGACCTGATCGGCCAGCTTCGGTGAAGTCCCACGGGCAGAGGCCCGTGGGGCGGAATCCCGAGCGAGGGTATGACCCGAGCCGAGGGTCCGGGTCATCTGCGCGATTTCCTCCGCGCTCACCTGGGGCCGCCACGCGCTGGTGTCTTCTTTGAACCGGCAGCAGCCGTCGCAGGACAAACAGACCTGCGAAGGCACGAATGGCTTCATGTCCTTGATCATTTACTCCCCCATGAACTGCGCAACCAGCTTGCGTTCCCGGCGGCGGTTATCGAAATCCAGAAAGATGATCTGCTGCCAGGTCCCGAGGATCAATTCATGGTCCTTGAAGGGCACGGTCAAGGACGGGCCCACCAGGGAGGCGCGCAGGTGCGAATGGGCGTTGCCATCGCCCCACGCCTGGTCGTGGTGATAATGCCCCCGGGGGATCAGTTTCTCAAAAATTTCCTTGAGGTCCTGCACAAGCCCGGGCTCGAACTCGCAGGTCGTCAAGGCGCCGGTGGAACCGACCACGCTCACGGTCACGATCCCGCTTTTGATCTTGAGACTGCGCAGGATCTGCCGGACCTTGGGCGTGATGTCGATCACGTCCGTGTCCCCTTTGGTTGACATGGGGATGTATTCCGTAAAGATCGCCACTGGACTCCCTCCTCCCTATTTCACAATACTGCCCAGGGCCACGTCCCGGTCCGGCTTCAGGACCGTGATCCCGGCCTCATCGGTGGCGGCCAAAACCATGCCCTGCGATTCCTGGCCGCGGATCACGGCCGGCTGAAGGTTATTGACGACGACCACCCGGCGGCCGATGAGCTCCTCCTTGGTGTAGGATTTGCGGATCCCGGCGACCAGCTGTTTAATTTCCTTGCCCGTGTCGACTTTAAGGACATAGAGCCGGTCCGCGTCCGGATGCTCCTGGACCTCCTTGATCTGGGCGATGACCAGTTCCAATTTCTTGAATTCTTCGATGGTAACCATGGTGTTGTCTCCTTGATTGTTGGCGCTATGGGATCGCTTCGGCAATCGCCATGTATTTAGGGTAAAGTTTCGATTTCGGATACAGCCGCATCGCCTGCCGGAACGCCTCCCGCGCTCCGGCCCGGTCGTTGTCTCTCAGCAAAAGCAGCCCGATATAATAATGCGTCACGGAATACGCCGGGTCCATCTTCAGGGCCTCTTCGTAAAACTTGCCGGCCCTGCCCGCGTTGCCGGACAGAAATTCGGCGTACCCCAGGTCGGCGAGGATAAAGGCGTTGTAGTAATCCACGGCCTTGAGCCCGCGCGTAAAGTACCCGATGGCTTCGTCGTATCCGCCCTTTTCAAGCAAGGATTTGCCCAGGCCGTAATACGGCGTCATATTTTTGGCGTTCAGCGACAGCCAGTAGCGGCAGTAAATCTCCTGATGGCGCCACAGCGCGTTGTGATTCAGCGCATGCATCCACAAATACCCGGCGAGGACCGCGCACAGCGCGAGCCCCAGTTTCGGGTTGATGCGCGCCCGGAGCGCGATGAGACCGCGGGCCGCGAGGATAAAAAACCCGATGGACGAAAAATAAAACCAGTGCGGCTCAATGATCGGCTCGGAAAACGGGTAATAGGCGAAACTGGCCAGCGCCATCGGCGCAAGGCCGATCAGAAAAACCATAAGGCCGAACGGCAGAACGCCGCGCCGCCCCTTCGCGAATGCCCAGTAAACCAGTCCCGCCATCACGGCCGCCCCGATCGTCGTGATTTCCCAGGACCCGGGCCGGACCGTGTCTCCGGTCCAGAGGAACAGGACCCCGTGCCCGGTGGCAAGCTTTTCCATATACCAGGCCAAAAGCTTGAACAACGCGGCCGCGTACACCTCCACCGGCGGAAATACCGGGATGGTTTTATGCGTCGTTGAGGTCAGGCTGAACACCGTGAAACGGAACGCCAGATACGCGACCGCAATCACCGCGTACGGCAGGCACACACGCGCCGCCCGCTGCCAGGGGGCCGGTTTCAAAAAGATAAAATACAAAACACAATACGCCGGCATGACAATGGCCTGCTCATGCGACAAAAGCGACAAGACAAAGAACAGGAGACTGGCGGGATAACAGCCCTTCCGCCCGGTCCCGCCGTCATACGACAAAAAAAACAAAAAACTCAACTGGGCAAAGATCACGGCAGAGGCGATGACGCTGGCCGTGATGTAATTGACCAGCATCCCGTTGATGGGATGCACGGCAAACAACAGCCCGGCCAGAAGGGCGAGCGCCCTGTCCCCCGAAACCTTGCGAACCAGCAGAACATTCAGAAAACAAATGACGGCGAACAAAACTAGGTTGGCCATGTGATACGGCCACGCCAGGCCGCCGAACAGGCGGTGGCAAACCCAAAGGAACACATGCCCGGCCGGGCGGTAGAAATCCCATTGATAGCCGGTGAACAATCCCGCCAGCGACTTATTCTCGACCCCCTTTTCGCCGAACAGGACCAGAAAATCATCCAGAAGAAAGTCACCGCCCAGACTGTTGAAATAAACGGCAAAGGCCAGCCCCAGGCACGCCAGCGCGGGCCACACCCAGTCTTGCCGAAAGCGCGGCGCATGATCTGTCGGGTTACGCATCGTCGGGTATTTTACCATCATTCCCCACGGTGCCATAACCAAATTTTGGGTGAATCGTGTTGCCGGAGAACGCCTTCTCTCGTATAATCAATAAGCGCATCATTTACAGAACACGAGGGGCGATTGTAAATGATCTGCGTGAACCCATGCGTTTCAGTAAAGGTGCCTTGGCCCAGAGGGGCCAAGGTATTGACCCTGCGAAGGTGAGCGAACTCGCGAGCGAACGGTGACGGAGCAGGGTCACCATGCCTTACACGTCCACCCAAAGCCCCAACCCAAGGCCGCCCATGAAAACGAACCGCTGGCTCATGCCGTTGCTGGTCGCCTCAGCCGGTGTTCTCATCCTCCTGCATCACATCACCTATCAGCCAGCCCTGTCCCAGGGCGACCACGGACGCGACCTTTACGCCGCGGCCGCGTCCTTGCGGGGAGACGTCCCTTACCGGGATTACTGGTGGGTGTACGGCCCCCTGATGCCTTCTTATTACGGCCTGTTCTTCAAGTTTTTCGGCATGACCGTCCCCAGCATCCTCCTCGGAAAGCTGGTCCTCAACGTCCTGAGCGGCGTGTTGTGCTATCTCGCCCTTTCCGCGCTCATGGCTCCTCTCTGGGCCTTTCTGGGGGCGCTGTGGTTCTGGAGTTTCCAGCCGGATTTCTTTTTCACCTACAACCACGCCGGCGGGATCACCATGATCACGGCGGTCATCGCCGCCCTGTTCTCCTACCTGGCCGGGGGGAAAGTCCGGTTCCTCTGGCTGGGCTTGACGGCGATCTTCATCCTCGGCCTCATCAAAGTGAATTTCGGGCTCTGCGCGCTGTTTTCATTCTCGGCCTCGGTTTTTGTCATTGACCGCATTCAGGGATACGCCAAACCCTCCGGCCGGAAACTGTTTTACCTCACGGCGCTCGGGTTCCTTCCCCTGGCCTTTTTCGCCGTTTACACCCTGCTCCTGCAGGGCCTGCCGCTCTACTATATCCGGCAATGCCTGCCGTACCTGAGAAGCGACCACCCCTATCACATGGCGTTTCTGGATGTCGTGAGGCTTTGGATCGACGGCACATGGATGAACATGAACATCAGCTGGCCGAACAGATTTTTCGGGGTCCTGATCCTCGCGGCAACGCTGCAGTCCGCCGCGCTTGTCTCGCAAAAGGCCGTGGAGCGCCGGACGGTCCTGGCGGCGGGGATCCTGGTTTTCTTTTACGTGACCCACCTGCACGAATTTCTCGATGGCGGGGTTTTCTACCGGACGTTCTGGTCTAAACCGTTCAGCATCCTGTTGACGTTCCTGGTCCTGGAGACCGCGTTCCGGCGGATGGCCTCCGCGGTGAAAGTCCTCCTCTTTGGCACCCTGCTCTTGGCCGTGGCCCTCAACCTGTTCGAGCAGATCGACATCATCCGCGCCAAAAAACTCCCCGAGCAATACCTGGCCCATCCGCGGGCGGAGGTCATCACCGGGAATGCGCCCCAATGGATCGACACCGTCCAGCGGACGACCGGATATCTGGAAACGCACCTCAAGAAAGACGAGACCTTTTTCGCCCTGCCCTATGACGTGATCTACTACTACCTCTCCGGCCGCGCGTCCCCCACGCGTCAACTCATCTTTTTTGAACACATCAACATCACCCCGGAACAGGAAAAAGACATCATCGCCGGGCTGGAGGCAAAAGGCGTCCGCACCATCGTTCTGTCCAGCCGCATGCGCGTCCGGATCGAGGGCGGTATGGGAATTTTCGGAGAGACCCACTGTCCCCTGCTGTGGCAGTATATCCAAACCCATTACAAACCCGCGGCCCAGTTCGGCGACTGGGTCAACGAGCCCGGCTGGGCATGGAACCATGGGACGGTGGTTTTGGAAAAGACGGGGGAATAGTAAGGCCGGTCAAATTTCGTCTGACTCAACAAAAAACCCCACTCTTTAGTGGGGTTTTTTGATTTATGGCGGGGACGACGAGATTTGAACTCGCGATCTTCAGCTTGACAAGCTGACATGTTAACCAGGCTACACCACGTCCCCGGTAGAAAATTCCGGATTCAGTATGGGATAAAGTTTACTGTCTCCTCTTTGTTTTGTAAAGAAAAATTTTCTCCAGGCAAACCACGCCCGAGCCCGTCGAATCATATGGACAGTGCAGGAGTCGAACCTGTCGCCCTTTTGAATGTAAATCAAATGCTCTATCAGCCTTCGGCTGAAACTGGAGGCCGAGGGAAACGCCTCTAAAATGGGCGATAGAGGAATCGAACCCCTGACCTCCCGGATGTAAGCCGGACGCTCTAACCATCTGAGCTAATCGCCCGTGTTGTCCAACATGTCATCCAAAAACTTTCTTCCAACTCCGCTCTTCAGAAATCTCTCCCTTTTCCTCGCTTCCGAATTGGTAGGATACGACTCGGAATAAATCAACCGAAACGGCCCATTTTGCTTCGTCCATGTGTTAGATCCCTGATTATGCTGTTTGAGTCTTTCTTCCGGCAACAGTTGCGTGCTGCCAACATACCTTTTATTATTCTTGAGACTTCTTAAAACATAAACGTAAAACATAATACCAGATGCTCTAACCTCCGCCGAAGGCGGATCAGCCTTTGGCTGAAACTGAGCTAACCGCCCCATGTTTCCTTCATCATAAAGATTTACAGATGAAAATGGGGTGTGTACTTGTTTCCTCTGCCACTTGTCTTATTTTCTCAAGGGAAACAAGTACCGCCCGATTCTTCCTTAGCCGGACACTTTTTCAATGTTGATCAGCAAAAACACCATGACGAACAAAGCCACGGATTCAATGATCCCCAGGACCATGAAATAATTCCCGGTCCCTTTGCCGGTTTCCGCGTAAGCATCGGACGCGGCGGCACCGGCCTTCCCCTGCATCCAGGCGGACACGCCCATGGCGATCCCGCCGAGAATTCCCATGCCCCATAAATAATGGCCCTTGACGGCCGCTTCCACGATGAACTGCATGATGATGAAACCATAGATCGTCTGCGAAAGCGGGGCCCCGACGAAGGCCACAAGAATGAAAGGCGCGCTTTTGCCCTGGGCAAAACATTTCTTCCAGGCGCCGATCGCGGCCATGCCTGCCGCCCCGGCCCCCAGGCCAGAACCCACCGCGGCCAGGGCCAGCGAACCGGCCAGACCCAAATCCTTCAATTGCACCAAAAGGCTGTTCTCCATGCTCCTTCTCCTTAATGAATATGGTTAATATGACTTCTCTGTTTCCGTCTTCCGTAAAGGATCGTACTCAACCCCCGACCATTCCAAATTCATGTGCGAAGAAAATTCCAGGACGTTCAACCGGATCCCGTGAACGACGACCGCCAGCGCGCACAGGATCAGGTTCAACAAGTGGCCGAAAACAAGGATCAGGGCCGCCCCGAATCCGGCCAGCACGCTGTTCATTCCGATGCTGCCGGCGATCTGGTTAAACGCGTCCGCCACAGCCACCGTGGCCAAACCCACCGCGAAGAGACGGATGTAAGAAACAATATCGGAAAAATTATTGATGAACGTCAAGGCATTGGCCAAAAGAACGCCCACACCCGAGAGGACCCCTTTCAGCACATTTTTCTGGGGACGGCTGAAAAGCACGATCAGGGCGAGCCCCGCGAAAAAAAACGGGCCGCCCCAGGAGGGGATCGGCTCCTTCAGGATCAGGAGATTGACCAGAAAAAATGTCGCCCAAAGGACCAACAACCAGCCCCCCTCGGCAAGCGCCGTCAACGAGGGCAGCCGCACGATCATCCGCCAAACATGGGCAATGCTCAAATGGACGACCGCGATGATAAAACACAATTTCTGGATATTGTGATATTCCGTCAACCACGGGACAAGAGGCGGCCATTTTCCTGCAAGCCACGCCTGGCCGAAAAAGCTTCCGGTCAGGACCCCCCAGAGGATCGCGCAGCCGCTGAGAACATACATCAGGACAAAAGCCGGCCTCATCGCGGCTTCGCTTTTATTCTTTCGGTGAAACAGGGCGGTGGCTAAAAAGAACATCGTCCCATAGCCGATATCCCCCACCAGGATCCCGAAAAACACGGAAAAGAACACCAGGAACGTCCAGCTGACATCCGCCTCCCGATATCCGGGCAAAATATTCATAAAGTTAAAAATGGGGGTCACCAATCCCACCCATTTCGGATTACGCAAAAATGTCGGCACGTTGTCATCGGGTTCCGGGTCCTGGATCATCAGCGCCCAGGAATTTTTCTGCGCCGCGGCCTTTAACAATTCCATGCTGGGCTCCGGGGCATACCCCTGCAGATAGACAAGCCCGTCGGAAGACCCCATGGATTCCGCCGCTTCGGCAAAATGCAGTTCCGCCGTCAGCACTTTACAGTGCCGCTTGAGGCCGCCGGCCAGCACCGCACCCTGCCTCAACTGCTCCTGCAGATTTTTGAGGGCCGCGAGGTCTCTTTCCCTCTCGCCCCGTATCTCGCGCAAGCCTTGCTTCGGCAAGGGGACGACGGGAAACAACGGCTTTACGCCGCGCCGGGACAGCACCAGACACCGGAGCAGGGGGCCCTTGCGGCTAACGACCTGGACAACATCGTCCGCGGGAAAATCCCGCAAATCTTCTTTTCGCAGTTCGCACAAATAAGCATCAATGCCTGCCGGCGCAAGGTCCCGGACCGATTGAGGATCGAAAGACCCCCATGGCAGATAGGCCTCGATCTCCGCCTGGCCGCGGGCCAAATTCGTCTTCAACTGCTCGATCTTTTCCGCGATCGAAATGACTTCCCTGGCCTTTTCAAGCCAGCTTTGCGGACGAGCGCCGCCCAGGGCTTTGGGCTTGAAGTTCGATAACACATCGATCGCTTTTTCCAAATCCTGGATCTCGGACTTGACCCGCGAGGACCCGGGTTTCTCCGTCGAATTTTTCCGCTCCACATGGACCATCCCCAGGTCACGCAGGTCCGCCAGGGCTTGCGAGGCCTCACGGCTCAACGTCATCACAACGATCTTCTTCATCGGCACGATCATGCGGGGCTCCCAACCAAGGCGCTCTCAGCGATCTTCTTCTTGGCGACCTTGCCGATCCCGACCGCGTTGGCCTGCTGGTCGCCGAGATAAATCCGGATCACGCGGATATTGTCGCGGCATTCCGGAATTTTGACCTTCTCGAACAGGTTGACCCGCTGGGTGGTGATCCGCAATTCGTGCTGGAGGATCTCGATCTGCCGGCGAATCACATTGATCTCGGCAAGCAGGGTGACAATTTCACGCAACCGCGCGACCGCCTCGTCCACCCAGAGCGGCGTCGCGTACAGATCATATTCCGCTTCAGAAAAAACAATGTCCCGGAAAACCGGGATGTTGGCGCCGGCGATGTTCACCTGGGTCGTGATCACCTGCCGGGGAACCAGGAATGCCTGCAGATCAAACGGCGGCCGGACGTCCTGGAGCAGAGGGTCGGCCAGAAGGCCCACCCAGGCCTGCAGGACGGATTCTTTCCGGCGGATACCGGCCTCCAGGGCCTCGATCCTCTGCCGCGATTCCAGGATCTTCATCTGCAGCTGCTGTTTTTTCAACTGCAGTGTCGGCAGATAATGCTCGAACTGTTTGAGGCTGTCGCGCTGGCGCTTGAGTTCGCCTTTGGTGAGTTTGATTTTAGACATGATGGATTAAAAGATCGAAGATGGAAAAACGGACGATAGAAATTAGAAAAACAATGGGATGTTCTTATTCCCCCTTCTATTTTCGCCCCTCGATCCTCGATTCCTTCGGCCAGAACTGATTGACCAGCGATTCTTTGAGGCCGGTTTCCGCCGGCTCGAAAATGTCCGACAGGATCTTCCAACCCTTATCAAGAGCTTCCTCCAGCGGGATGTTCACCCCGAGGTCCATGAGCTCTTCCTCAAAACGCTTCCCGTATTTCAGGAGCTTGTCGTCCCACGAGCTCATCTGGAATCCCATCGACCGCTTTTCCAGGGTCGAACGGTAATCGGCGAACAGCTGGATCATGCGGTCCATGATCGCGCGGTGGTCGGCGCGGGTCTTGTCATTGACCTGCTGTTTGAGGCGGCTCAGCGACCCGAACGGCTCGATGTGCCCGCCCCGGAGATAGAACTGGCCTTCGGTGATGTAGCCCGTGTTGTCCGGGATCGGGTGGGTCACGTCGTCGCCGGGCATGGTGGTGACGGCGAGGACCGTGATGGAGCCGGCATTCTCGAAATCCACGGCCTTCTCATAGCGCGCCGCCAGCTGGCTGTAGAGGTCGCCCGGGTAGCCGCGGTTGGACGGGATCTGCTCCATGGTGATGGCGATCTCCTTGAGCGCGTCGGAAAAGTTCGTCATGTCGGTCAAAAGGACCAGCACATTCTTGCCCTGCAGGGCGAACTGCTCCGCCACCGCCAGGCTCATGTCCGGGACGAGCAGGCACTCGACCGTCGGGTCCGAGGCGGTGTGGATGAACAGGATCGAGCGCGACAACGAGCCGTGCTTCTCCAGCGTATCACGGAAGAACAAATAATCGTCGTACTTGAGCCCCATGCCGCCGAGGATGATCAGGTCGACCTCGGCCTGGAGGGCGATGCGGGCCAGCAGTTCGTTGTACGGCTCGCCGGCCACGGAAAAAATCGGAAGCTTCTGGGATTTCACCAGGGAATTGAAGACGTCGATCATCGGGATCCCGGTGCGGATCATGTTTCTGGGGACGATGCGGTTGGACGGGTTGACGGACGGGCCGCCGATGTCGATCATGTTGTCTTTCAGGGCCGGGCCGCTGTCGCGCGGGTCGCCGTTGCCCGTGAATATCCGGCCCATCAAATTTTCCGAGAACGACACGCGCATCGGGTGCTTGAGGAAGCGCACCTTGTCGTCCGTGGATATTCCGCGGCTGCCGGCCAGCACCTGCAGGGACACCCGCCGGCCGTCCATGCGGATGACCTGGGCGAGCGACATCCCGGCCCGGGTGCGGATCTCCGCCAGCTCTTTATACGTCACGCCTTCCGCCTCGACGGTGATGACGTCGCCGGCGATTTGGATGATCTCATTGTAAACTTTGTGCATGGCCGTTCCTTGTTTTAAAAATGATGGATTCGTGTTTTACGCGGCGGCCGTTTGGCCGGCTGAAATTTTCTCCGTGATCTGCCGCTCGATCTCGCGGAATTCCGGGCTCTGGAACCCGGTGGAGTTCCAGTTGATGAATATCTGACGCAGGTCCTGAAAGAAACGCCGGGCCGCGTCTTTGGCGTCGAACCGGAATTCCTGCCCGATGATCTTCCCCAACAGATCATAGACATACCTCTGCCGGTCCGCCGGGGTGGCTTCGTCGGTCTTGTCAAAGGCGTTCTGCTGGAGATACACCGCGTCCAGGAACTCACCCTTGAGATAAGCCACAAATTCGTCGATGGACGTGCCTTCCTCGCCGACGACCTTCATCATCTGGTCGACGTTATGGCTCTTGTGCAGGATGGCCCGCCCCGCCTCGGCTTTCGGCGCGTCGATAAAACTCGTGTATTTGCTCCAGCTGTCCAGGGGATCGATGGCCGGATAACGGCGGGCATTGGCGCGGTCGCGCGAAAGCCCGTGGAACGCGCCCACGACCTTCAGGGTCGCCTGGGTCACGGGTTCTTCGAAGTTCCCGCCGGCCGGGCTTACCGCCCCGCCGATGGTGACCGATCCTGTCTCGCCGCTGCGCAGCTTCACCAGTCCGGCCCTTTCATAAAACGACGCGATCCGGGTTTCCAGGTACGCCGGAAACGCTTCTTCGCCGGGGATCTCTTCCAGACGGCCGGACATCTCGCGCATGGCCTGGGCCCAGCGCGATGTCGAGTCGGCCAGCAAAAGGACATTCAAGCCCATCTGGCGGTAATATTCCGCGATCGTGACCGCGGTGTAGACGCTGGACTCGCGCGCGGCCACGGGCATGGAGCTGGTGTTGCAAATGATGACCGTGCGGTCCATCAGGGTGCGGCCGGTCCGCGGATCGGTCAGGTGCGGGAATTCCGTCAAAAGCTCAACAACCTCGCCGGCGCGCTCGCCGCAGGCCGCCACAACCACGACATCCACTTCCGCGTGGCGCGACAGCAAATGCTGCAGGACCGTTTTCCCGGCGCCGAACGGGCCCGGGGTGCAGAAGGTCCCTCCGACGGCCACAGGGACAAGCGTGTCGATGATGCGGATCTTGGTGACCAGCGGCTGGGTCGGCTTGAGTTTCTGGGCATAGGCCCTGATCGGAACCTTCACCGGCCAGGTCTGTTTCATGCGGACAGGATGCTCTCTCCCCTCGCTATCCTTCAGCATGGCCACGGTGGCTTTCATCGCGTAATGGCCTTCTTTGACAACGTTCGTGACCTCCAGCTCGCCGGCCAGCCCGAACGGGACCATGATCCAGTGCTTGAACATTTTTTCCGGGACGATGCCGAGCTGGTCTCCGGCGCGGACCTTCTGTCCCGGCTTGACCGTCGGGGTGAAATGCCATTCCTGCGCGTCCGCCAAAGGCGTGATGTACGCGCCGCGCTTGAGGAAAACGCCGTGCTGTTTGGCCAGTTCCGGCAGGGGATTCTGCAGTCCGTCAAACACCTGCGTCAAAAGGCCCGGCCCCAGCTCCACGCTCAACAGCTCGTTGGTAAAATCCACGCGGTCGCCGATGCGGATGCCCGTGGTGTCTTCGAAGACCTGCAGGTCGGCGCGCTTGCCCTTGACCCGGATGACCTCGGACTTGAGGTGCTCCTTGCCGACGACCACATAAGCGACTTCGTTCTGCATGACGCGGTCTTCAAATTCAGCGGCCACCATGTTGCCGTTGACTGCGACGACCCTGCCTGATCTTGTCTTTTCCACGGACCTGTTCCTTTGTTACGAATTTGATGTTAAGACGGCGTTTTTGTATCCCTCATAAATCTCCGCGCCGCGGGAGGACGCCACGGCCTGATGGCGCTCCAGGATCCGCAGCCTGACGGCGTAAGCGATCAACATTTCCAGGTCAAAATGATGCCCTTGCGACAGTTCGTCCAGCCTGAGCCAGCGTCCCCGGTCAAGGATCTTTTCCGCTGTCCAGGGATCCGGAGCCTTCAGGGCTTCACCGACGAGATTGACAACCATGTCCCGGGCTGAAGTCTCCTTCAGGTAGGGGGCCGCGTCTTTGCCCAGGTTCCGGGCACGCGCCACAACAAGCTGGTTGCGCAGTTCACGGGAAAAAGCGGCCCAGTCCTGCCAGAATGTGTTTTCCGTTGAAGACGCGGCCGGGTCGTCCCGGTAGGCCTTCTGGATCAGGTCAAAATCCCGGGGATCCGTCAACCGCCGGCATTCCGCCAAAAAGGCTTCGCCCGTCAAGGGCGGCCTGGCCCCGAATTCCAGCATGGGCAGGCTGGCGACCACATAATAATAAGCACGGCTCATAGATCTCTAAGGAAAACGAAATGAGGTTAGGCGACGGAATCCTTCACAAGGGCCGCGAGCTCCTGGTTCAGGGCACGGCTTAAAAATTCCGCCAGGCTCTTGTCCGTGAAATCAAAACTCGATTTGCCGCCGTCAAAACTGATCAGGAACCCCGCGCCGACATCCTGCGCCGACAGAAGATGGATCGGCTGCTTGACCTGCTCTTTCAGGCGTGCCAAAAATCCGTCTTTCAGCTGCTGAAGGTCCTTTTCGCTGAGGATCACGGTCAGATCGCCGGCGCCCGCGTTCTGCTGAAGATAGTTTTTAATGGTCACGGCGATGATCTCAGTCAGATGTTCCGGGGCCAAGGCCTGGTGAAGGTCATTGAGGATGATTTTATTGAGGATGGACTGTATTTCGCGGCGCAGACTTAACAAGGCGTCCCGGGAGGCCTGCTGGAGGGCGGCGCGGGAAGCTTCCTGCAGCCGCTGCGTTTCGCTTTGGGCCTTGGCAACAATGTCCCCGGCCTTTTTCTGAGCCTGGGCCACGATCTCATCGGCCCTGCGGCGGGCCTCAGATTCGATGTCCCTGGCTTTTCCCTGGGCTTCCTGGATTCCCTCTGTTTTGATCTTGTCGATCAATTCCTGGATCTGGGTGCTCATGGATGTCTCCCGCTTAGAGTGAATTGATGGCCTCGAGAATCTGCTTCGCGGCTTGCTTGGGATTGGGGGCTTTGAGGATCGGGCGGCCGACAACCAGAAAGTTGCTGCCGCTCAGGACCGCTTCGCGCGGCGTTGCCACCCGCTTCTGGTCCTGGGCATCGCTGCCCTCGGGACGGATCCCTGGGGTCACGATCACAAAATCCGGACCGAATTCCTTTCGGATAAACTTGGCCTCCTCGCAGGAAGCCACCACCCCGTCCAGCCCGGCCCTCCGGGCCAGCAGGGCGCGTTCCAGGACAAGAGCGAGTATGTTATCCCGTTTCTCCTCGCTTGTCAAGACTGTGACGCCCACAACCAGGGGCTTGGGAATGTCCAGTTTCTCCGCTGATTCCTGGGCAGCCGCGACCGCGGCCTGCATCATTTCCAACCCGCCGGAGGTGTGAACCGTAAACATCAGAAGGCCTTTCGGCTTTCCTGCGCCGGGCGGAATGTCCATCGTCCGCTCGACAGCCGAACTCAAGCCCACCGCCATTTTCACGGCGCTGGCCACGGTGTTGGGGATATCATGATATTTTAAATCAAGAAAGACATCTTTGCCTTTGGCCTGGATAAAACGGACAGCGGCAGGCCCGCAGGCCGTGAACAGCTCGCTCCCCACCTTATAGGCGTCCACCAGACCGGCCAGGGAATCCGTGATCTCCCGGACCTCGGCCAGGGTGCCGACGTCCATGGCAACGATCAACCGCGGTTTCTTCATCTTGGATAATTCCATAGATCCATCCTCATGGGACCCACCCCAGGGGCCGATTCACCCCCGGGGCGGGCATGAGAACATTCAACCGTTTATGAATGGCTTTCCTTGATCCTCATGTCATAAAACGACTTGGTCACGAACACCAGCGACACCGCGAAGAAAATCACCGCGAACGTCAGGGACTGGCCGCGGCTCAATTCGATGGCGATCTCGATCGCCAAAAGCCCGAACAGGGTCGTGAACTTGATAACGGGATTCAAAGAAACCGAGGACGTATCCTTGAACGGGTCGCCCACCGTGTCTCCGACAACCGTGGCCGCGTGCAACGGCGTGCCCTTCTCCTTCAGGTCCACTTCCACAACCTTCTTGGCGTTGTCCCAGGCGCCGCCGGCGTTGGCCATGAAGATCGCCTGGTAAAGCCCGAAGATCGCGATGGAGATCAAATACCCGATAAAAAAGTACGGGTCAAGGCACGCAAAGGCCAGGGTACTGAAAAACACCGTCAGGAAGAGATTGATCATCCCTTTCTGCGCGAACTGGGTGCAGATCTCAACGACCTTCTTGCTGTCGGCAATCGAGGCCTTGTCGGTCGTTTCCAGCTTGATGTTCTTCTTGATGAACTCGACCGCGTGATGGGCCCCGGCCGTGACCGCCAGGGTCGAAGCGCCGGTGAACCAGTAAATCACAGCCCCGCCGAGCATGAGCCCGAAGAAAAACAACGGGTTGAGAATGGACAACTTGTCGATGTTCTGTTCCAGGCCGTGGGTGAGGATCAGGATGATGGAAAAGATCATCGTGGTGGCCCCGACAACCGCGGTGCCGATCAAGACCGGCTTGGCCGAAGCCTTGAAGGTGTTCCCGGCGCCGTCGTTGGCCTCCAGGAAATGCTTGCCGTTCTTGAAATCCGGCGAGAAGCCGTAATCTTTCTCAATCTGCTCCTTGATGTTCGGGATGGTCTCGATCAGGGACAACTCATAGATCGACTGGGCGTTGTCCGCCACGGGACCGTAGGAATCCACGGCGATCGTGACCGGCCCCATGCCCAGAAACCCGAAAGCCACCAGACCGAAGGCAAACACCGCCGGAGCGATCATCATGGCTTCCAGCCCGGTGCCGCTGACGAGATAGGCAATGCCCATCAAGAACAGGATCGCCAGCCCCATCCAGTAAGCGCTGAAGTTTCCGGTCACAAAACCGGCGAGAATATTCAACGAGGCCCCGCCGCTTCTGGAGGAATGCAGGATGTTCTGGACGTGCGCCGAGTTGGTGGATGTGAAAATCTTCACCAGCTCCGGGATGATGGCCCCGGCCAGGGTCCCGCAGGTGATGATCGTGGCCAGTTTCCACCAGATGCTCGGGTCCGCGAGGTTGCCCAGCAGCAGATAAGACGCGACATACGTCAGCGCCACGGACACCCCGGAGGTGATCCAGACCAGGGCGGTCAGCGGCTGTTCAAAATCGATATGGGACGCGTTCTTGTATTTGTCCCTGTGGATCGTGTGGTTGATCAGATAAGACCCGCCGCTGGCGATGATCATGACCAGGCGCATGACAAAGATCCAGACCAGAAGCTGGACCTGGACCATCGGGTCCTTGACCGCGAGCAGGATAAAAGAGATCAGCGCGACGCCGGTCACGCCGTAGGTCTCGAAACCGTCCGCCGTCGGGCCGACAGAGTCGCCGGCATTGTCACCGGTGCAGTCGGCGATGACGCCGGGGTTGCGGGCGTCGTCTTCCTTGATATTGAACACGATCTTCATCAGGTCCGACCCGATGTCGGCGATCTTGGTGAAGATCCCGCCGGCGATGCGGAGCACCGAAGCGCCCAGCGATTCGCCGATGGCAAACCCGATAAAACAGGCCCCGGCCAGATGAGGATCAATGAACAGCAGGATGCAGAGCATGACAAAAAGTTCGATGCTGATCAACAGCATGCCGATGCTCATCCCGGCCTGCAGGGGGATCTCATAGATGGGCAAAGGAAGCCCTTTCAAACTGGCGAACGCGGTGCGGGAATTGGCCAGGGTGTTGATCCGCATGCCGAACCAGGCGACCGCGTAACTGCCCCCGATCCCGATCAAGCTGCAAATCAAAATCAGGGCCACCCGCCCGAATTCGAAATGACGCAGCCACCCGAAGTACCCGATCATGATCACGGCCACCAGGGCCTCCAGGATCAGGATGAATTTGCCCTGGGTGATCAAATACGTTTTGCAGGTCTCATAGATGAGCTCGGAAATCTCGCTCATGGATTTGTGCACCGGCATCTTTCGGATCTGGAGAAACTGGATGAAGCCGAACAGGAATCCGAAGGCGCAGATCAGCAGCCCCCAGAGCAAAACCGTGCGGCCGTCGGTGTTCAAAAAGGTGACGGATGACAGGTCCGGGATGACCAGGTCGGCCTCGCCGGCCAGCGCCAGGCCCGGAACAAAGGCCAGCGCCAGGGCCGACATCAGCCGCCCCCCCCAATTTTTCAAACCTGTTGTTGCGCGTGAGTGTGACGTGTTCATTCCTGAAACTCCTTTCTACTGACTTTCGCAAAAGGAAAAGGCTTTTGAGGTGGTCAGTCTCTCGACCTGCGCTTTCAAAATAATATCGAACGATGAGCTGTGCGCAGGTCAATAATGATTAAGAAAAATCCCTATGCGGCCTTGCGGGCCGCGTCCAAGCTTCCGATAATCTGCTTGATGCTCTGAAATTTGTGCTTTTTCATATAGTCCTTGATGCCGGCCAGGACTTCCAGGGGCGCGCGGGGATTGATGAAATTGGCCGTGCCGACCGCGACCATCGTGGCCCCGGCCATCAGGAATTCCAGCGCGTCCTGCGCCGTCATGATCCCGCCCATGCCGATCACCGGGATCTTGACCCGTTTGGCCACGGAATGAACCATGTGAACCGCGATCGGCCGGATGGCCGGACCCGACAGTCCGCCGGTGAAATTGCCGATGCGGGACCGCCGTTTCTCAATATCGATCGCCATGGCGGTGAAGGTGTTGACCAGACTCACCGCGTCCGCGCCCGCGCTCTCGGCCGCCGCGGCGACCTCGGAAATGTCCGTGACGTTGGGAGACAGTTTGGCGATCAGAGGGTACCGCGAGATCCCCTTGAGCCGCTTGACCAGCCGGGCCGTGGCGTAAGGGTCCTGCGCCACCAGGGTCTTATGCCCCAGATTGGGGCAGGACAGATTCAATTCCACCGCCGAGATCCCGTCCTGGGTGTTGAATTTTCCGACCAGCGCGACAAATTCGTCTTCCGTGTGCCCCAGCACGCTGATGATGAGCGGCACGCCGATCTTTCTCAGACGCGGCAGTTTGTTGGCGATAAATCCGTCCGCGCCGGGGTTCTCGATGCCGATGGCGTTGATCATGCCCGACGGCGTTTCGCAGATACGCACCGGCGGGTTGCCTTCCTGCGGCTTGAGGGTCACGGTCTTGGGCACGATGGCCCCGAGCTTCTTGACCTCCTCAAGCGAATAATATTTTTCCGCGTGCCCGAACGTGCCCGAAGCCACGGTCACGGGGTTGGCGAAGCGGACACCGGCGATTTGAACGGAGATATCCATCAAAGAATTCCCAAAATTATACAGCTGTTTTCAAGACAACGCTGTGACGGCGATCACACTATTTCGAAAAAATCATCTTGGCCCCGACCGCCACCAGAAACAATCCAAAAGCGCGCTTGAGATTCGCGTCCGAAACATTCTGGATCACATACGCCCCGGCCAGCGCCCCGAAGACAAACCCCAACGCCATGGTCATGGCCGCGGCCACTTTCACGTGCCCGGCATGGTAATACTGCAACACGGCCAGGATGCTCACCGGAACCATCAGGACCGCCAGGGTCGTGCCCTGGGCCTGGTGCTGGCCCATCCCCATCAGCAGGACCAGGGCCGGGACCATGATCGTCCCCCCGCCGATGCCGAAGGCCCCGCTGAAAACCCCGCCGAGCAGGCCGATCAATAAATAACTGAAAAAAACCATGTCCCCTCTTTTTTATTGATCAAAATATTCCAAAAGCAAATCGACATTTTCCCCATCGGCCGCAATGCTTTGAAAACACACCCTCTGGCTGCCATCACACGTATTGGTCGCCAAGCAGGAACCGATGACCGCGGTCATCATATATGTCTTCTTTCGCGAAGGCTTGCACGCGCCAGGGTCCCCGGCCCCCTGCCCCGTCAAAAGATCCGGATATTCGACGTCGACCTGATCCGTCCCTGACACCCGGGCCACTTTTAACTGATAATCGACGCCCAACAGGTTCACGGTCACTGTTCCGCCGGTCCGGACGCTCGTCATCTCTGTTCGGATTATCGCAGCCGACGCCGGTATGCCTCCCACGATGGCCACCATCACCATCAGAAACAAAAAAGCCTTCGGGGTTCGTTTTTCCATCAATCCCTCCTTAGAATCAATCGTGAAAAAGCACGTCTTGCAAATCAAACACCGGCCCGTCGTAACACACCGTCCGGTAACCGGCGGTCGTCTTGATCGAGCATCCCAGGCAGGCGCCGAGAGCGCAGGCCATGACTTCCTCACAGGCCGCCTGGCCGGGCAAACCGTGCTCGCGGGCGAAGTCCTGCACCGCGGCCATCATCGGCGCCGGGCCGCAGGTGTAAAGGAATGTCTTCTTGGGGTCGGGGATGATCTTGGAGAACAATTTGGAGACCCTTCCCTTGACGCCGGCGCTGCCGTCGTCCGTCGCCACATGGATCTCGCAGCCGTTCTGCCGGAACTCCCTCATCGGGTACACATGGCCTTTGGTGCGGCCGCCGTACAACAGGGTCATGCGGTATCTCCTGCCTTTGAGAACATCCGACAAGATCAAAAATGGCGCGATCCCGATCCCGCCGGCCACCATGACGACGTTCTTGACGCCCTTGGGCGGCAAAGCGAACGGCGTACCCAACGGGCCCAGCACATCCACCGCGTCCCCGGGCTTGTAAGAAGCCATGATCTTGGTCCCCGGTCCGACCGGCTCATAGAAAAGCTCCAGACACTTCTTGGCGCGGTATACGCTGAAGGGCCGCCGGAAAAAAGGCTCCAGCCCGCCCTTCACCCGGACATGGACAAACTGCCCCGGACGGATCTTTTTAAGGATCGGCTTGGCGTCGATGCACAGCCGGTAAAACCGGTCGCACAGTTTTTCGTTGGAAATCACCGGAAAAATATTCTGCAGTTTTGCCATAGGAGGATCAGGAGTTACAGTAATAAAACCAAAAGATGACGATAAAAACGCCCGGCGCGGCCAGGTAAATCGTGCTTGTCTGCACAACGGAAGTCCCTCCGAACACGATGTTTTCCTGGAGGGTTTCCAGGAATATCGCCAGGAGAGGCCAGCAAACCCGTAAGGACGATGATAAAAAAAAGAATCGCGTTGTCGACCTGGATGCGTCTTTTCATCTTGCGGATGAAATTTATATTTGGCAAACACCACAAAAAAACGTGCTTCGCCCGCTGAGAATGATCCGCTCAATACGCCCCCGGCATCGCGGGCAAGGAGCCCCGGCCCGGCCATAAACCCGGATCCGGCTCATGTAACTCCCCTTATTCCCGTCTGCGTCGCGGTAATCCCGCATGGACACGCCCCGCCACCGTATCGCTTCTTTCAGAACGGTTATCACCGAGGAGTGTAATCGCTTGATTTCTTTGGGGGTTAAGAGCCGCGCCTGCCGGCGGGGATGGATCCCGCACCTGAACAGGATCTCGGAAGCGTAAATGTTCCCAATTCCCGCGACAGCCCGGGAGTTCATCAGCCAGGATTTTATCGGTAACGCCCTGGCCTCAAGGGCTTGCGCCAACCCGTCTTTACTGAAATCTTTGCTCAGCGGATCCGGCCCCAGCCGGCGCAGGTACGGGACATCTTCCGGTTTGCGCACGATCTGAAGCCGTCCGAATAAACGCACATCATTATAGTGTAAATAACCGCGGTTGGAAAGTTTAAATATTAAGCGCGTTGCTGAGGTAATTTTCTTTGCCGGTTTGACGATCAGCTGGCCTGTCATCATCGGCTGGACCACAAGGTATCGGGCCCCGCCTCCCAGGCCCAGCACAACGGCCTTGCCCAGCCGGAAGACCGCCGTAATGCGGCGTCCGGCCAGATCCCGGCCAAAACAACGGACGGACATCCCGCAGATCACCCGCTTGTCCAGGATCTCAACGTCCCGAATGGTATCGCCAACGATCTTGTCGCGTAAATCATTGGCGATCGTTTCAATTTCCGGAAGTTCAGGCATGACAGAGTTATTTCTTTTCAGGCGAGACCTGGGCCGGAAAGGCTTTTTGGACCTGCCGCGCCTCGTCCAAACGCCCTTCCTTAATAAGCAGCTCAACCGCTTTGGGGAGATTCTCCCGCCCGCCGGCCTCATCCCCCAGCCGCAGCTGGCACTGCCCGATCCGGAAAACAGCTTCCCCGTACTCACCCATTTTTTGAACGGCCAATTGAAAATTATCGATGGTTTTCGCGCAATCCCCAAGATTAAAATACAACAAGGCCAAATTGTTATACGGGCGGCCATTCTCAGGGTCCCACTGTACAGCCTCCTGAAAAGACGCCACAGCCATATCATCATCCCCATACAGAAAATAAATGATCCCCAGGTTGTTGTGCAAGCCGGTCATCAGCAGGTAATCGATCCCGATCTCCCCCTTTTTTGTCCTGCTGTCATGCAGGGCCAGGGCTTTCTTCAAATGGTAATACGCTTTTTCAAACTCATCCTTACGGTAATAGGCCGTCCCAAGGGCAAAGTGCGCCGACGGCTTCCTGGGAGATTTTTGCACAGCATCCTGCCAAAACGCGACTTCTTCCCGCCAAACCAGATTGCGCTGATAAGACATCATGCTGAAAACCACGACCAGGGCCGTGAGGACCAGTTTCCCTGCCTTCGGGCTGCGGGGCAATTCCATCGCCAGGAACGAAAGCACGACGGCCGCGCCGGCCATCGGAAGATACAGCCAATGCTCATACAGCATCTGCCGGTGGACAAAACAAACGACCAGGGTCTCGACCGTGACGGTGAGAAAAAACCAGAAAATTCCGAAACTCACCAGCCTCCGTCGGGAGAACTGGGCCGCGGCCCAGACGGCGATGACGGCAAGAAGCGCCAGGGAGAACATCGTCCCCGGGTCCCAAAGGGTTTTGGCGACAGGGTAATCGTAGTCATGGTTCAGGTTGACCGGCAAGATCACCAGCCGCAGATACGTCCGCCAGACATTGGCCTCTGTCAGAACATACTGCCAACGGAATCCGCCCGTGGACATTTGCGACTTCAATTCCAAAACCGATGACGGGTCATTATCCAGCCAGAGGACGGCCGGGACCAGGGCCAGCAGCAAAAAATAGGGGAAAAAAATCCGGGCGGACCTTTTCCATCCCAGGCCTTGAAACCCAAAGAAATAAAATTCATAAAGCAGAAGAACAAAAGGCAGTGTGAGCGTCAATTCCTTGGAAAAAACGCCCCACAGCATCGTCCCCCAGGACACAAAGAAAAACATCCCGCGGCCGGATGCCCGGCCCCGGATATACAAGAGACAAGTCGCCAAGTAAAAAAACGTCGCCAATAACGAAGTCCGCTGGGTGATGAACGCGGCAGCCTCTGTCTGGACGGGATGGCAGAGGAAGATCAGGGCCGCAAAAAAGGCAACCGGGCGGGAGACGGACTCCGCGAGCCCCTCTCTCCTCATGGCGGGCGTCTGAAAAGTCGCCGTCACAAAAGCATGAACTAAAAACGCATTGACGACGTGCAGCAGGATGTTGACCAGATGAAACCCGTAGGTATCCATCTGCCCCCAGCGGGCGTTGAGCCAAAATGTCAGCCCGGTCAAAAACCGCGTGTTAAAAGTGAGCCAAATCCCCCACAGGTCGCCGTTTTGGACAGCCTTGTTATCCACAATGGCCTGGTAATCATCGGACACAAACTCCCCGTGCAGGACATGGCCATAGATCGCCAGCCCGATGGTCAAAAAAACCACGGTAGGCCCCAGGAACGATATCTGACGCTGTTTTAATCCCTGCAAGGCTTATCTCCCGCTGTTCAAAGATTCCTTTTCGTCGAGGGGATCAGGTCCGATGCCGTTTGAGGACCCTGGGAACGCGTCCCCAGGGCCTGCAGCATCAGGCGGACCAGCCAAAACACCAAAAAGGACGCCCCCACGTGCCAAAACACATTGACCGCGTGGTATCCCTGCACATTTAATCCATGAAAATGATAATTGACGGCAAAACTGATCCCGGCCAGGAAGCGGGTATTGAACGCAACCCAGAGTCCGGGGAGGTCATGCAGGCGTTTAACGGCGGGATTATTAACGATAGTTTTATAATCGTCGGAGCAGAACTCGCCCTGGAGAGAATTCCCGTAAATCAAAAAGCCCAAAAGGCAAAGGGCCGCCAGGGCCATGAGCGGTTGGGATAAAGAGAACCGGCGGACAATCATGCCCTCTGCATTTGGATCTTTCGGATGCACGCTTTGATGGCTTTTTGTGCTTGATGGATGTCCTTAACCTTGATCATGCCCTTGATCCCCCACCCTCCCAAATCAATGACCGGACGGCCCCACACAAGACCGTAACAAATTTCGGAGTTCGTTCCGTGACTGCCGGGAAGGGCAACAATAATATCAGCCGAGCAAGCGACAATCGCGTTTCGCGCATAGCCTATAGATGTTGGTAAAGCTATATCAATAAATGGATTAGCGTCATTCTTGTCTTTCCCTGGGAGCAATCCTATAGTTAGCCCGCCAGCCTCCTTGGCTCCCTTAGAAGCATGCATCATTACTCCACCTAATCCGCCACATACTAATATACAGCCCATTTTAGCTATAATATAGCCAATATTATGGGCTAAATGCTCCACCTTGCTTTCTGAATCGTGCCCTCCAATAACAGACACAGTTATTTTTTGAGTTCTAATTTTATGTTTATTATATTTAATCATGATAACTCCACTTGCAGCTAAACATATTACAATTATTGGTTTTTCAAACCACTTATTAGAAATATATGCATACATTAAGGGCTATATGCCCCACCAAACATTTATCCACATCTTGTGAAAATGATGTGGATAAATCACTATATCTGGTAGTAAAAAAGACCCACCCAAAAATTTTTGCCAGTCTTCGCCCCGCTACTTTCGTGCGGGATTGCGCCTGGCAACAGACTTCGTTCGCTAAAACCGCGTTGAACTTCGCCTTGAAAACTTGCGGGACAAAACCAGGCGAAGTTCAACGCGAAAGCAATTGAACGAAGTCTGGCGCGCCCGGTGGGAATTGAACCCACACAAACAGCTCCGGAGGCTGTTGCCCTATCCGTTAGGCTACGGGCGCAAATTTACCGCTAAAAAACAAGGCGCCATGGGCGCCAACATTCAGAAAGAATTTGCGCGGTACTCGCTACAATAAATTTTTCGACAAGACGAGTACGGGCGCAAATGACCATAATCCTATCAAAGCGCCGCAAAGCGGCGCAGTCATCCAGAAAAATTTGCGCCCAGTCCCTGCTTCCATTTCCATTTTCCAGCAAGCAGGGGCGGGCGCTTCTTAATTTCAAATTCCCCAACCTCATCGCCACCGCAACGCGGCGCCACCATCCCAAAAAATTTACGCCCTGTCCCGATTCCTTTAATCCATCCTGAAAAATCGGGGCGGGCGCGGTAACAATAGAAATCAAGATTTATTTATTACGCTGTCGCCTGATACACAACTTTTCCGCCGTACACCGTCGCCTCAACCCGCCCTTTCAGTTTCCAATCGAGGAATGGGGAATTTTGGGATTTGGAGACGATCTCCTCTTTGAGAAAGACCCACTCGCGCTCCGGATCAATGATGGTGACATCGGCATCCCTGCCCTCTTCAATCCGGCCTTTGCCGGCAAGCCCCATGATCCGCGCCGGAGATGCAGACATTTTATCAGCCATTTGCGTCAATGTTAAGACCTTTTTATGGACCAGTTCGGTCATGGTCAAACCGACCGAGGTTTCCAACCCGATCATCCCAAAGGGCGCATGATCAAAGCCCACTTCCTTGTCTTCCGCCGTGTGGGGCGCGTGGTCGGTCACAATGCAGTCGATCGTGCCGTCACGCAAGGCCTCTTTAATGGCCGCGACGTCCTCTTGCGTGCGCAGGGGCGGATTGACCTTCGTATTGGGATCAAAGGAATTCACCGCTTCGTCGGTGAGGGTAAAGTGGTGCGGGCACGCCTCGGCGGTGACCTGGATCCCCTGGCTCTTGGCGAAACGGATCAGCTCCACCGACCGCTTAAGGCTCATGTGCGCCAGATGGACGCGCGTCTTCAGATAATGGGCCAGCTCAATGTCCCTGGACACGATCACCGTTTCCGAGATGCCGGGATCACCCTTGATCCCCAGGACCATCGAATGATAGCCCTCGTTCATCACCCCGCCGCTCGTCAAAAGCGAGTCCTGGCAGTGCTCGATCAGAATAAGCCCGGACATCTTCGCGTATTCCATGGCCATGCGCATGAGCTGACTGTTGAGGACCGAACGTCCGTCATCGGAAAGCGCGACGCAGCCGGCCTGCTTGAGCTCGAACATGTCGGTCAGTTCCTCGTTCCTCTGCCCGCGGGTAATGGCGCCGATTGGGACAACGTTAACAAGGCCGACTTTCTTGGCTTCCTTGATGACCCCTTCGACGATCATGGCGTTGTCGATGACAGGCGTCGTATTGGGCATGCACATGATGGTGGTAAACCCGCCCTTGGCAGCGGCACGCGATCCTGTTTCGATCGTTTCTTTGTCCTCGCGGCCGGGTTCCCGCAGGTGCACATGGATGTCGATCAGTCCGGGGAAAGCCAGTTTCCCGCCGGCATCCAGGACCTGGACGCCGTTCCCGGACGAAAGCGATGGGGCGATCTTGACAATGACTCCGTTCTCCAAAAGGATATCCTGCGGACGATCGGCCATTCTGTCCGCGTTGACGATGATGGCGTTCTTGATAAGCAGCGGCATGCGTTGCGTCCCCTCTTCTACCCTTCTGCGGGATTATTTTCTTTCGTTCCTAACAACAAATACAGGATTGCCATCCGGATCGCCACCCCGTTGGTGACCTGGTCCAGGATGACGGAAAGCTCGCCGTCGGCCACGTCCGCGGACAACTCCACCCCGCGGTTCGTCGGGCCGGGGTGCATGATCACAATGCCCTGTTTCGCCTGTTTGAGCTTCTCGCGGCTGACACCGAACATCTTGGCGTATTCCCGGATCGACGGCAGAAATTTGTCCTGCTGGCGCTCCTTCTGGAGCCGCAGGAGCATCAGGACGTCGCTCTGGGCGATCACCCGGTTCAGATCGTACGTCATCTGCACGCCGAGCTTCTCGATGTCCATGGGCATCAGCGTGGACGGACCGCAGACCGTGACCTTCGCCCCCATTTTCGTGAGGCCGAAGATGTTCGACCTGGCCACGCGCGAGTGCAGAATGTCCCCCACGATCCCGACGTTGAGCCCTTCGATCCGGCCGAGTTTCTCGCGGATCGTGAACAGGTCCAGAAGCGCCTGCGTGGGATGGGCCCGGCAGCCGTCTCCGGCGTTGATGACCGAAGCCTTGAGGTTGTCCGCCAAGAATTTCGGGACACCGGGAGACTGGTGCCGCACCACGATCATGTCCACGTTCATCGCCTCAAGATTGCGGGCCGTGTCCAGAATGGACTCCCCCTTGGACGTCGAGCTGGTCCCGGAAGCGATGCTGATCGTGTCGGCGGATAAACGCTTGGCGGCCAGCTCGAACGACGTGCGGGTCCGGGTGGACGGCTCAAAGAACAGCATGACCACCGTCTTGCCGCGCAGGGCCGGGACTTTCTTGACGTCGCGGGTGGAAACCTCCTTGAACGACTTGGCGGTCTGAAGAACAAGCTCGATCTCTTCCCGGCTGAAATCCTGAAGGTCCAAAAGGTCGTGTCGTTTCCACTCGGTCATAGATCCGCCTCGCTAAGGGCTATGGGGGTTGTCCCGCTGCTCCACGATCACCCTGTCCGATTCCCCGTGGTCGCTTTCCGACAGGACCACTTTAACGTTCTCATCAATGGCCGTCGGGATGTTCTTCCCGACAAAGTCCGCGCGGATCGGCAGTTCCCGGTGGCCGCGGTCGATGAGGACCGCCAGCTGGATCCGGGCCGGGCGGCCGAAATCGATGATGGCGTCGAGCGCCGCGCGGATCGTGCGGCCCGTGAACAGAACGTCGTCCACAAGCACGACTTTTTTATCCGTAATATCAAATTCGATTTTCGTTTCATGGACAACCGGCTGGGAGGAAATCAAAGTCAGATCGTCACGGTACAGGGTGATATCCAGGATGCCGGCTGGGATCGGCTTGCCTTCGATCTGGGCGATACAGGCGTTGATCCTCTCGGCCAGAACCGCGCCGCGGGTGCGGATCCCGATCAGGCAGAGGTCCTCGATCCCCTTGTTCTTCTCAAGAATTTCGTGGGCAATGCGCAATATGGCCCTTTGGATGTTCTCCTTGTCCATGATTTTGGCGGGGGCGGTCATGAGATTCGTTCCTATTAAGCTTCGGGGGCCTCATTACCCCGCCTCTTGCTGACGCAAGAAGTCGGCGGGGTTAACGCGCACCTATGACTTGCGTTCGCCTACGGCTCCGCAAGTCATGTGCTTATAAATAAAAAAGCCCGTCTTCTCGGGCGTTCCGAAGACGAGCGCTTTTATACATCCCTCGTTTGTCGCGACAAACTTCATGAATGTTCCTTGCCGGTCTCACAGGACCGAGTTAAAGGTGCCAACTTGTCCAAACTATACCACCCGGTGTTTGTCTTGTCAAGCCAAGATTGCCGGCCCCACCCTGTTCCAGGGAAACCGAAAATGAAGCCGTCCAGGGATCTGCGAGAAAGCGCTTTCTCAAATTTTGACCTTTCTATTGTCCCCTTCCCAATAATATTTTATACTTAAGGTGATAAAAAATAGCTCATAATATGCAAGCGCCGTTTCAAAGTAAACTACCCGCAAGGGTAGGGCACAAAGCTATAGGGTCCCCCGGTCTCCGGTTCGAGCCCGAAGGGACAGCCAGTTGCCGGTGCATGTGGAGACATTTCAAGCAACCCTATTCTTTGAGCCTCATGTTCAAGATAGGGTTTTTCTTTTTTAGCTATCCGTTTAAAAAACAAGGGGGCGTTACCATGAAAAAAATATTTTTAACTGCCTTGTATGTCGTGACAGCCTGCTCCTGGATCGAAGCCGGGCAGTTCAAGGCCACCACGTATTACCCTGCTCCCTCCGGAGTCTACGACCGGCTCCGCTTTTCACCCCGCGCCACCCTGCCTGCGGGAGATTGCAACGCAGGCACCGTCGGGACCATCTATTACGACACCACCTCGCAGCGTCTTGTTTCCTGCGTTCCCAATGGCGGCAGTCAGGAATGGAATTCCCTGCCGGGCGTCTGGAAACAAATGGGGGAAAACATCACATTAGGAGATACGGCCAATCCCAGCCTGAAAAAAGTTGCGATCGGCACCCAGACGCCGGAAATGATGCTGACGCTGGATGCGGACGGCGGGATCCTGGCCAAGGGGGCTTTGGGGGCCGGCACCACCCTCACCACCTCCGGCTGGGGAACGCGGTTCCTCTGGTACCCCAAAAAGGCTGCAATCCGGGCCGGGTATGTCAACTCCAGCCAGTGGGATGAAACCAATATCCATAATTACACGGTCGCTTTTGGATCCAACAATCTCCCCAACGGGACCTACTCGACCATCAGCGGCGGGACGGACAACACCACTTACAGCTGGTGCCAGGGGTATTACTGCTCGGACGGCCGGGGGTATGCCACCATCGGCGGCGGGCAGAGCAACGTGGCGCCGGTCTTCAGCACGGTTGCCGGCGGGAGGTTCAATTACGCCGGAACGGTCTTCTCCAACGACAACTTCATCGGCGGGGGGACATCCAACGTGATGACGGACAAAAATCCGGGTGGGGCCGCTGTCTGGTACGGCGTAATCGGCGGCGGATGGGACAACAAAATCATCTGGCAAGAGGCCTCCACCATCGGCGGCGGTAAGCATAATTCCATCGAGGGTAATTCCGTCACGATCGGTGGCGGGGAATCCAACAGCGTCTCGACGTCGGCAGCCGGGATAATCGGCGGCGGCAGTGGAAATAAAATTATCAACAGTAGCTATACGACCATCGCCGGCGGGCAGGCCAATGAGATATATACAGATCGCTCCACCATCGGCGGCGGGCTGGGAAACACCATAAAGACAATGACCGACGCCACGATCGGCGGCGGGCAAGGCAATACGACAAGCGGGGATTCCGCCACCATCGCCGGCGGGAAAAATAACACAACCAATGTGGAAGACTCCGTTCCCACCCCCGGAGGGGATTACGCCGCGATCGGCGGCGGATTTGCAAACCGGGCCAGCGGCAGGTATGCCGTTGTTGGCGGCGGGAACGGAAGCACCGCCAGCGGCGAAGGGGCGACAATCTCCGGCGGCGGGCGCTATCTCGTCCCGGCAGGCCCGCCCTATTCCACCAATATCCCCAACACGGCATCCGGTAATTTTTCAACAATTTCCGGCGGCCGCGGCAACACTGTCACAGGGGATGACGCGACCATCGGCGGAGGCATTTCCAACACGGCTTCCGGTCAATACAGCGCCATTCTGGGAGGGTTCGGCAATCACGCCACCGGGAACTACTCCGTCATCGGAGGTGGCGGCGCATCAGCCGCTGAAGGCAATCAGGCGAACGGCACTTATGGTTTCATCGGAAACGGATATTATAACATCATTAACGGAAATTATTCTGTTATCGGCGGGGGGTTCAGCAACCGGGCCCCGGGCAACTACGCGTTTGTCGGCGGCGGCGGATATGAATCAAACCACCCGTCGTGGGGCCGCCTTGATCCTACCGCTGGCGCAGACTATTCTGTTGTCGTCGGCGGTCAGGGCAATCGCGCCTTTGGACTTCACAGCAGCATCCTCGGCGGATACGCCAACACCATCTCCGCCGGAGCCCAATACTCGGCAATTGCTAATGGAAACAACAATTTAATCGGCCCATTAGGTACGAATGCTTTTGTTGCCAATGGTTCAAATTATGCTGGCGGGCCTTCATCTGTGGCTATGGGAAAATCCGTCTCCGTGGACTCGGATTACTCATTCGCATACGGGAACGGGGTGACCCTGCAAAACACAGCGGACAACACCGTTGCCTTCGGGTATTCCTCGTTACCAGCTCCTGCCATTACGACTGCAAACGCCTTTGTGATCTATAACGGCAATCTGTCAGCCAGCGGTTATGCCAAGGTTGGGGTCGGTGTCGTCAACCCCTCGATCCCCGGGGCCGTCATGGAGTTTGCCAGCGGGGCCTATATCGGCACAGACGGGCAGTTCCATCCGACGTCCAGCCGCACATTAAAAAATGATATTGAAACCTTATCCACGGAAAAAGCCGTCAAAACACTGACACAGCTCCAGCCGGTCACATTCCGCTACAAAAGCGACCAGGAAAAATTACGCGCCGGCTTTATCGCGGAAGATGTCCCGGAGCTGCTTGCCCCTGAAGACCATAGGACCCTCAACACCGTCGACATCATGGCCGTGGTCACGAAAGTCGTTCAGGAGCAGCAGAGGCTGATTGAACAGCAACGCGAGCAAATCCAGAAGCAGAACAACGAACTGGAAAATCAGCGCGGGGAAATTGAGCGCCTGAAGTCCAGGGTCGACGCTCTGCGGTAAGAGATTCCACGAACACCCGCGTGGAGGGACCGGAACAGATTGTGGCTGATCTTAAAATTTTGGAAGGGAACAAACTGAGGGCCCTGCCCTTGTGCGGATAAACCGCCTTGATCGTGAGAGTGCTGCGTAGCCAATTTCTAAGGAGGTCATTGTTATGAAAAGAATCATCCTTCCCCTGCTGTTCTTCGTCCTGAGCTGTTCCGGAGTCGAGGCTGGACAGTTCAAGGCCACCACTTACTACCCGGCCCCGTCCGGCGCCTATGACCGGGTCCGGTTTGCCCCCCGGGCGACCCTGCCCGCCGGGGACTGCAACGCCAGCACCATCGGCACGATTTATTACGACATCACGTCCCAACGGATCATTTCCTGCGTTTCCAACGGGGTCACCCAGGAGTGGAATTCCCTGCAGGGGGTCTGGAAAGAATTTTCCAATAACATCACCCTGAGCGATACAGCGAATCCGGGCCTTAAAAAGGTCGCCGTCGGCACCCAGACGCCGGAATTCATGCTGACCCTGGACACGGACGGCGGGATCATCGCCAAGGGGACCAAAAGCAGCGGCAACACCTTATCCACGGCAGGGGCCGGGACCCGGTTCATCTGGTATCCCTACAAAGCGGCTTTGCGCGCGGGAGAGGTGTCCGGGGATCAATGGAATAATGCCAATATCGGTGACTATACGATTGTCTTCGGGCAGGACAACCAGGCGCTTCCGATGTGGTCGGCCATCCTGAGCGGGCAGGGCAACCAAACGAACCGTTTCGGGACCTGGACCGGGGATTTCGGGGCTTTCAGCGTGATTGCCGGCGGCTGGCAAAATGTTTCCAACGGATCCCAGAACTTCATCGGGAGCGGCGCTCGAAACGTCATCAACGCGGATTACTCCGTCATCAGCGGCGGGACGGACCACCTGATCGGTGACGGGGTGTCCGGCAATTACTACGCTGTTATCGCGGGAGGGCTGGAGAACAAGGTCACGGCCTTTGGATCGGCGATCAGCGGCGGCAGCCGCAACACCATTGCGTCCGGTTCTTCGTCCAGCACCATCGCCGGCGGGGCGCAAAACATCATCACGGGCGGCACCAATTTTATAGGCGGCGGGGCTTACAACACAATCGACGGGGGCCTCTCTTCCGTTGCCGGAGGCGCGGGCAACAATGTCGCCGCTGGAGCCAGCTACGCCACCATCGGCAGCTGCGGCCCGGAATCGGCCAACCTCTTTCTCGGACAGATCACCAACCCCTGCGTCGCTTCCGGGAGCTATACGGTCATTGCCGGAGGACGGTATAATCTGGCGTCCAAAGGTCATGCAACGGTCTCAGGCGGTTATCACAATTTCGCGCAGGGAAGTCACGCGGCAATCGGCGGCGGCGAGGAAAACACCGTGGCCACTCCAGACCCGGTTGAACCTGACTGGGAAGGCTCCGGGACGATTGCCGGAGGAAACCTGAATTCTGTGACCCGCGGATTCGCAACCATCGGCGGCGGGAAAAGCAATACAGCGTCTCATATGTACGCCACGATCTCCGGCGGCCTTTCCAACATCGCTTCCGGAAACGCGTCCACGGTCAGCGGCGGACAGGGCAGCCAGGCGACCGGCAGTTGGTCAACGGTCGGCGGCGGGGATTTCAACTTCGCCACGGCCATGTATGCCACAGTGGCCGGCGGGAACAACAGCCAGGCCAGGGCCAACTATGCAACGATCGGCGGCGGGCAGGAAAATGATGCCAGCGGCGAGGCCTCCACCATCGCCGGCGGGTCCGTCAATATCGCCAGCGGGGACTATTCCACCGTTGCCGGCGGCGGGCCGCAGGTCGCCCCCGTCTCTATCAACGCGACAGCTTCCGGAGCTTATTCCTCAGTCGGCGGCGGCCAGGGCAACGTCGCCTCCGGTGATAATTCCACCGTCGCGGGCGGCCGGGCCAATGTCTCTTCCGGCGCTTACGCCTCTGTTCCCGGAGGGCAGAATAACATCGCCGGGGCGGACTATGCCTGGGCCGGCGGGAGGTATATGCAGACCAACAACCTCGCCACAGGAACGTTTGTTTGGGGAAATTCCGGCGCTGCGCCCGGGACTCCCATCAACACCCCAAACACCTTTTTCATCTTCCCCTACGGCAACGCAGGGAGCGTGGCGATCAATACGGCCAATCCAGCCGGATTCAACCTTGCCGTCAACGGGACGGCGGCCAACCCCACCGGGACCTGGTCTCTCCTGTCCGATGAGAGGTTGAAAACGAATATCCAGCCGTTGCGGGGATCGCTGGAGAAAGTCCTCTCCTTAAGGGGCGTGTCCTTCGAATGGAAAGATCCCGCAGAGCACGGCAATCACACGGAGATGCAGCGCGGGTTCATCGCCCAGGAAGTTGAGCCGGTTTTCCCGGAATGGGTCGGAACCAATGCCGACGGATTCAAGTACGTCGAACCGGCCGGCATCAATGCCGTTGTTGTGGAAGCTATCAAAGAATTGAATGCCAAAATGGAAGAGTTGAAAGCGGAAAATCAGCGTTTGCAGGAAAGGATCAAAGCCCTGGAAAACAAGTAACCGGGGAGAAACGATAAGGCATCAAAGGCCCGGGCAGTTGACAACATGCCCGGGCCTTTATTTTTCTCAAATAATCACTCCTCTTCAGTCCCCTCATCAATGCGGCCGGCTAAATTCAACACAATCACAAACTCGCCCCTGGGACTGCCGGCGTCAAAGGCCTTGATCAACTCGGAGGCCCGGCCCTTCTTCACTTCCTCAAATTTTTTCGTGATCTCCCGCACACACACCACCTCCGGGTCGCCCAGGACGTCGCGGATATCTTCCAGGCATTTGCCCACCCGGTAAGGGGACTCATAAAAGATCACCGTCCGGCGTTCCCCTTTCAGCTCTTCCAGCCGCTTGCGTCTTGCCGCGGTCTTGACCGGCAGAAACCCTTCGAACACAAACCGGTTCATGGGCAACCCCGAAAGGGTCAACGCCGCGATCAGCGCCGTCGGGCCTGGAACCGTTGTGACGGGGATTCCGTTCTCCCGGACCAGGCGGATCAGGGGAAAGCCCGGATCGCTGATGCCCGGAGTTCCCGCGTCGGTCACAAGCGCGACATCCTTCCCTTCTTTCAAAAGCCCCAAAAGATAATCGGCTTTTTTCAACTGGTTATGCTCAAAGAAACTGGTGGTCGGCGTTTCGATCTGGTAATGCTGGGTGAGGATGCGGGTGTGGCGCGTGTCTTCGGCGGCGATCAGATGAACGCTCTTGAGGACTTCAATCGCGCGGAGGGTGATGTCTTTAAGATTGCCGATAGGGGTGGAGACGATGTAGAGCATATAGGATTTTGGGAGAGTACGCACGGACACACGTCACAAGTCACACGCTAATAAATCATCGGCCACTGTGACTGTGACCTTGTGTCATGTGACTTTGTGACATTTTTTATTCCACCGTCACCGATTTCGCCAGATTTCTCGGCTGGTCCACGTCACAGCTGCGCTCAACAGCGATGTAATAGGCGATCAACTGCAGGGGCAGGGCGGCCAGCAGGGGCGTGAGGATTTCGTCGGTCGGGGGGACATCGATCACGTGATTCGCGTGCTGGCGGATGATCTTGTCTCCCCGGGTGGCGATCGCGATGATCTTCCCCTTGCGGGCGCGGATCTCCTGGATATTGGAGATCATCTTCTCGTAGACCGCCGATTGCGGCGCGATGCAGACGACAGCGCGGTACTCGTCGATCAGGGCGATGGGGCCGTGCTTCATTTCTCCGGCGGCATAACCCTCGGCCGGGACATAAGAGATTTCCTTCAATTTTAAGGCGCCTTCCAGCGCCGACGGGAAATTGACATTGCGGCCCAGGAACAGGAAACACCCGAAATGGTGGTTTTCCTTGCCGATCCTGGCAACTTCGTGCTTGTCCTTAAGAATAATGCGGTAAAGCGCGGGAATTTTTTTCAGTTGATCCAGGATCCTACGGCGCTCCTTGTCCGGGACCGACTTCGTGATCGCGCCCAGCTTCAGGGCCATGAGGCAAAGCATGCAGACCTGGGCTGTGTAGGCCTTGGTGGAGGCCACTCCGACCTCCGGCCCGGCATGAGTATACAGGATGCCGTCCGATTCCCGGGCCAGCGAAGATCCGACGACGTTGCAGACCGAAACCACCTTGGCTCCCTTGGCCCTGGCTTCCTTGACCGCGGCCAGCGTGTCGGCGGTTTCCCCGGACTGGCTGATCGCCACGACCAGCGTCTTTTTATCCACGATCGGATCGCGGTAGCGGAACTCGCTCGAAACGTCGATGCTGACCGGGATCCCGGCCAGCTTCTCAATGACGTATTTACCGACCATCCCGGCGTGGTAAGCTGTCCCGCACGCAACAACAAAAATCTTGCGGATCCCTTTCAGCTGTTTGTCGGAAAGCCCCATCCCGTCAAGCCGGATATGGTTGTTCCGGACACGGGTTTTCAGCATCTGGGCGATCACGTCCGGCTGCTCATGGATCTCTTTCAGCATAAAATGCGCGAACCCCTGCTTCTGCACCGCGTCCACGCTGAAAGTCACGGTGGTCGGCTGGGCCTTGACTTTTTTGCCGGCAAACGTAAAAAGTTCAATTTTATTTTTTTTGATCACGGCCATCTCGCCGTCTTTCAGATAAATCACGCGGCGGGTATAGTCGAGGATGGCGGGCACGTCCGAGGCGATGAAATTTTCATTTTTGCCGAGGCCCAGGATAAGGGGCGACCCCACTCGGGCGGCGATCACCGTTCCTGGTTCGTCTTTGCAGAGCACGCCGATGGCAAACGCGCCCTTGAGCTGGCGGATCGCGTTCTTGACCGCGGCGAAAAAATCTCCGTGATAATGACGGGAAATAAGGTGGGCGATGACTTCCGTGTCGGTTTCCGAAACGAACTCGGCCCCGTGTTTCTGAAGCTCGCTCTTGAGTTCCTGGTAATTTTCGATGATGCCGTTATGAACGACGAGGATGCGCCGGGAATTGTCCCCGTGAGGATGGGCGTTGACGCGGCTGGGGGCGCCGTGCGTGGCCCAGCGGGTGTGGGAAATGCCGACCTGGGCCGAAGGAAGCCGTTGCGAATCAATGAATTCTTCGAGGTTCCTGATTTTTCCAGGCGCCTTGCGGACAACGATCTCCCCGCTTTCGGAGGAGATCACGCCCACACCGCTGGAATCGTATCCGCGGTATTCAAGCTTTTTCAAGCCGTCAATCAGGATCGGAGCGGCTTCTCTGTATCCAACGTATCCGATGATTCCGCACATGGATTCCTGGGGGGAGGGCCCTCATACCTGCTGCTTAAAATTACTTTTTCTTCTGCACAACCGGGCGGACATGGATGTAGGTCACGGCCTTCTTGTAGTTACCCCTCTTCTTGGTGAAGTAAACCTCGCCGTCACAGGCAGCCGTGAGATGCATCCGCCCCATGACGTTGATCCCCGGCTTCCAGCGGTCGCCTTCACGCGTCAGGACGGTGCCTGTCGTGACAAACTGGCCTCCGCTGACCTTGACACCCCGTGTTTCCCGGTAAAACTTGCTTGTGATTCCGCCTTTTCTGGCCATACTCTCTGCTCCTCCGCTGCATCAAAAAGAAGGGCTTGCTGCCGTTATCCGCCCTTTCCCGTTAAATGGAAAGCGCCTATGATAACAAAAAAATTCCGCCCTGTAAAGCCTTATCACGTCCGCCGGCCCGTGAAAAATCCGGGTCTCCAAAAGGCGCCGGACTAATTCTTGCCAAGAATCTCGTCGATTTCCTTCTTATAAGTGGCCATATCGCGGGCCATGGTCTTCCGGCCGTTGATATAATATGTCGGCGTCCCCTGGACATCCACCTTCTGGGCAAGCTCCATGTCGGCCTGGATGATCTTCTCCCATTCCGCATCCCTGTCCTTGTAGTCCTTCATGAACTTGTCAACGTCCAGCCCCAGATCTCCGGCAAAACTCTTGAATTTCTCCTCGGACAAGGCGTTGCCGTTTTTCAAAAGCAGGTCGGACATTTCAAAGAATTTTCCCTGCTCGCCGGCCGCCAGCGCCGCTTTGGACGCGGGACGGGCCATCGGGTGAAAGCTCAACGGATAGTGCTTCAGAACATATTTGACGTCGTTGGGATAAGCGGCCAGGACCTCATCCACGACCGGGTGAAAACGGCCGCAGAAAGGACACTGAAAGTCCGCAAATTCCACGATCGTGACCTTGGCATCCGGATTGCCCTTCACCTGGGACGCCCCAATGTCGACCTTGTGCACCCGGGTATACTCCTCCAGGTCCGGAGGCGGAGCGGACGGCCGCGACGGCATGCGGACCGCGGCCAACAAACCGTCGATCTTTTTTTCCAGGGAAGCCAGGCGCATCTCCACATTCCCCCGGCCTTGTCCGGCCTTCCCGGAACCGCCCGTCAGCATCTGATAGATTTCGTCCTGCTGGCCCAGGATCTTGTCCTGCTGTTCGACAATACGCCGCAACACCGGATCATTGCTCTGTTTGACGGCAATGCCGACTCCCAGAAAGATGGCAATGGTCACCACAAGGGCCAAGGTAAAAATCCGGTCTTTGTCCTGCATATAGTCCTCCCTTTCTGACTGTTAAAATAATGTCCTGCGATTCGCTATTGTGAAATGAAAACAATAGGATAGATCGGGTCAAAACTTTATTAAGTATATCATAAAATTATCATTATCCAGAAAAAGATGCTTCCGCTGTATGCCGCCTGTCAGAGGGAAATCCCCCCATACCGGGAAACGATGTGCTTGATGTCCTGCCATCGGCGCTGGCAGCCGAACACGGCCACGATGCACACATCATTACCTTTCATCAGATAGCCCACAAAGCACGCCTGGGCCGCACGCGTGTAACCTGTCTTGCCGTAAATGTTTTTGTTCCAGCCCTGGAAAAGCATTTTGTTGTGGCTCTTCAGCTTGACCTGACGGCCGGCCCGGGAATAAATCGTTTTATATTTAAGTTTAATGGTGTCACGAAAAAAATTATTTTTGATGGTCTCGCGAAAAATCAGGTACATGTCGTAAGCCGTCGTGTACTGACTGACCTTTTTGCTCGGCAAGCCGCTCGCGTTGGCGAACCGCGTGTGCTTGGCGCCGATCTGGCGCGCGCGGGCGTTCATCATATGGACAAATTTCGGCTCGGAACCGGCCACGGCCTCGGCCAGGGCGATGCTCACGTCATTGGCGGAACCGAGCAGGAGGGCATACAGCAGGTCCCGGACCTTGAACTTCTCCCCTGGTTTCAGGTAGATCTTCGATGGCTGGGCCGTCGGAGGCCGCGGACCGATGGTGACAACCTGATCCATAGAAAGATTTTCAAGGACCAGCAGGGCCGTCATCACCTTGGTGGTGCTCGCCGGCTGGACTTTCGTGTGGACGTTCTTGCCATAATATCTTTTTTTCTTGCTGCTGTTGGAAAAGATAGCTGACCGGGCGGAGACCTCGTAATTGGATTTGGATCTCTTGGACTTGACCGCCGCCTGGCCATGTCCTCCAGCCATGGCCATTACCGCCGCAGCAACAACGCAAATCCCGCAAAATTTCCAGAATTTCATCACAATGATTGTCCTTTATGTTTTTTCAGCCTGGCCAGCGCTCCTCGCCGCCGCCTCGCAGACAAGCTGCAAAGCCCAGGCGACACCCTGGGTCGGCAGGACCGTGTGCCCCTCGGCCTTGGCCACGCACCACTGGGCGCCGGCCTTGCTGATCGTCACCCACAGATGCTGGGTCGCGCTTTTTTCGGCGATAATCAGGTGCACCACGCCCCGTCCCCGGACTTTGTCATACAGGAACTCCTTGCCGATCACAGACGTTTCCCCTACCACGTCCTCAAAGGCAAAATGGTCCGGGTCAAACCGCTCGATGAAATGAACGCTCAATTCCTCGTCCCTGGCCAGCGCGACATCCATGTGCGCCCGCTTGACAAAATCCAGCTCGATGAATTCATCCTGCCCTTGCTCGCGCCATTTGCGCTCGAATTTTGTGTCAAAACGCGGGCCGGTGACGCCCGCAGCCACCTCAAAACCCGTTTCCCGCGATTCGTCCAGAACCCAGTCGGCATAAGGCCGGAAATCCGTCACGATCTGCAGGCGGCCCGCGTCGGAAATCCGGCTGTTCAAGAGCCTCAAAAAATCCCGCGCGAACAACCTGTGCTTCACGTGGCCCTTTTTCGGCCAGGGACAGGGGAAAAGCGCGTAAATCCTCGCGATGGATTTCGGGACAAACAGCCGCTCAAACGCCACGCGCGCGTCCACCTGAAGGATCCGGATGTTACGGCCGAAATCCGCGGCCGGATCCTTCCGACGGATTTCAAAAATCCGGTTCAAGGCCTTCTTGACCCGCGTCCAGTCCTGCTCGATCCCCACCAGGCGGGAATGCGGGCGTTCCTGCGCCATGCGAATCAAATATTCGCCGAGTCCAAAGCCGATCTCCACCTCCAGCGGTCCGGGTAGGACGAACTGCGCATCCCAATCAATGGGGCGTTGTTCCTGATAATGGGAGACGAACGTCTCCAGGGCAAATTGACGGATTTTTCGCGCGGCCATAGGGCGTCAGGCCGAACCCCGGACCGTGTGGTTCAGATACGGCCATCCCTTGCCGACAAGCTTGCCGTCTTCAAAGACCAGGGGGACAAGCTCGTCGTCCGCGACCAGGCCATCGGGCTGCTTGACGCCGGAGAAATAATAATAAATCTCGTATGTCAAGCCGCCTTTTTGCACGGTCTCAATCCGGTAAGGGTTGTTGAGGGTCACCGGCACATACGATTGACCGTCCGGCGCCTGCTCATAACCGATGATGACCTGCTCGTCCAGAAGACTTCTCACTTCCTGGACCGTCATGCCGGTGCGGGCCTGCCGGAGATGGGAGATCGCTTTCAGGTCTTTTGGAAAAGTGCCGGTTGACACGGTTTCCGTTTCGATCGTCACGCAGCCCGCGGCCAGGACCGCCAGGGCCGCCAAAAATATTTTTCTCACGTCAGACCTCCCCTTTTTCAAAATGATTTTTCACCTCGGCGCGGGTGAAAACATAAAACACCAGGAACAGGTAAGACAAATAAATAAAAACATAAATCGCGCCGTCCGGTTGATACGCCTTCAGCCCGGACAAATACAGCGAGATCTGGGAATCCAGCCGCATGTCCGGGGCATAGTAACCGCCCAGGATGTTCTGGCCGATCCCCCTTTGGATCGGGATCGCCCACTGCTCCATGTAAACGACAACCATCATTTTATAAACAAAATCCAGATACCCCGTCACCAAAACACCCCACCGCGCAAAAGGATAACCCCGCAGGACGGCGACGCCGCAAAAGACATAAACAAAACAACAAAGCAATTCCACAACGGCCAGGCCCCAGAATTGCGTCACATACGGCTTGTGAGACGAGGGCGTGTCGCCTTGGGCCGCCACAACGCGATCGATCGCCGTTGTTCTTTGTAAAGTTTCGGACATCTCCTCCGGGAGCGTCCGATAGTCTTGGACGACAGAGGCAGGGCGGGCGTCCCGGTGCGCGCCCGGCAGAAAAGGCTCTACGCGCCGGTAGATCACCGACAGCCACACCAGCCCCAGGGCAAAAAAGAAAATCCCAAACCAGGAGACATACGCCAACCGCTGCTTTGTCATAGGTTCCTCGCTTTCAAACGGTCAATACGCCCTTCGGTTCCTTCGCCGGCGCCATTCGCTGAAAAGCCCGCGATTGTCCTGCCGCAGGCACCCCGGGACAACCGCCGTACGGCTTCGGCCCTTCCTGCGCATCCACCGGCTGGAGATGGACAGCTCCCGGAAACCCGCCTTCCGCGCGTCGTTGATATCGGCGCCATAAACGATCTTTGCGATATCCGCCCAATGGCAGGCGCTGAAACACATCGGGCAGGGTTCGCAGGTCGAATAGATCACGCACCCGGTCAAACGCACCGTCTTCAATTTTTTGCAGGCGCGGCGGATGGCCTCGATTTCGGCGTGCGCGGTGATGTCCGTTTTTTTCCAGACACGGTTGTGCGCCCGGCTGACGACGCGCCCGTCCTTGACAATGCAGGCCCCGAAAGGCGTCTGTCCCTGACGGATTCCCCGCCGGGCCCACAGGATCGCCTGGCGCATGAACTGCTCATCACGGCTGTTTGTCATTCCGGCACGCTCACAACGGGGGCCAGTCTTAAAAAACCGCAAAGGCCAAGCCCATTTCCCTTAATCCTGGGCCTTCGGCTGCCCGGGGACGTCGGCCTGGCTCACGGCCGGGCCCTGTTCCTGCGCAGCGGATTTGGCCTTGCCGACGCTTTTCTCGATTGCCTTGACCTTGCCCTCCTGGGGCTCGTTCTCATCCAGCATCTGGAAATAATCCGCGGCCAGCTCGTCGCGCTCTTCGGTCAATTTTTTAACGACGCCGTCTTTCTCTTTGACTTTATTCTCCAGGGCGATGACCTCTTCCGTCAATTCACGGATCCGTTTGTCCATCTGCTGTTTTTCATCAAAGAAGTCTTTGGACAGGGACTGTTTCTCGCGGGCGAACTTCTGTTCCATCGAGCTCTGGGTCGTCCTCAACTGGGTCTTGACGGTCTCAAGCTGTTCGCCGATCATTTTCTTGTCAAGATTGGCCGATGATAAATTGATGTTCAACTCCTCGACCTTTTTGAGCAACTGGTCGATCTTTGTTTGCTTGTCCGTGCCGGATTTTTCCTGAGAGGCCAGCTGGTTCTGCAGTTCCGTTGTCTTGGTCTGCAGGCCTTTGGTGGCTTCGGCGACCCTGCGGTCGCTCGCGGCGTCCTTGTCTTTCAATTCCTGCTGATACTTGCGGATGTCCGCCTCCAGCGGGGCCCTGGCTTGAGCGATCCGGGTCTCCACAGAGGCCTCGGTGTCTTTCAATGTCTTTTCCAGCGCCGCGATCTTGTCCTGCAAGGGAGCGTTGGATTTGGCGATCCTGTCGTTGATGGAACTTTCGGTTTTCTTGAGATTGTCCTGGAGGGACTTGACCGTCTGGTCCAGCGCCGTGTTCTGCTGGCGCGCGGAAGCCGTGTCCTGGCGGGACTGGTCGCGCTCCTGGGTCAGGGTCTTAATCCGGGCCTCTTTCTCGTCGGCAAGGGCCGAAAGCGAGTTCCGCGTATTTTCCAGTTCCTGAACCTTGGCCTGCAGCGGGGCCTTGGCCCCGTCCACGCGGCGGGCCACAGAGGATTCCGTGTCCTTCACCTGCTTTTCCAGTTCTCCGATCTTCTGCTGAAGAGGGGCTTTCGCCAGATCCACTTCTCTGGAAATCGAGGCGCGCACGGTCTTCAACTCTTCGAGAAGAAAACTGATTTTCTCCTGCAACGGGGCCTTGGCCTGGAGGATCCGGGACTCGATGGATCTCTCGGTCTCTTGCAGTTTCTTTTCCATATCCGCGATCTGCTTCGTGAGCGGGGCCTTGGCGTCTTCCACCTTGGCCGCGGCCTCCTGGTCCTTGGACTTCAGGCGGCCTTCCAGTTCCGCGATCTGGGCCTGCAACGGCTTTTTCGCCGCAGCCACTTCGCCCGGGATGGAATCATGGACCGATTTCAGATTATTCTCCAGCGATCCGATTTTTTCCTGAAGGGGCGCCCTGGCCTGGGCGACCTTCTGGTCGGCCGACGCCTCCGATGCCTTGAGCCGGGCCTGAAGGTCTGCGATGTCCTTTTGCAGCGGGGTCTTGGCGGCATCGATCTTCTGTCCGACCGACGCCTCGGCTGCCTTCAGCTCGCTTTCCAGGGCCGCGATCTTCTGCTGAAGCGGGGTCTTGGCTGTCTCGATTTTTTTCCCAACGGACGCCTCCGAAGACTTCAGGTCGTTTTCCAGGGCAGCGATTTTCTGCTGAAGAGGGCTCTTGGCCTCCTCGACTTTCACGACCATTGCGGATTGTGCGTCCCTCAAATCGCTTTCCAACGCGGCGACCTTGTCCTGCAAAGGCGCCTTGGCCGCGTCGATCTTTTTCGCGACCGATGCCTTCTCGGCGCCCAATTCCTCATTCAGCTTGCGGAGATCTTCCTGCAAAGCGGCCTTGGCCCGCGCGACGGCTTCGTTTTGAGCCGCGTCGGCCGCCTTGAGCTTTCCTTCAAGCGTCTGGATTTTCTCCTGCAACGGCTGCTGGGCTTTGGCGATCTTTTCCCCGACGGAGCTCTCCTGGGCCTTCAACCTGTCTTCGGCGGACTTGATGTCGCTTTGCAAAGCGGCGTTCACGCTCCCCGCGTCCGCCAGCTCCTTGTTAAGCCCGTCGCGTTGGCGGGAAAGATCCGAGATCTCCCGGTCTTTGCCCTGGATCGCTTCCTGTGAAGACTTCAAAGCCGCGTCCTGGGATTTGATTTTCTCCTGCAACGGAGAAACGGCCTGGGTCACTTTGCGGTCCGTGGCGCCCCGCGCCTCCTGCAAATCTTTTGCCAGAACGGCGATTTTCTGCTCAAGCACGGCTTCGGCGGCATCGACTTTCTTGGCCGTGGCCACCTCAGCGGCTTTCAATTCAGATTCCAGGGCCGAAATTTTCTGCTGAAGCGGCGCCTTCTCCTGGCTGATCCTCTCTTTCATCACAGTCTCATGTGATTCCACTTTCTTTACAAGATAATTGATCTGGTCCTGCAAGGGGGCCTTGGCCTGGAGGATCTCGGTCTCGCGCGCGGCATCCTTGTCCTTCAACTGGGCCTGAAGACCGGCAATCTCTTTTTTCAGCGGCTGGCCGGCTTCTTCGATCCTGGCCGCGACAGACGAACGGGATTCCTGCAGATCTTTTTCCAGCGCGCCGATCTTGTCCTGCAAAGGCGACTTGGCCTTGGCAACCTCGGCGGACAGCGACGCGTCCTTGGATTTCAACTGCCCCTCCAATTCGGCGATCTTCTGCTGCAGGGGGGATTGGGCCTGCGCCACTTTTTGTTCAGCGGTTTTCTGCGCCGACGCCAGCTGGGATTCCAGCGACTGGATCCTGTCCTGCAGCGGTTTTTGGGCCTCGGCAACCTGCCGGGCGGCCGCGGACTCGGCATCGTTCACCTGCGCCTGCAAAGACGCGATTTTCCCTTCCAGCTCCGTACGCTCTTTTTTTCGTGCTGCCTCCACTTTGGCATTGAACGACGACTTGAGGTCTTTAAACTCGCCGTTCGCCGCCGCGAGCTGGCCGCTCAGAGACTGGTTTGTTTTTTGCGACGCGGCCAGGTCCTTCTCCAGTCTGGCCTTGGCGGCCGCAACCTCGCGCAGTTCCGTTTCTTTCTGTTTCAATTCTTCCGCGCTGGCCTTGGCTTTTTCTTCATGAAAACGAACCTCTTTAACAAGCGGCTCCTTGGCCTGCTCGATCTTCGCGCCCTGCGCCCCGTCGGCAGCCTTCAATTTCTGCTCCAGCGCGGCGATCCTGTCCAGCAGGGGCTGGCGCGCCTCTTCAGTTTTGCCGGACGACGCGGCTTCGGTGGACCTCACACGTTCCTGCAAAGAGATGATCTGTTCCTGCAGAGGGCGCCTGGCATCCTCGATCTTTTGCGATTGAGCGGATTTGACAGCGCTCAAGTCACTTTCCAGTTTGGCGATCTTTTCCTGGAGAGGGACAACGGCCTGGGCCCGGGCGTCTTCGGCGTTGGCCTTGGCGAACTCCTGGGAATCCTTGAGCTGGTCTTCCAGGGATTTGATCTTATCCTCCAGCGGCTTTTGGCCCTGCCTGATCTTCTCCGCCGTCGAGGATTTCGTGGTCTCCAGTTCCTTCAACAGAAAATTGATCCTGTCCTGCAGGGGCTTCTCCGCCTGCTGAATGCGGGGCGCAACAGCGTCCTTCTCTTTGCGTAATTCTTCCTGCAAAGCATTGACCTTGGCCTCAAGCGGTCGCTGGGCCTGCTCCGTCCTGAGAGCGGCCTGCTTTTCCTGCTCGCCCAACTTCTGCTCCAGGGACGCGATCCGCTGCTGCAAAGACGCTTTGGCCTGTTCGATTTCCTTCGGCGTGTTGGCCTTGGCGGTCTTCAATTGCTCCTCAAGACCCTGAATTTTTTTTTCAAGTGGCGTTTTCGCGTCCGCGATCTTCTGCGGAATGGAAGATTCCGCCGCGGCCTTCTCGTCCCGGGCCGTCTCCACCTGCTTCACCAGATTGTCGTTATCTCTGATTGTGGCCGCCAGGTCTTTCTGCGTCTGGTCCTTTTCGCGCGTCAGGCCGGCGATGGTCTGGTCCTTGGCGCGGGCCTCGTCCTGGGCGGCTTTCCATTTCGCTTCCAAATCGCGGACCTTGTCCTGCAGCGGTCTCTGGGCCTCCTCAATCTTCCCGGGTACAGAACTGTCGGCAGTCTTCACCCGCTCCTGCAGCTGGCGGATTTCCTCCTGCAGAGGCGCCTTGGCCTGCTCGATCCTGGAAGCGGTCGAACCCTGCAATTCTTTGACCTGCGCCTCCAAAGACTTGATGCGTTCCTGATTGGCGGCCCTAACCTCGGCGCGGGACTCCTCGATCTTGACGGCGATCGTCTTGTCTTTCTCCTCGAGAGCTTGTTCGAGAGACTTGATTTTCTCCTGCAACGGGCGGGTTATCTCCGCGGGCTTCTTCCCCGGAGAGCTCTCCAATTCTTGGATACGGGCGCTCAACTCATCGATTTTTTTCTGCAGAGGGCGCGCCGCGTCCACCGCCTTCTGGTCAGAGGCGCTTTCCATCTGCTTGATCCGGGCGTTCAGTTCATCAATCGTCTTCTGCAAGGGGCGGGTCGCATCCGCAGATTTCTGGCCAGACGCGAGCTCCATCTCTTTGATCCGGGTCTTCAGTTCATCGATCGTCTTCTGCAAGGGCTTCGTCGCGTCCGCCGACTTCTGGTCGGAGGCGCTTTCCATCTGCTTGATCCGGGCGTTCAGCTCATCAACAGTTTTCTGCAAAGGAGCTTTCGCCTCATCGACCCTTTGGGTCATGGCCCCCTGTGTGAGCTCGAGTTCGCTCTGAAGGGCCGAAATCTTTTCCTGCAAAGGCACCGTGGCCTCGTCGATTTTCCGGGAGGACTCCGATTCCGTCTGCCGTGACCGGCCTTCAAGCGAAGTCAACCGCGCGCTCATGTCATCTTTCTCGCGGGCCAGTTGGTCAAGTTTCTGCTGGAGGGACTCTTTTTCTTTTCTCAGAATGATGATCTGGCTTTCCCCGTCTTTGATGAACATGCCCTTGGCATTCAATTCTTCTTTCAGTGTTTCGATCTCCCGAACAAGCAGCTGTTCCTGGGGAGAAGACCGGACTGCGGTTGAGGCGGCCCTGACCTCTTTGAGCTGGCCTTCGAGAGCGGAAATTTTTTCTTTCAAAGCGGCTTTTTCGGGATCGGTCGCCGGGGCCCCAGGGACTTTCTTGATCTGCTGTTCCAACGAAACAATCTTCTGAGAGAGGGATTCCTTTTCTTTCAAGAGGGAGGAATAACGGTCTTGCGCTTCGGAGAGCTCCTGTTTTTTGGCCGCCGATTCTTTTCGATAGGTCTCTGCCGATGCGCTGATGTCAGCCAGTTTTTTGTCAACGGCATTCTTGGATTCGAGCAGGGCGTCGTATTTGGCGACCAGCGCGTCGATCTTTTCATTGATCGTCAACCGGCTGGGATCGGCGCCCGGGTCTTCCGCCCGCGCAACTATCGGAGCCGCCAAGGACCCCATAAGGATTAGAATAAATATTCTTTTCAGCAAGGACATGATTCACCCCTTTGTAAGAGATGTCCGTTCAGATTCAAAAGTTTTGCAGAATTTCATTATAGTATGAAAGCTTAGGCGAGAAAATAAAAACAAGAGGTTTTTCAATGAGGCCCCAACTTATGGAGCCGCAGGCGACATAAGTTTGTGGCCGAATCCATTCGACTGCGCTCAGGGTGGTTTGGCCCAGAGGGGCCAAACCATTGACCCCAGCCGCCTTGCCCTGCGTTAGCGGTTAGGGCAGCTGGGGTTGCCGGATTCTTGCGAAGCAAGAGGCGGGGTCAATGAAAGACACCGTCCATCAACTAACCTTACTCAAATATCTCGTTAAAAAACAACTGCATCGCTTCCCACGAACGGCGGTCGGCCTTCTCGTTGTAGGCCGCGCCCTTGGAGTTATCATTCCCGGCCGCCGGATTGGTAAAGGCATGCACCGCGCCGCTGTAAGACATCAACTGCCAGTCCGCCCCGGCCGCGGTCATCTCTCCCTGAAACGCCGCGACTTCCTCGGCGGGGACATGCGGATCGTCGGCGCCGTGCAGGACCAGGATCCCCGCTGTGACGGTCCCGGGCTCTGCCGGGCTGGGCGTCTGCAGCCCGCCGTGAAAACTGACAACGCCGGCCAGGTCAAGCCCGGCGCGGGCCATCTCCAAAACCGTGGTGCCGCCGAAACAATAACCCATGGCAGCCAGTTTTCCCTCTTCTGCCAGCGGGTGCCCTTTCAACAGCTCATAAGCGGCTTTGGCGCGTTCGCGCAACAACGCGCGGTCAGATTTGTACATTCCGGCCTGCTTCCCGGCCTCCTCAGCGTCCTTGGGCCTCACCCCTTGACCGTAAATATCGGCCGCCAGGGCGAGATACCCCATCTGCGCCAGATCCCTCGCCTTCGCTTCAGAGAAATCCCCCGGCCCCATCCAGTCGTGCACAATCACAACCGCCGGGCGCTTTCCTTCCACCGCGTCGTCATATGCCAAAAATCCCTCCAGCACCGTTTCGTCCTGCTTGTATTCAACCGTTTCTTCCTTGATCGCGGCCTGCGCGGTCAAGGGGAAAAGCGCCAAAAGAAAAACCGCCAATCCATATCTCATGTCCGTCCTCCTTGTCAAACGCGTTATGGTTGGGTCTATTGTAAAAAAATTTCCGGAAAAACTCAAAGCATTTCAGCCGTATTTATTTTATAATATTCCTGTTGCCTATCCCAAGGGAGGCCCGTCATGATCTGCCCCTCATGCACCAACAAACTCACGCCCAAAACGGTCGATGACATTACGGTGGACACCTGCGAAAACGGATGCGGGGGATTATGGTTTGACGCCTTTGAGCTCCGGAAAGTGGACGAGCCCAAGGAGCGCAAAGGAGAAGCCCTGCTCGAGATCAAGCGCAAGGACGGCATCCGGATCAAATTCGACCGCCAGCGCCGCTGCCCCAAATGCAAAAGCATCGTCATGCGGCAATTCTATTTCAGCGTCAAACGCCTTGTCCAGATCGACGAATGCGGCCAGTGCGGAGGGGTGTGGCTCGACGTGGGGGAACTGGCCATGATCCGCAGCCAATTTAAGAACGAACAGGAGCGCCGAGAGGCCGCGGAACAGTACTTCACGGAGCTCTTCGGAGCGACGCTCGACAAAATCACCGCCGAAGAAAAAGAAAAACTCGAAAAAGCCCGCCAGATCGCCAGCGTTTTCCGCTTCCTCTGCCCGAGCAACTACCTTCCCGGCAAACAAAAATGGGGAGCATTTTGAACCGATAGGGAAGCAAGCCCCCCTTCGGCGCTCCCCCGCAGAAATGTTGCGGGGTCGCTGAGCACCCCCCAGGCGTGGGTCAAAGGATTTCCCCACACCCCTTTCGTGCCATGCTGAAAAATCGCATGGCACAACCCGCAATCCTTACATCAATAAACCTTCGCCCGCAGGGTCGCGAAGCACGCTGCTTTGTGCTGAAAGGGGTAACCCTGCCCCATCCCAGCCATCCCTTGGCAGGGTCAGTCCCCCGGTTCTCCGGTCACCGGGATCACGCAATCCAAACTAATGTCTTTCACCGTCCCGCCGGCCGTCACCTCCACCGGCGCGCTCTCGCCGCTTTCAAAATCTCCGTTTGAGCCAGGGCAGGCAAAATCATCCCGCTCGCAATACGGCTCAGCCCTGTCCCACACGGCTTTCAGACGGTAGGATCCCGGAGCAACACCCTCGATGACAAACGGGATTGTATCCCCGATCTTGTACGTGCCCGCGTAACGCAAGTCCGCCACCAGCCGTTCCGGCGCATACTTCCAGTTTCCGGACGAGTCTTCGGTGGAGACAAGATACACAAAAACTTTTCCCCCTTCGGGTTCGGGCACCTGTCCCAAAACCACCTGTCCCTTCACCTGGCCGAGAAAATAATAAACACCGTCGTCCCCGGAATCGCTGTCTGTCAGCTTGTCCCACAGCGCAAGGATGCGGTCGGCCCGCCGGCGCAGGGTCGAATAAGCGGTAAAATGCGTCAGCTCCTGATTGGTCGCAGTCAGCCCGAAGAAAAACTGTTTGCTGTTCAAGAGCGGCTTGATCAGGGCCGCGTCCTCCGGCCGGCGCAATTTTCCCAAAAACTCATAAGCCGGCAGGATTTCCCAGGGTTCGGCCATGTCCCCGCTTTTCTCAATTTTCGCCAGCGCCCACTGCCGGGCCTTTTCATCGAGGGCGGGCCGCATGGCGGTGCTCACCTCAAGCGGACGCCCGTCCTTGGGATCCCACGCCAGCCAGCGGTTGTCCCATTCCAGCCACAGGCAAAAATACGTTTCCGAATCGAATTCGGAAAAGAACTTGACGCTTTTTTCCGTCCACCATCGGGACGACTTGGAATGAGAGAACAAATCCCCATAGCCCTTCCCTTCGGGCAGAGGGACGATCTCCTCCAGCGAATACTGCCGGGCCAGCCCCGTCGGACCGTAAAAAGCCACAACGTTGTCCCCGTATCCGACCTTGTGCCAATTGTCGAGCGTGGCCACATAGCGGCCGTTGTCCGAAACAAAAAATTCTACCGGTGCCCATTCATTGGTCAACGCCGTTTCCCATAAGAGCGTCTTTTTCCCGTTGACAATTTCCGATACGCTCACCACCGGCTTCACCGCCGTCTTTTCCGGAAACTTCGGCGGGACCATTTTCACCGCAAACATCCCGTTTTCGGAAAGGACGTCCTTCTCCCGGGGGGAAGGCCAGTCGTCGGCGCGAACCGGGCCGGAAACGGTTAGGATGATGGATAAGAATAACGAGGATAAAACGATGGGGGACCGCATAGGAATTACTATCCTACGGAATCGGGGGAAATGCAAGGAGGAAAATTCGCCGCCGGGGACATGCCCTCTTTACTCATTCTCCCCGTGGACTTCGATCTCACAGTCCCGCCCGGTGGCCCTGACCTCGATCCGAAGCGGGCGGCAGCAGACTTCACAGTCGATGACCAATTGGCACGTCCGCCCCTGTCCACCCTCCAAACAAATGCTGTTTCCGCCGCCGCAGCAAGGGCACAGGAACTCTTTCTCGAATGTTAATCCCATAAGCGCCTCCCGGGCCACGCGATGTTACCATCCATAAGCACCGCGGCCCCTGATGAGATTCTACCATCCCTGCCCCAAATCCCTATCCCCACTTTAGAATTTTTGTTGACCCCGAAATGAAATATGGTAATATTATCCACAGCCATTCGGCCCCATCGTCTAGCCTGGTCCAGGACGGGAGATTCTCAGTCTTCAAACACCGGTTCAAATCCGGTTGGGGCTACCAAAAATAATAAGCCCATCGTCAAGATGGGCTTTTACTTTTATCGCTCCCTGCTCGCCGTTCCCCGGAGACAAAAAATGCCCTTAATCATAGACACTTTTTCACACGCCGTGCTATATTTGTATTGGTCATATCTCTTTCCAATTAAAGGAGTTTCGCCTTGGCCACTCATGTCGGGATCGGGTTCAGCGCCAATCAGGAAGCCGCGATAGCGGCTCAAGAAGCGGCCCTTGCGGCCCGGGTCCAGCTGAAACAGACCAAAATCGACTGTGCCATCGTTTTTGCCACGGCCCAATATGATCCGGAGGAATTTGTTCCCGCCCTTTACGAACATCTGGACCACACAAAGATCGTCGGCTGTTCCACCTGCGGGGTCATCCTCGCGGACCGGGCCGAGACCCGCGGGATCGGCGTGCTGGCGATCCACTCCGACACCGTCACCTTCGAAACCGGCAGCGTGAGTCACATGGACCTGCAGGATATGCGCTCCGCCGGCACAGCCCTGGGACAGAACGTCATGACGGAATTCGAAACCCACCAACGGCGTGCTTTTCTCTTTTTTATCGACGGCATGGCCAAGGGCATCGGCGCCTTCACAGACGGCGTGAAAGAGAAATTCGGCCAGGTCTTCCCCATCTACGGTCTGGGGAGCATCGACGATATGCGCTTTCACCACAGCCATCAGTTCCACCTCGACAAGTTTTTTCTCAAAGGAGCGGCCGGGCTTCTGCTGGGAGGACGCGTGATCTTCGGCGCCAGCAGCCGGCATGGCTGGAAGCCGCTGGGAAAACCGCGGACCGTGGACAGCGCGGAGGGCCCCGTGGTCAAGACCATCGAAGGCAAAAGCGCGCTGAATCTCTATGAGGAATTTTTCGACCAGGAAGCCAAGGGGCTCAACGTCTCGAGGCTGGGACAGATCAACATACGCTATCCGCTGGGGATTTATCTGGACGACAAAAGCGAATATATGCTCCGGAACGTCGCGGGCACACTTGACGACGGCAGCGTTGTCTGTCAAGATAACGTCACGCCCGGCTCGGTCGTGCACGTGATGATCGGCAACACGGAAACCTGCGTGCAGGCCGCCCAGCAGGCGGCCCTGGAGGTCAAGTCCCAGTTGGACGGCCGGAAACCCAGCGTTGTCCTGATTTTTGAATCCCTGACACGGCTGAAAATCCTGGGCCGGTCCGCGGCCGAGGAAATCCAGGCCGTCCGCGAGGCGATCGGCCCATCAATCCCGGTCTTCGGGATGTATTCTTACGGCGAGATCTTCTCCTGGCCGACAGAAAACAACGCCTTTAAAACGTATCTCAACAACGGCAGCATTGTTCTTATGGCCCTGGGATAACGCAAAACCGATGAATGCTCTCTCTCTCGAAAATCCCATAATCCTTCTCTACTTTATAGGCGGCGGATTCCTTCTGCTTTCCGTCCTCTTCATCCTGTTTGCCATCGAACGCAACGAAAAAGTCAAGACCCTCACGACGGCCCTCACAAAGCTGATGGACTCGTTCAACGAATTGGACGAACAGGCCAAGCTCATCGTCAAAACCGACCTGGAGCTCAACAAGGCCCAAGAGGAACTCGACAAACGCCTGAACGGGCTGGACGCCCTGCAAAAAACCTCGCGGCTGGTCAGCACGACCCTGGATGAAAGCGAAATCTTCCAACGGCTCAACCAGCCGCTGTTGGGGGAGCTGGGTTTTGAAAAGCTCCTCATCATGACCTACGACGAGGACGACAGCCTGATCAACCGCGTCAACCGGGGATTCAGCGACATGGAAACAAAAAACATCATCGACCAGTTCACAGCCGATACGCCGCTGTTAGCCACCCTGCGCCGCGGGGAGACCTATTCCTCCATCCACGCGCCCAAGGACGTGAAGGAAGACGTGACAAAGATTTTCGGCGTCAAATATTTTATCCTCACACCCATCCTCGCCCAGAAAAACATGCTGGGACTCTTGTTCGCCGGGAACCTGAGCGACGCCTACGTGATCACCGCCGGGGACGAAGAGCTCATTTCCATCCTGGCCGACCAGATCGGCCAGGCCGTGGAAAACGCCCGGCTTTTCGAAAAGGCCTACCGTTCCAGCCAGGTGCTCGAGCAGAAAGTGCATGAGCGCACCAAAGAGCTCGCCACCGCCCTGGGGGAGGTCCAGCACATCAGCAAGATGAAATCCGAATTCATTTCCGCCGTCTCGCACGAGCTGCGCACGCCGCTCACCTCCATCAAGGGCTATGCCTCCCTGTTGATGACCGGAAAAATCGGCGCTATCCCCGACAACGTCAAGGAACGGCTCGACAAGATCAACAAACATTCCGACAACCTGGTCAAACTTATCAATGACCTTCTGGACATGTCCCGCATCGAGTCCGGCCGCGTGGAGATGCAATACACCCACCAGTCCCTGGCCAAGATCATTGAAAACGTGCACGACCTGCTCACTCCCCATCTCAAAGACAAAAATATCATCTTCAAAGCGGAAACGGCTCCGGAAATCCCCGAGATCCAGATGGACGCCACCCAGATCGAGAGGGTCCTGATCAACCTGGTGAGCAACGCCGTCAAGTTCACCCCCCCGGCCGGGACCATCACCGTCACGGCCCGCCAGGACGGTGACATCGTCACCCTTTCGGTGACCGATACGGGAATTGGGATCAGCGAGGAAGACATCAAAAAATTGTTCAATGAATTTTACCGGGTGGAAAACGAGATCAACCAGAACGTCAAAGGCACCGGGCTCGGGCTGGCTCTGTGCAAAAAGATCATCGAGGTCCACAAGGGGGAAATCGGGGTGACGAGCAAGCCCGGCGCCGGCTCGACCTTTTATTTCAGATTACCCCTTGCGCAGACGGAGAAAAGGGGATAGATTTAATAACGGCGTAATTTATGGAACGAAGTGAACATAAATTGCTGCCGGAATTAACCCCAGCCGCCAGCCCTGCGAAGCGCCAAGGGCTGCTGGGGTCCATGAGGATAAACAAACCACAAACACGACCTCAAACCGCCCATGCGAACAGAACGCATCCTGACCATTGACGACGACTCGGACATCCTGGATGTCCTGGCCCTGACCTTGTCCGAACACTACGACGTGTTTCAGGCCTCCAACGGAAAGGAGGGCCTGAAGATGGTCCATTCCTGCAACCCCAACCTCATCATCTGCGACTACATGATGCCGGTCATGAACGGCAAGGACTTTTGCCGCACGATGAAAAAGGACATCCTGCTCCAGCACATCCCGATCATCATGCTGACCGGCAAAGGCGAGGTCAAGGACATGGTCGGAGGCATTGAGGCCGGCGCGGATGACTACCTCGTCAAACCGTTCGAGCCGGACGCCCTGCTGGCCCGAATCCGCATGATCCTGCGCCGGACGATCCGCAGCCTCGACGCCAACCCGCTCACCCACCTGCCCGGCAACACCTCGATCATGGAGGAGATCCAGAACCACATCACCTCCCAAAGGCCGTTCGCCGTCGGATATGCCGACCTGGATAAATTCAAGATTTACAACGACAAATACGGATTCGAAAAAGGGGACGAAATCATCCGCGAGGTGGCCAGGATCCTGATCGCCGCCGTGCGGGAAAAGGCCGGAGAGAACGCCTTTGTGGGCCATATCGGCGGGGATGATTTTGTGTTCATCACGGATGACGCCGTGATGGACCCGGCCTGCCAGCAGATCATCGATGAGCTGGACAAAATCGCGCCGCAGTTTTACTCAGAAAAAGACAGGAAAAATGGATTTATCATCGGGAAGGACCGGCAGGGCAACGAGATCAAGACAGGGCTGATCTCCATCTCCATCGGCATCGTCAGCAACGTCAACCAGCCCATCACCCATGTGGCGCAGATCGCGGAAATCGGAGCGGAGCTGAAGAAATACGCCAAAAGTTTTCAGCAGAGCATTTACGTGAGAGACAAGCGGAAACGGCAGGACAGCAACAACGAAGATCAGGGATAATTGGTCTTTGTCCAAGTCCGCAGACCCCCGACTTCGTTGTGGGGAGGGTCGCCCATGACCCCGCGGGCGGTTTGATTAAAGAAATATTCGGATTGATTATAGGCCTTAGGCATAAAAGACTGGAAAGACAACAGGATAATGGCCGTCACCGTGCCCAGCAAGATCACGTATTCTACGATGCTTTGAGCTTCCTTCGTTTTCCTGGACATATTTCTCCTCACTCGCGGCTGGGCGGGAAAGTCCGCCTACCTCAACTATAGCACTCCCCATCGCGGTCCCGCAACCCTCTTTTCCGAAGAATTCCCTCCGGAACGGCCCTACTTCAACCCTTTCAAAAATTTGACCGCTGCCTGCGGATCCCCGGCGCCGAAGAAATAGCTCGCCGTGGCCAAAATGCTGGCCCCCGCCTTGACGGCCGCCGGCGCTGTTTCCGCGTTGATCCCGCCGTCCACCGCGATGTCGCCCTTGAATCCCCGGCGGAGTTCCTGGATCTTGGGAACCGCGGCAGGCATGAATTTCTGCTTGGCAAAACCGGGATTGACGGACATCACCAGGACGCCGTCAATGTCCCCCAGGACCGGGGCCAGGCACGACGCCGGAGTCCCGGGGTTAAGCACCAGAAAAGCCTTTTTGCCCCGCGCCCGGATCTTGTTGACGTCTCCCAGGACTTTTGCGGCATTGATCGCGTCCACCTCTTTGGGATACTGGTCCAACCCGCGGCAGGCGGCCCGGCGCTCGCCGTAACATTCGGCCTGCAGAGAAATGATGTCCGCCCCGGCATCGATGAATGACTCCATCAATCGCCAGGGGTATTCAACCATCAGGTGGGCCTCAATGGGCAAACGGGTCAGGGGGCGGATCGCGGAAACGATCAATGGGCCGATGGTGAGGTTGGGCACGAACTGGCCGTCCATGACATCGACGTGGATCATGTCCACGCCAGCTTGTTCGCATTTACGGATTTCGGCGCCAAGGTTGGTGAAATCCGAACACAGGATGCTGGCGGAGACTTTGATGGGATTGGGCATATGCAAAAGGGTCAGCGTAAAGCGTTCAGCGGATAGTTGTTCCCTCCCAATACTTCCTAAACGCTAACCGCTCTACGCTATCCGCTAAAATCATGCGCGGGAGAGGACTTGAACCTCCATGCCTTGCGGCACACGCCCCTCAAACGTGCGCGTCTACCAATTCCGCCACCCGCGCGCAAAATCACAATTATCTTTAGAGCAAACCGGCGCTTGACCGCCGAACGATTTGCGAGGGCAGCGGGAATCTGCCTTCCGGCAACCGCGATTGCCGCCACCCGCGCGCAAATCCCAAAGCAACCAAAATTCTTCCTTCAGAGGGGTTGAAAGCTAATCTATTATATCCGCGGCGGATGTTTTTTCACGAACTTTTTTGGGAGGATCGGGAATGCGCCAGGGCGGCGGTCACAAAGTTCCTGAACAACGGATGGGCGCGGTCCGGCTTGGACTTGAACTCCGGGTGGAACTGGCAACCCACGAACCACGGGTGATCCTTGAGCTCGACGATTTCCACGAGCCCCTTGGCGGTATGAATGCCGGTAAACACCATACCGCTTTTTTCAAAAGCCCTCTTGTACTTGTCGTTGAACTCATACCGGTGCCGATGGCGCTCGCCGATATTTTCCTTTTTATACGCCTGGAAGCTCAAGGAATTTTTGGACACGCGGCAGGCATACTCGCCCAGACGCATGGTCGCGCCGAAGTTGCGCACATGCTTCTGTTCCTCAAGCAAGCTGATGACCGGATAAGGGGTTTCTTTGTCAAATTCCGTGGAATTCGCCCCTTTCAAACTGCAGACATTGCGGGCGAACTCGATCGTGGCCACCTGCATCCCCAGGCAGATCCCGAAATAGGGAACGCGCCTCTCCCGGGCGTACTGGACGGTCTTGATCTTACCCTCGATCCCGCGCGACCCGAATCCGCCGGGAATCAGGATCCCGTGCGATCCGTTGACGTGGCGCGTGACATCGTCCAGGCTCCGGATCTCCTCAGAGTCCACCTTGTTGATGATCACGCGGGCGTTGTTGGCGATCCCGCCGTGCACCAGGGCTTCGTAAATGGATTTATACGCGTCCGGCAGGGCGATGTATTTGCCCACCACCGAGATCTTCACCTCGTGCTCGGGGGTCCTCAGCCGCTTGATGACAAAATTATTCCATTCGTCCAGGCCCCGGTCCTCGCGGTGAAGATTGAGTTTTTTGAGGATCAAATCATCCACGCCCTCTTTTTTAAAGAATACCGGGACTTCGTAGATGTGCTTCACGTCCACGCCCTCGACAACCGCCTCCTTGTCCACATTGCAGAACAGGGCGATCTTGTCTTTCTGTTCCTTGGAAATGTGCTTTTCGGTGCGGCAGATGAGGATGTCCGGCTGGATCCCGATCTCGCGCAGGCGCCCGACGCTGTGCTGGGTGGGCTTGGTCTTGTGCTCGCCGGCCGCCTTGATAAAGGGCAGGAGCGTGACGTGGATATTGAGGGCGTATCCGCTGCCCAATTCCCAGCGCATCTGGCGGATGGCCTCCAGGAACGGCAGGCTTTCGATGTCGCCGACCGTCCCCCCGATCTCCACGATGGTCACGTCCACGCTGCGGTCCCGGGACACCTTGGTGATGCAGCGTTTGATCTCGTCGGTGATGTGCGGGATGATCTGGACGGTCTTGCCGAGATAATCGCCCCGTCGCTCCTTGGTGATGACGGAATAATAGATCTTGCCGGTCGTGATGTTGCTGTCGCTGGTCAGAACGGAGTTGGTGAAACGCTCGTAGTGCCCCAGGTCCAGGTCGGTCTCGGCCCCGTCGTCGGTAACGTAAACCTCGCCGTGCTGGAACGGGTTCATGGTGCCGGGGTCCACGTTCAGATACGGATCGCACTTGATGATGGTCGTGGTCAGCCCCCTCGTCTCCAGCAGTTTCCCAATGGATGCCGCCGCGATCCCTTTTCCCAGGCTCGAAACAACGCCGCCGGTGATGAAAATGAACTTACTCATGATCCCTTTTCCTCCAGGAGATACTTGCTCGTGTTGCGCGGAATCTTGACCGGATACTCGCCGGTGAAACAGGCGTGACAGAAATCGCCGGGTTCTTTCATGACCTTCAGCATCCCCTCGAGGCTCAGATATTGCAATGAATCCACCTCAATGAAATCTGCCACCTCCTGGACCGTCCGGTGGGCGGCGATCAGTTCGGCGCGGCTTGGAAAATCAATGCCGTAAAAACAGGGATACCGGATCGGGGGACAGCTGATCCGCATGTGGATTTCCTTGGCGCCGGCGTTCCTCAGGGCCCGCACGCGGCTGCGGCTGGTGGTTCCGCGCACGATCGAATCCTCGACGATGGCCACCCGCTGGCCCTTGAGCACGTCGCGGATGGGGTTGAGCTTGACCCGCACGCGGAAATCCCTCATGAACTGGCTGGGCTGGATGAACGTCCGCCCGATGTAATGGTTGCGGATCATCCCGACCTCAAAGGGGAGCTTCAGCTGCTGGGCATACCCCAGGGCGGCGTAATTGCCGGAATCCGGGATTGCCATGACAAAATCCACATCCGTCGGATGTTCCACGGCCAGCTGGGCGCCCAGGCGCTTGCGGACCTGATATATATTGTCGTCAAAAATATGGCTGTCCGGCCGGGCGAAATAAATGTTCTCAAAAATGCAGTGAGCTTTTTTCTTGGGCTTGGACGGAAGGAAGCAGGATTCGATTCTTTTCTTCTTGATGATGACAATTTCACCGGGCTCAAGCTCCCGGATAAATTTGGCTTTGATGAGGTCAAAGGCGCAGGTCTCGCTCGCCAGGACATACCCATCGTCCAGTTTCCCCAGGCACAGAGGCCGGAACCCGTGCGGGTCACGGGCGCCGACGATCGTATCGCCGACAAGAAAAATAAGGGAAAACGCCCCCTCCAGCTGGGACAAGGCCTCGGTGAACCACTTTTTGTACTCGCCGTTCTTTTCCTTGGCCAGCAGGTGGATCACCAGCTCGGTGTCCATGGAGGTCTGAAAGATGGAACCCCTGTCCTCAAGCTGCCGATACAGGGCTTCCGTGTTGGTGAGGTTGCCGTTGTGGGCGACGGCCAGGGGCCGGCCCTTGTGGATGACGAGAAACGGCTGGATGTTTTTGAAATTGCTGGAGCCGGTGGTGGAATAGCGGCAATGCCCGATCGCGGCCGAGCCCTTCAAGTCTTCGATGCTTCTCTCATCAAAGGCGTCGGCGACAAGGCCGGGGTTTTTGCTGACATGGATATCTTTGCCGTCGAAGGTGGCGATGCCCGCCGATTCCTCGCCCCGGTGCTGAAGCGCGTACAATCCCAAAAAAGCAATCTTGGCCGCATCCTTATGCTCGGAAATGCCAATGATACCGCACACAGGATTTAACCTTTCTAACTACGATGACACCAAATTGGTCTTCTGGTGGTAATAATTCTGAAGAGATTTAACGGAAATGGCCTTGCCCAGCGTAGCTTCAATTCCGTTGACCGCCGCCCAGGCGCCCTGAAGGGTTGTGATACAGGGAACATTGTGCAAAATGGCCGCCGCGCGGATGGTCCGCATGTCCGATTGGCTCTTTTTCCCGGACGGCGTGTTGATAATCAAATTTATCTCATTTTTTTTGATATATGTCAATATATTGTTTTTCCCCTCGCCGTGTTTTTCCACCACTTCGATCTCGACACCGCTGGAATACAGGACCTTGGCGGTGCCCCGGGTCGACACGAGTTTAAATCCCAGGTCTGCCAGCCGCTTGGCGAGAAAAACGATGTGGCGCTTGTCCTCGTCGTTGGCGCTGATGAAAATCTTCCCGGATTTCGGCAGGGACTGATTAGCCGAAATCTGGGACTTGGCAAAGGCCTCGCCGAAGGTCGCGGCCACTCCCATGACCTCGCCGGTGGATTTCATCTCCGGGCCAAGGACGATGTCCACGCCCGAGAACCGCGAGAACGGCAGGACCGATTCCTTGACGGAAACATGCTGGGGCTCCAGATATTCCGGGAGGCCGAAATCCTTCAATTTCTTGCCGGCCATGACCTGCGAGGCGATCTTGGCCAGGGGAACGCCCGTGGCCTTGCTCACGAACGGCGCCGTGCGCGACGCGCGGGGATTGACCTCCAGGACGTAGATCTTGCTGCCCTTGATAGCGAACTGGATATTGAGAAGCCCGATGACCTTCAACCCCAGCGCGATGTCCCGGGTGTGGCGGCGGATCTGGCCGACCAGCTCCTCGCTGATCGTGTGCGGGGGAAGAACACAGGCCGAATCGCCGGAATGGATCCCGGCGTTCTCGATGTGCTCCATGATGCCGCCGATGTAGACGTCCTCTCCGTCGCAGATCGCGTCCACGTCCATCTCCATGGCGGACTCGATGAATTTGTCGATCAGGACCGGATGGCCTTCCGAGACGTCCTTGGCTTCGTTGATGAACGCCAGCAGGGATTCCTTGTCATAGACGATGCGCATGGCCCGCCCGCCGAGAACGAACGAAGGCCGCGCCAGCACCGGATAGCCGATGCGGGTCGCGATCTCGACCGCCTCCTCGACGCTGACGGCCGACCCGTTCTCCGGCTGGCTGATGCCGAGCTTCTGAATGAAAGCGGCAAACTGCTTGCGGTCTTCGGCCAGATCGATGGAATCCACCGACGTGCCGATGATGGGAACACCCGCCTGGGACAGCCGGCGCGCCAGGTTCAGGGGCGTCTGCCCGCCGAACTGGACAATGACCCCGCCCGGCTTCTCGACGTCCATGATGTCCATGACATCTTCAAAGGTGAGCGGCTCAAAGTAAAGGCGGTCGGACGTATCGTAATCGGTCGAGACCGTCTCCGGGTTGGAGTTGACCATGATCGTCTCGAATCCCATCCCGCGCAGGGCAAAAGACGCGTGGCAGCAGCAGTAATCGAACTCGATCCCCTGGCCGATGCGGTTGGGTCCGCCGCCGAGGATCATGATCTTCCGGCGCGGGCCCTTGGCCTCGGCGTCGAGTTTCTTGTTATAGGCCAGGGCTTCGTCTTCGGTCTCATACGTTTTGTAAAAATACGGGGTGTAGGCCTCGAATTCGGCGGCACAGGTGTCCACCATTTTGAAGGTCGCGATGACGCCCATGTCCTTGCGGATCCGGCGCACTTCCGTCTCCGGGATGTCCATCAGGCGGGCCAACTGGGCGTCGCCGAATCCCATTTCCTTGGCCCGGCGCATTAACTTGAGGTCGATCATCTTGGTTGTTTGGTAGGCCTTCACAAAGGCGTTCTCAAAATTAAAGATTTCCTCCATGTGGGCCAGGAACCACACGTCGATCTTGCTGATCCCGGCGATCTCCTCGATCGTCATCCCCTTCTGCAGGGCGTATTTGACGTAAAAAATGCGGGAGGCGTTGGGCTGGCTCAAACGCAGGCGGATCTTCTCGTCCGGGATGTCGCGAAAATCGATCTTGTTGTCCAGGCCGACGTGGCCGATCTCAAGCCCGCGCAGGGCCTTCTGCAGGGCTTCTTTGAAGGTCCGGCCGATGGCCATGGTCTCGCCCACGGATTTCATCTGGACGCCGAGGATATCCTGCGCCTCTGGAAATTTCTCGAAAGTGAACCGCGGGGCCTTCACAACGCAGTAATCAATGGTCGGTTCAAATGACGCCGGCGTCTCACGGGTGATGTCGTTGCGGATCTCGTCCAGCGAATACCCGACGGCCAGCTTGGCGGCGAATTTGGCGATGGGAAACCCGGTCGCCTTGCTCGCCAGGGCGGAACTGCGCGACACGCGTGGATTCATCTCGATGACGACCATGCGGCCGTCTTCGGGATTGACCGCGAACTGGATATTGGACCCGCCGGTTTCCACGCCGATCTCGCGGATCAGGGCCAGGGAGGCGTTGCGCATCTGCTGGTATTCGGCGTCCGTCAGGGTCTGGGCCGGAGCCACCGTGATGCTGTCGCCGGTATGAACGCCCATGGGGTCGAGATTCTCTATCGAGCAGACGATCACCACGTTGTCCTTGTTGTCGCGCATGACCTCCAGCTCGTACTCCTTCCAGCCCTCGATGGATTCCTCGACTAAAATTTCATGGATCATGCTGCTTTCGATGCCGAGCGAGGCGATGCGTTCCAGTTCCTCGTCGTTGCGGACGATCCCGCCGCCGGTGCCGCCCAGGGTAAATGACGGGCGGATGATCAGGGGAAACCCGATCTCGAGGGCGACCTTCCGGGCGTCGTCCAGGTTATAGGCAAAACTGCTCCGCGGCACTTCCAGGCCGACCCGGAGCACCGCCTTCTTGAACTCTTCCCGGTTCTCCGCCTTGCGGATGACTTCGTAATTGGCGCCGAGCATCTTCACGCCGTATTTCTCCAGCGTACCGCGCTCCGAAAGTTTCATGGCAAGGTTCAGCGCGGTCTGGCCGCCGACGGTGGGCAGGATGGCGTCCGGCCGCTCTTCTTTGATGATGGCCTCGAGGTATTCCGGCGTGAGCGGCTCAATGTAGGTGTGCTCCGCGAATTCGGGGTCGGTCATGATGGTGGCGGGGTTGGAGTTCACCAGCACGATCTCAAACCCCTCTTCCTTCAGGGCCTTGCAGGCCTGGGTCCCAGAGTAATCGAATTCGCAGGCCTGGCCGATGACGATGGGGCCGGAACCAACGATCAGGATTTTCTTGATGTCATTTCGACGCGGCATAGGTTTGATTGTCAGAAGTCAGAAGCCACTTCTTTCATCTGACCTCTAACTTCCGACTTCTGACTCTTTATTTTTTTTCATCATCTCAATAAAATGCTTAAAAAGATACTGCGCGTCGTGCGGGCCCGGCGCCGCTTCGGGGTGATGCTGGACCGAGAGGATCGGAAACTTTTTGTGCCGAAGGCCTTCCACGGTCTGGTCGTTGAGGTTGACATCAATCATCTCCACATCCTGGGACTTCAAGCTGTTGATGTCCACGCAGAAGCCGTGATTCTGGGACGTGATGCCGATCCGGTTGTCCAGCAGGTCCTTGACCGGATGGTTGACGCCGTGATGGCCGAACCTGAGCTTGTAGGTCTTGCCGCCCAGGGCCAGCCCGAGGATCTGGTGACCGAGGCAGATGCCGAAGATCGGGACAACGCCGAACATCTTGCGAACGGTCTCGATGACGTAGTTGACCACCGCCGGATCGCCGGGACCGTTCGATAAAAACAGCCCGTCCGGACGAACGGCCTTGATCTCGTCGGCCGCGGCCGTGGCCGGGAACACGTGGATCTCGCAGCCCAGCTTGGCCAGGATACGCAGGATGTTAAGTTTGATCCCGCAGTCGATCGCGGCCACGCGGAAACGCGGGGCGTTGAGGTATTGGCCTTCGGCGGGCCACACATATTTGTCTTTGGCGGTCACGGTCTTGACCCAGTCCGCGCCTTCCATGGACGGCACGGCCGCGATCTTGGCCGCCAGGCTCTTGGGGTCAAAGTCTTCCGTGGAAATGTATCCCTTCATGGCCCCGAACACCCGCAGATGACGGGTCAGGGCGCGGGTGTCGATGCCTTCCAGGGCGATGATCTTATTGTCGTTGAGGTATTCGACGAGGCTTCGGGTGGCGCGGTGATTGGAATGGCGGCGGCAGAATTCCTTGACGACGAACGATTTGACGTGGACTTTCGAAGACTCCACGTCCTCGTCGTTGACGCCGTAGTTCCCGATCAAGGGATACGTCATCACGACAATCTGGCCGGCGTAGGAAGGGTCGGTGAGGACCTCTTGATAACCGCTCATCGCGGTATTAAAGACAACTTCGCCTGCAGTTTCTCCCGTGACGCCGAGACTTTGGCCGTGGAACGCAGTCCCGTCTTCCAAATATAAAATCGCATCCTTCATGGGGTAATCAGAGAATAATACCGTGGGCAAGATAAATTCGAAACCTGCATCAATATATCACCATAAACTTTTTTGTCAAGGGATATCCCGGTCCGCCCGGCCCCCAATTATCGTTTTGGGCGGATTTGGCCCTTGATCAACGGATAATTTCTTTCCGACGACAAGATATAAAAATCCTTGCAGCGCCAGGTCATATCTCCCTGCCCGATGAACAGCCCTGTTTCGATGCGGTCCAGCAGCTTGCCCGTGGTGAACGACCGCATTTTCAGGCCCGCCGACTGGCAAATCGGCCATGAGCCGGCAAAATCCCAGATGTTGGAATTAAAAAACGACCCGCAACCCCGGCCCACCGCAGGCCAGCAAAGGTCCACCACCGCGCTGTTGGACAGCATGACCGTGCAAAACCGCTCATCCCACTCATAATCCTTGAAATAATCGTCCGAACCGAAAAAGATGGACTGGACCGTGATCTCCTGGTCCACCGGCCGGATGCGGACCGCCGCCGCCTGGCCGGTGAAGGCGCTCTTCACAAAATACGAGTCCCGGCCGTCGCAATAAAACAACTCGTGCAGCATCGGAAAATACACCGCCCCCATCCACGGCTGAAGATCTTTCAGGAGGCCGATAGAAACGCCGAACATGGGCATCTTGTTGGCGAAGCTGCGTGTGCCGTCGATGGGGTCAACGACCCAAACATAGGGGAACGACTCCAGGATCGCCTGGTCGAAATAATGCGCCAGGTTCTTGTCTTCCTCATCAATCAAAAGGTGTTTGGTGGTCGCGATCTCCGGCTGCAGAGAATGACGGATAAAAGCGGAAATCTCGAGGTCCGCCCGGGTCAGGATGGACTGGTCCGGCTTGACGCTGGGTGCGCTGTCATCGATCAGAGACAGGGCGATCTCCCCGCCCCGCTTGACCATATCCAGCATTTTATTCAAAAGGTGCTTTTCAACCATCTAAGGACCTTTTTCAACCTCGGAGGTTGAAAAAATCAAACCTCCGAGGTTTTACTTTCTGTTTTTATGACGATAAATACTGGTCAATCACTTGCCGGTATTTCTCGATCTCCCCGCAACCGTCGTATCCGACCCCCAGCCGGCGGAAAAGGATGTCTTTCGGGGAGCGGGCCATTTCGACGCGGATCGAATACAAGACCTGGGCGCCGATATGTTCATGGCAGGAACAAATTCTGTTTTTGAGCTCCGGGGCTTCCCGGGTCAAATCCAGGACAGCCGCGTAGCGCGTCCCGTACTTTCCCATCACATGCTCAATAGTTTCCCTATCTATACCATACTTTCGGGCCGCCTCCAAAGGGCTTTCCGTGATTTTGCCGCCGCCGTAGACCGCGTAATCATCCGAATCCGGCCCGGTCCGCCGGCCGGCGACAAGGGCGACACACGCCAGGGCGATCCGCCGGTAGGTCGTGTATTTCCCGCCGGTCACGAACACAATTCCCGACGGGGACTCTTCAAACGCGTGCCGGCGGGACACCCTGGACGGAGCGCCGGCGCGGTAGGCCAGCGGCCGCAGGCCCGCGAACGACCCCACGACATCTGTCCGGCCAAACGGCGTCTCCGGAAAAAGCCGGTTGGTTTCCTTGAGCAGATACTCGATGTCATCCTCGGCAACCGCGACCTGGTCCGGATCCCCGTGATAATCCGTGTCCGTGGTGCCGATCAGGGACCGGCCCATCCAGGGAATAATGAAGAAAATGCGGCCGTTGTCCCGCGTCTGGACAAACAGCGCTGAATCGCTGACTTTGCGCCGGCAGATAATGTGCGCGCCTTTGGTGGTCCTGACCTTCTGCCCGCCGCCCGGGCTGTCCATCCCCCAGACGCCCGGCGTCCATGGCCCGACGGCACAAACGATTTTTCCGGCGCGGATCTCAAAATTTCTGTTCTGCAACACATCCCTGGCCTTCACGCCCACGGCCCGCCCGGATTCCTTGACAAAACCGGTCACTTCCGTGTAATTGGCCGCGTGCGCTCCTGCGGCCCGCGCCGCCAGAACGTTTTCCAGGCACAGCCGGGCATCATCCGTCTGCGCGTCAAAATATTCGACTCCGCCTATGAGCCCTTCCCGCTTGATCCCCGGGATCCTGCTCAAAATATCCTCAGCGGACAGGGCCTGATGCCGGCCGACGCGGTAACGCCCGCTCAGGGCGTCATAAAGCCAAACCCCCGCCTTCATCATCCACAGGGATCGGGGGTCTTCGCGATAAACGGGAATCAGGAAGGACAACGGCTTGACAAGATGGGGCGCGGCGTTGAGCTGGATCAGACGCTCGTGAAGAGCTTCACGGACAAGGCCGAACTCAAAATTTTCCAGATACCTCAACCCGCCGTGGATCAGCTTGCTGGACTTACTGGACGTGCCGCTGGCGAAGTCGCCTTTCTCCACGAGCGCGACCTTCATCCCCTGACGGGACGCGACATTGGCGATCGCCGCGCCGTTGATGCCGCCGCCGATGACGAGAAAATCATAAGGACCGGAGAAGGTATCGATGGAATTCATCGGGAACGGGCTTGCCGGACGGCTTTCTTCCATCCGTCATACAGGCGCTGCCGGACCGTCGGGGACATCCGGGGGGCAAAGACCTTGTCCGGCCGCACCAGGCGCGAAAGAGCTTCTTTCCCGGCCCACACGCCGGCTGTGACGCCGGCCAGCAACGCCGCGCCGCGGGCTGTGGATTCCACCATCGCGGGCCTGACGATCCGGCAGTTGAGCATGTCGGCCTGAAACTGCATGAGAAAATTATTTTGACAGGCGCCGCCGTCCACGTTCAGTTCGCTGATCCGCCGGCCGTATTCTTCCTGCATAAGATCAAAAACATCCTTTGTCTGATACGCGACGGACTCCAGCGCCGCGCGGATGATGTGGCGGACGTTGGCCCCGCGTGTCAGCCCGGAAATGATCCCGCGCGCCTCGGCGTCCCAGTACGGAGCCCCGAGCCCGGTAAAGGCAGGCACAAAATACACGCCGTTGGAATCAACGAGACCTGCCGCGGCTTTTTCCGAATCTGCGGACGACGGGATGACCCTCAGTTCGTCGCGCAGCCATTGGACCACGGCCCCGGCGACGAACACAGATCCCTCCAGCGCGTAAACCGGACGGCCCAGATCGTCGCTGGCCAGCGTAGTCAGCAATCCTTTCTTCGAATAAACCGGTTTCCGGCCGGTGTTGAGGACCAGAAAGCATCCTGTCCCGTAAGTATTCTTGACCGAACCGGGTTCAAAACACCCCTGCCCGTAAAGGGCCGCCTGTTGGTCGCCGAGGACGCCGGTAATAGGGATCCCGTCGGGAAGCCCGGCCGCGCGGGCCGTGCAGCCGAAAATACTGCCGGAATTTCGCACCTGCGGCAACAAGGAAACCGGAATCCCGAAGGCCTTGAGCAATTCCTTGTCCCAGGCCAGACTGCGGATATTGAAAATGAGCGTGCGCGAGGCGTTGGTGACGTCGGTCGCATGGGACTGGCCTCCGGTCAATTTCCAAATCAGCCAGCTGTCGATCGTCCCGAAGCAGAGGTCCCCTTTCAACGCCCGGGACCTGACGCCGGGGACATGGTCCAGCATCCACTTGATTTTTGTGCCGGAAAAATACGGATCCAAAACAAGCCCTGTCTTGCGGCGAAGGACCGGACGCAGGGACTGGAAACGTTTCTCACGGCACATCTCCGCAGTCCGCCGGCACTGCCAGACGATCGCGCGGCTCACGGGGCGGGAGGTTTTCCGGTCCCAGACCACGGTCGTCTCGCGCTGGTTCGTGATGCCGATGCCGGCGATCCGGTCCGCGCCCCCGCCGGAACGGCGAAGGGCCTCCCGGATGACGTTCACACAGGATTTCCATATTTCCTCGGCATCATGTTCCACCCAGCCGGGTTTCGGATAATACTGCCGGAATTCCTGATACGCGCTCGCCACCACGCGTCCCGACGCGTCCATGAGGACGGCGCGGGAACCGGTCGTTCCCTGGTCAATGGCCAACACCCATGGCTTCATCGCAGACAGCCTCCAGATCAAATGCGTTACTCTTTTTTCACCCGTTTGAAATCAATGTCCACCTTGCCGGTGAACGCCTCGTCGGCATACGTCAACAATAGTTCACGATTCTTGGTTTGGGAAGAAGAGATAATCTTGATGTGGTCATCCACCTGCAGGAACTCCACATCAATCTTCTTTTCTTCCAGCATTTTATTGCCCCAGTCAGGATCCAGCGCCTGCAGTTTCAAATCATCGCCGTTCCGGCACAACCGGTAAACAGTATGGAAAGCCACGACCTGATCCTGAAAAAAGTTTTCACCTTCGCGTTCCTGAGGGAACATGTCCAAAAACGTGTCCTTCCCGAGCTTGAACAACTGGCCGGTGAACGGACGCGATTCCTCGTCCTTCTCTCTCGCAGTCACCCGATACGTTTTCTCATCCACAACTTCAAACGTCCACTGGAGATCCCCTTCCTTGACCTCCAGCCAAGACCCGGCCACCTGTGGATCAGACACAACGTCCGCAGGGTCATACGCGGGATGAAACGTATACAGGCACCCTGACAGGAGCGCCACCGTAACCATCAGGCAAAAATTCATGGAAAATCGCATCATCCGCTCCTTTGCGTTATAACCCCAGCCGCTGACGGTTGGCTTTGACCGCCTCGCGGTTCCCCAGGACCTTGAACGCCATCCCGTCCTTGTCCTGGCCGTTGTTAAAGTCATATTCCAGAACCGCCAGGACCCGGATGATGTTCTCCAGCGGCTGGGTCAGCATGTCCGGCGTGGCCTGCACCATGGAATCTACCATGTCCGCGTAGAAAAAAGACGACTTGTTGATCGTCACGCCCTGACGGCGGAACCGTTCAATATAATAGGAGACCACCACGGCCTTGGCTTCCCGGTCGATCACCAACGGCCAGGCCCGGCTGGACATTTCGAAGGACGCCAGGATGTCCTTCAGATCCGCTTCCTCAACCACCTCGCTGTCCACCGCCCTGGCATCTGCCCTCGCTTTTTTCCGCTCTTCCTCATGGGCTCTCTGCCGGAGCTCCTTTTCCATTTTCTGTTTCTGAAGGATCATCTGCTGCTGTTGCTGAATGCTCTGCTGGCGGCCCCTCTGTTGTTTCATCTGCGCCGCGGCCCCGCCGGCGTGAGTGAAAGACACGAAGATGGAAAACAGAAGATGGAAAATCGAAAAAAAAGCGACAACCCTCAAGTCCACACCATCATGCCCTTTTCCATCTTCCATTTCCAATTCTCGATTTTCGCTCATCACTTCATCCCCACCCGTCGCTTATTCGCCCGGAACGCAGTTTCGTCCGTCAGGATCGTCCTGGCCAAGGCGTCCTTGTTCTCCCCGCTGTCATAATCGTATTCAACGATGGCCACGACCCTCAAGAGCTGGTCGAACGGCTGGCGCAGCATCTCGGGATTGTTCCGGGACATGGCGTTGATGAGATTGACGTAATAAATGGCGGGCTTCCGGATCTCGACGTTGAACTGACGGTACAGATCGACATACCGCGCCACCACCAGCATCTTGATGCGCATGTCGGTGATCATCGGCCACATTTCACTCGACTTGTCAAATTCCTGAAAAAGCATGGCCAGGTCCGACCCGCCGGAAGCTGCCGGCGCCGGACGGGGTGCGGGCTGGGACGAACGGGACGGGACCGACACCGGCGAGCGGGCCTGCCCCCCCGGGGAACTCATCAGAACCCGGCCGGACGGATAAACGGTCTCGGCCTTTTTCGGAGCAGGGGCGGGCTTGGCTTCCTCTTCTTGCGGCTCTTCAGCAGGGCGGACAGGGGCGCGGGGAGCCGGGCGTGTCCGGATCTGGGGCGCCTGAACGCGGACATTCCGGCGGGCGGCGGCCCCGCTGGCGTGGGAGGAAGACACGAAGATTGAAAATAGAAAATGGAAGATGGAAAAAACCAGTAAAACCCGTCCCATGTGCTTACGATTTCCCATCTTCCCTCTTCGATCTTCCATCCTCGATGCGGCCTCTCAACAGGACAAAAATAATTATAACAAAACCCAGGCAAAACACCGCAAAAACATCGCCGATTTTGCCGTAAAGAGAACGGCCCCGGCCGGGAGCCACGGTAAAAACGCCGGTATCTCCTCGGTTCGGCGAGAGCGAAGACACGATCCTCCCCCTGGGATCAATGAGGCAGGTCACGCCGGTGTTGGCGACGCGCACCACCGGGATCCGATTCTCAACAGCCCGCATGACGCTGTTCTGCAGATGCATCATCAGCCCCGCGTCCTGGCGGAACCACCCGTCATTGAGAAGGACAACCGCCCATCCGATGTCCTCCGCCGACTCATCGCGGAACACAGAGGCAATGGTGTCTTCGGAACAGATGGTCACGGCGAACCGGCCGTGCCCCGGCAGATCAAAAAGTCCGGGCTTGTCCCCTGCCAGAAAACTCTGGCTGCGAAGGCCCAGGATTTCAAAAATCCTCTGCAATCTCCCGCCCGGCAAATATTCGCTGAAAGGGACCAGATACCTTTTGTGATAGATCCCGGAAACATCACCGCTCCGGTCCAGCAGAACCGCGCTGTTGCGGTTCAATGCGCCTTCGAACAAAGCCGCGCCGATGAGAAACGGCACACCCGCAGCCCGGACCGTTTCCTGCACCGCGCTTTTCAACGTCTCATCCTGCAAAAAGTCCGATGAAACGGCGGTTTCCGGCCAGATCACCAGATCCGGACGGCCCTTTTCCAGGCACTCCCGTGACAGCACGGCCTGCTGCCGGACATGTCCCGCGACTTTTTCCGGATCGGTCTTTTCCAGGGAATCGATGTTGGGCTGGACCGCGCAGACAGACAACGACCCCGGGGAAACAGCGGACGGACGATCTCCCAGGGCATGGTATCCATATCCCAAGACCAGCACAATGGCGCCTGCCCCGGCGGTCAGGACAAAGGTCCGGTGCCGGGCATCTTTCCAGCAAAGATAAACGGCCGCATTGACCAGGACCACAACGAATGACACAGCAAATGACCCCAGCGCGCCGGCTACCTGGATGACCGGGGGGACAAAGGCCTGGGACAACCCGGTGTTCCAGGAAAAACCGGACATCAAAAGCGCGCGCAGGAATTCCGCCGCGACCCACAGGGCGGGGACATAAAACAAAAGAATCGGCGTTGGAAAACGGCGGTAAAGAAATGAGAACAGGACCGGCTGGAGCGCGAGAATGATCGTCAGCAAAAGATAACCCGAAAAGCTGTAAGGAATCAACCACTGGGTCACCAGTGCGTAAAAGACCAAACCGAATACGCATCCGGCCATTAGGCGGCGGGACAACGACGGATTTTCCAGAAGGACAAAAAGCGGAACGATCGAAACCCAGGCAAGGAACGGCAATCCCCGGGGGAACAACACATTGGGGAAAGACAGATAAGACAAGAGTGCCGCAGCGGCGGCGAAAAAAATCATACCATCAAAATTGCATGACTTTGGGCGCGGGATTGGATTCCGGCGGCATAGGCGGTTGCGCGGCGTCCGGCTGCGGGTTCTCGGGCTGAACGTCATCTGGATCAGGAACCGGTTGCCCTTCAACCTCCCCCTCGGGCTCTCCTTCCGTTTTCCAGAACTTTTCCCGCGTGGCGTTCTCTTCTTTCATCCGGTCCTGCTGGAGAAGGACATCCTGGCGGCGCTTGCGTTCTTCAAAGTCCCTGCGCCAGCCCTCCTGACCATCAGCCTTTGCAGGCCCATTGACCGGTGATTCGATGAAGATATCCCGGTGCAGGTCCTCCCGCCCAAACCGCAATTTACGTTCTTCTTTTTGGAATTCCCGCAGGTTGGACTGAAATTGACTCTTCAAATGATCCTGCTTGGCCTTAAACTCCCTGATCAAATCCTGCCTGGCCGGACTGGAAGGAGTCTCTTCCAAAACCTTTTTAAAATCCTCTTCCATGGCGTCCCGCTGGAGTTCATACCCATTTTTCAATTCCTTCTGCTTTTCCTGCAGCTCCCTAACGCGGGGGTCTTCCGGCTTGGCAGGGACTTCGGTATTGGAGACAGGCCCATTGACCATATTGGCATCACCGGCCAACAACGGTTTCTGTCCAGTCGGAAAGAACACCGCCATGGCCATCGCCGCCGCCAAAAACGGCAACGCCGTAAACCGACATGATCGAATAGAGGCCGTCATGACGCTTCTCCTGAACCGTTATTGGGTCTTGGCTGCATCAGAGGAGGAAGGGGCACCCTCCACCTGCATCAGGCCCTGCAAAAGGGCAACAGACCGCAAAAACTTTTCCTGGTCTTTATCCTCCTGAAAAATCTCCACGCTTCTCTGCGCGTTCGCCTGGGCCGCTTCACGATCGCCGGCCAATCCCTGGCTGAAGGCCAAAAGATAGAAAAGCTCGCCGCTTGACGGGGCGACCCGCGTCCCGGCCTCGAAGGTGTCACTGGCGCGGTTAAAATCCCCCAAACGCAGGTATGTCTGCCCCAGGATCAGGTATCCTGCCGGATCGCGCGGATTTTTTTTAATCGCCTCGTCGAAATTCTTGATCGCCGAGGACACGTCCGCTTCGCGCAGGGATTGCAACCCGGCGCTGATCTGACCCGCGTTGCTGCCCGTGGCCTGGCCCGTGGTCACAAGCTGTTGAAATTCGGCCATGCCGGCCTCATTTTTTTTGTCCTGCTGGGATTGCTGAGATCCCCCGCACCCGCTGAAAACAAACATCACGATCAACACCATCACCAATTTGTTCATGGAAGCCTCCTCGAAAGGTAAAGAATCTATTTTATCGCACCGCTCTCCTTCGCGCTCATCAAATACCCGTGGACTCCTTCCGCGGCGGCGCGGCCTTCATTGATCGCCCAGACCACCAGGGACTGGCCGCGGCGCATATCGCCGGCGGCAAAAATCCCGGGAACACTGGTCATGCGGTTATTGTCCGTCTTGACGTTCCCCCGCTCGTCCAAGGCAACGCCCAATTCCTGGAGCATCCCGTTTTTCACAGGCCCCAGGAACCCCAGGGCCAAAAGAACGAGATCCGCGTCCACCTCAAACTCGGAGCCGGGAATCTCTTTCATGTCCCGGCGCCCAGTCTTGGGGTCTTTCGGGCCGAACTCCAGCCGCACGGCATGGAGTTTCTTGACACGGCCGTTTTCTCCGCTGAAGCGCTTTGTCATGACCCCGTAATCGCGCTCGCATCCCTCATCATGGGAAGTGGAAGACCTTTCAATGAAGGCCCACTGCGGCCACGGATTGTCAGCGTCGCGGGACTTGGGAGGACGGGCCAGCAGTTCAAAATTATAAACCTGTTTGGCGCCCTGGCGGTTGGACGTCCCGATGCAGTCGGAACCGGTGTCTCCGCCGCCGAGAACGACCACGCTCTTCCCTTCGGCCAGGATCCGGTCTTCCGCCTTGATGTGCTGGCCCATGTTGACCCGGTTCTGCTGGGCCAAAAATTCCATGGCGAAATGAATGCCTTTCAGCTCTCGGCCTGGAATCGGAATATCCCGCGGCTGTTCCGCTCCCCCGCAAAGCACAACCGCGTCATGCTTACCGGCCAATTCCCGGGCCGAAACATCAACCCCCACATGAACCCCGGCCTTGATTTTCACGCCCTCCTGTTCCATGCGTTTGACCCGCCGCTTGACGACCCATTTCCCCAGCTTGAAATCCGGGATGCCGAACATGAGAAGCCCGCCCACCTCTTCATTCTTCTCATAAACGGTGACCGTATGGCCGGCCTTGTTAAGCTGGTCCGCGCAGGCCAAGCCCGCCGGGCCTGACCCGACAACAGCGACTTTCAAGCCCGTCCGATGCTTCGGAGAAAGCGGCTTGATAAAACCTTCCTCATAAGCCTTTTCAATGATCGAAACTTCGATATTCTTGATGGTCACCGGCGGCGCATTGATCCCCAGAACGCAGGAATTTTCGCATGGCGCCGGGCAGACCCGGCCGGTGAATTCCGGAAAATTGTTCGTCTTGTGCAGCCGCTCAATGGCTTCCTGCCAGCGGTTATTATAAACCAAGTCATTCCAGTCGGGAATAATATTTCCGATCGGACAGCCGGACTGACAGAACGGGACCCCGCAGTCCATGCAGCGGGCGCCCTGCTTGCGCAGGTCCTCCTCCGGCATCTCCAGGTAGAATTCTTTCCAATGCCTGATGCGGTCCGGGGCGGGCTGTTTATGAAAATCTTCCCGGTCGTATTTCATGAAACCCTTGGCGTCGCCCATGCAGCAGGATCCTTTCTCAACAAAGAAAAATTTATCTGTTCACGCCCGCCGTCGGGGCGGAAGGCTGCGCGGCCTTGGCCGCCTCTTCCACCACCCGGCGGTAATCAACCGGATAGACCTTCACGAACTGCCCCACGACGCTGTCCCAGCGTTCCAGGACGTCCTTGGCCACCGTGCTGCTCGTATACTGGACGTGCTTTTCCACCAGCGACCGGATCTCCCGAATGTCGGCAGGATCCTGCACCGGAAAAATCTCGACCATGCCCAGGTTGCAACGATTTCTAAAATTGCCGTCCTTGTCCCAAACATAGGCGATCCCGCCGCTCATCCCGGCCGCAAAGTTGCGACCTGTCGGGCCGATGACCACGACCCGCCCTCCGGTCATATACTCGCACCCGTGGTCGCCGATCCCTTCGACGACCGCGTGGGCGCCGCTGTTGCGCACCGCGAAACGCTCGCCGGCAAGCCCGCGGAAGAAGACTTCCCCGGAAATCGCGCCATAAAGCACCACGTTGCCGACAATGATATTTTTCTCGGGAACAAACGTGGCCTTTTTCGGCGGATAAATGACAAGCCGGCCGCCCGAGAGCCCTTTCCCGACGTAATCGTTGGCGTCGCCTTCCAGGGTCAAAGTCACCCCGCGCGACAAAAATGCGCCAAAGCTCTGCCCGGCCGAGCCTTCAAAGTTGATCTGGATCGTTTCCTCCGGCAATCCAGACAGCCCGTGGCGCCGCGCGATCTCAGAGCTCAGCATCGTCCCGACGGTCCGGTTGGTGTTATGGATCGGGCAGCTGTAACGCACCGGTTTTTTGTGCTGGATGGCTTCAAGGCAGACCTCGATCAATTTGTTATCGAGCGCCTTTTCCAGGCCGTGGTCCTGGCGGCTCACGTGGGAAATGGCCACGTGACGGGGCACGTCCGGCTTATGAAGGATATTCGTCAGGTCAATGCCCTTGGCCTTCCAGTGACCGATGAGATCCTGGGTGTCCAGCACATCCACCCGGCCGACCATCTCCTGGAAACGGCGAAAGCCGAGCTGGGCCATGATCTCGCGGACCTCCTCGGCCACAAACGTAAAAAAGGCGGCCACGTCATCGGGCGAACCTGTGAACTTTTTCCGCAATTCCGGGTCCTGGGTGGCGATTCCGACGGAGCAGGTGTTCAGATGGCATTTACGCAAAAGGATACAGCCCATCGTCACCAGGGCGATCGTGGCAAAACCAAACTCGTCCGCCCCGAGCATCGCGGCGATGGCCACGTCGCGTCCCGTCTTGAGCTGGCCGTCGGTCTGCACGCGGATGCGGCCGCGCAGGTCGTTCATGACCAGGACCTGCTGGGTCTCGGCGATGCCAAGCTCCATGGGAAGGCCGGCATGCTTGATAGACGTCTGGGGAGAGGCCCCGGTGCCGCCCTCGTACCCGCTGATGAGAACGTGGTCGGCTTTGCCCTTGGACACGCCGGCCGCCACCGTCCCCACCCCGACCTCGGCAACAAGCTTGACGCTGACGTCCGCGCGCGGGTTGGCATTTTTCAAATCATGGATCAGCTGGGCCAGATCCTCGATGGAATAGATGTCATGGTGCGGCGGAGGGGAAATGAGCTGCACGCCCGGGGTCGTGTACCGGGTCTTTGCGATCTCCTTGCTCACCTTGTGCCCGGGAAGCTGGCCGCCCTCGCCGGGCTTCGCGCCCTGCGCCATCTTGATCTGAAGCTGGTCGGCGTTGACAAGGTATTCGATGGTGACACCGAACCGGCCCTGGGCCACCTGCTTGATGCGGCTCCGCTTGGAATCTCCGTTGGGGAGAGTTTTAAAACGTTCCGGGTCCTCGCCGCCTTCGCCTGTGTTGGAAAATCCGCCCAGGCGGTTCATGGCGACCGCCAGGGTTTCATGCGCTTCCTTGGAAATGGAGCCGTAGCTCATCGCGCCGGTGGCAAAACGTTTCACGATTTCCGACGCCGGCTCGACCTCGGCCAGGGGAATCGGATTGGCCTTCTTGAAACCGATCAGCCCCCGGATGGTGGCCAGATTCGTCTGCTGGTCGTTGACCAGCTTCGCGTATTTCTTGAAAAGCTCATAGTCCCGGCTTTTGACCGCGTGCTGAAGGGTCGCGATCGTCTGGGGGTTGAGCTGGTGGTGCTCGCCGTCGCGCCGCCAATGGTAATCGCCGCCTTCATCCAGCAGTCCGTCGTAAACATTGGTGTCGGGAAACGCGGCCTTGTGCCGGCGGATCGATTCCTCGGCAACGGTCACGATGCCGATCCCGCCGATGCGCGACGGCGTGGCCGTGAAATATTTTTCGATCAGCGCCTGCCCCAGCCCCACGGCCTCAAAGATCTGCGCGCCGCAGTAAGACTGGATCGTCGAGATCCCCATTTTGGAGATGACCTTGAAAAGCCCCTTGCGCGTGGCTTTGACAAAATTCTTGAACGCGTCCTCGGCGGTCAGCGCCGGAGGGTAGTAGCCTTTTTTCAGCTGATCTTCGATCGTCTCAAAAACCAAATACGGATTGATGGCGTTGGCGCCGTAACCGATAAGCACCGCGAAATGATGCATCTCGCGCGCCTCGCCGGTCTCGATGACCAGGCTCACCTTGGCCCGCGTCCCCTGGCGGATCAAATGATGATGCATTCCCGCGCACGCCAACAGGGCAGGGATCGCCACGTTGTCCTTATTAACGTCACGGTCGGAGATGATGAGGATCGTGTACCCCTCCTCAATGGCCTCATCGGCCTTGAGAAACAGTTCCTCCAGGGCACGCTCCAGCCCGGACGGGCCGTTGCTCAACGGAAAAACCGCGGACAAGGTCGCGGCCTTCAGTCCGCCCTTGTTGACCTGCCGGACCTTTTCCAGTTCTTTATTCTTCAGGATCGGGCGCGGCAGGCGCAGGCGATGGCAATGCTGGGGCGTTTCATCCAGGAGATTGCCTTCCGAACCGAGCATGACGCCTTCATCCATGATGACCTCCTCGCGGATGGCGTCGATCGGCGGGTTGGTGACCTGGGCGAACAGCTGTTTAAAATAATTGTACAAAGGCTGTGGGCGCGTGCTCAACACCGCGATCGGCGTGTCGGCGCCCATGGACCCGGTGGCCTCCTCGCCGCTCACAGCCATCGGATACAAAATGATCTTAAGATCCTCAAGGGTGTAACCGAACGCCCGCTGGCGCCCCAGAATTTTTTTTTCGTTGAGGCCGTGCACCTTCTTCGGCTCCGGGAGGTCGTTGATGTCAACGATCTGATCTTTCAGCCATTGGCCATAGGGCTGGCGGGTCGCGTACGTGTTCTTCAACTCCGCGTCATCGATGATGCGGCCTTCCTGGGTGTCCACGAGGAACATCTTACCCGGCTGGAGGCGCTCCTTGAGGACCACGTTCTCCGGGGAAACCGGCAGCACGCCCGTTTCCGACGCCATGATGACCTGGTCGTCCTTGGTCACCCAGTAGCGGGAAGGGCGCAGGCCGTTGCGGTCCAGGACCGCGCCGATATAGCGCCCGTCGGTGAACGCGATGGACGCGGGACCGTCCCACGGCTCCATCAGACAGGAATGATATTCATAAAACGCCTTCTTGGCTTCCGGCATGCTCTCATGCCCGCGCCACGCCTCGGGGATCATCATCATCATGGCGTGCGGCAGGGACCGTCCGCTCAGCACCAGCATCTCCAGCACGTTGTCAAAGGTCGCCGAATCGCTGCCGTGCGGGACCACGATGGGCAGGACTTTTTTGATATCGTCGCCAAAGGCCTCGGAAACGAACTGCATCTCGCGGGGATGCATCCAGTTGATGTTGCCGCGCAGCGTGTTGATCTCGCCGTTATGGGCCATCATGCGGTAAGGGTGCGCCAGGGCCCAAGTTGGGAAGGTGTTGGTGCTGTACCGCGAATGGATCATGGCCAGGGCCGAGACCATGGCCGGGTCGGCCAGGTCCGGGAAGAACCGGTCGACCTGTTCGGCCATCAACTGCCCTTTATAAACCATGGTCTTGGTGGACAGACTGCAAAAATAGTAAAAATTGCGCTGGCTCAGGGTCGACTGCTGGACCTTGTTGTACAACCGCTTGCGGATGGTGTAAAGCTTGATATCAAGAAGCTCGGGCGGCGTATCCTTCCCGCGGCCGATGAAAAGCTGTTTGAAGGCCGGCATCACCGAACGGGCGACCTTGCCGATCTTAGTCGGGTCATGCGGGATTTCCCTCCAGCCGAGCAATTTCTGGCCTTCTTCATGAATGATGTGCTCGGTCCACTCCTCGATGACATTGCGGTCCCCGGGGCTCGGCGGCAGGAACACGATCCCGGCGCCATACTCGCCTAACGGCGGCAATTCCATGTTGATCTTGGCGCATTCCTTGCGAAGAAAGGCGTCCGGCATCTGGATGAGGAGCCCCGCGCCGTCACCGGTTTCCGGATCGCACCCGCAGGCGCCGCGGTGGGTCAAATTTTCCAGGATCTGGATCCCAGACCGGATGATCTCGTGGGATTTCTTCCCCTTGATATTGACGACAAAGCCCACCCCGCAGCTGTCATGCTCAAAACAGGGATCATACAAGCCTTGTTTGGGAGGATAATGCTCGCTCATCGCTTTTTCACTCTCGCTGGATTAGGACGGATTAGCAACGGACCGGAAACGGCCAACGTCAATCCGGAATTTCCTGATTTTTTGTCTAAGGGTGTTGCGGTTGAGGCCCAGGATACTTGCGGCGGTCAGCTGGTTTCCGGAGGAACGCTCCAGGGCTTTCTCGATCAACAGCTGTTCCATCTGGTCCATGACGCAACGGTAGACTTCGCCTCGGCCACGCGTTTGGAACGCCGTATCGACGATATCCAAATTGTTAATTTTATCTTTTTCCACTGTCAAAAGCAATTGAAAAAACAACTTCTCTGTCTTCTAATTGACTGCGGGGGCTATGTTTTAAGTCCTGCTTCAAAAACTCCGGTCCTTTATTTCGCTCCGTCATAGCCATTGGTGATCGGCAAGCGCCAGTCCTTGCCGAACGCGCGCGGAGTGATCTTGACCCCCGGAGGCGCCTGGCGCCGCTTGTATTCGCTGCGGTCGATCAACCGGATGACACGGCTCACCAGATCGCGGCCGGCCCGGCCCCGGCTCAGGCGCTCGACCGATTGATGGTCTTCCACATACCCCTTGAGGATCTCATCCAGCACGTCATACGGGGGAAGAGAATCCTGGTCCTTCTGGTTTTCCCTCAACTCCGCCGTTGGGGCGCGGTCGATGACGCTCTCCGGGATCCAGGCGCCGGACCGGTCATTGACAAAACGGGCCAGTTCATAGACGGTCGTCTTAGGGACGTCCTTGATGACCGCGAACCCGCCCGACATGTCGCCGTAAAGCGTACAATACCCTACCCCGATTTCGCTCTTGTTCCCCGTCGTCAACACCAGCCAGCCGAACTTGTTGGAAAACGTCATCAGGATCGTGCCCCGGATCCTGGCCTGAAGGTTCTCCTCCGCGAGGCCGAAGGGCAGGCCCGAGAACTCTCCTTCCAGGGTCTTGAGGAAACTCTTTAAAATATCTTCAATGGGGATTTCCAGGAAACGGATCCCCAGATTTTCGGCGGTTTGGCGCGCGTCGCTGCGCGTGCCTTCCGAGGAAAACCTCGAGGGCATGGAGACGCCGATCACGTTTTCGGCACCCAAGGCCTGCCGGGCGATCGCCGCGACCAAAGACGAATCCACGCCGCCGCTCAAACCGATGACCACTTTTTGAAAACCATTTTTCAGCACATAATCGCGCGTGCCCAGGACCAGCGCCTTGTGGATCCGTTCCACCCGGCTCAGGGGTCCCGGAGCTTTTCGCGGTGAAAGCGGGGCCTTCTTCACGCCGGGATCGGCCGATAAAACCACGGCTTTCTTCCCCGGCCTCGCCGCCCGGGGGACATCCAGGTCCGCGACAACCAGATCTTCCTCGAACTGGCGGCCGGCCGCCATGATCCGCCCCCTCGGATCCAGGACCATGCTTCCCCCGTCGAAGACCAGCTCGTCCTGGCCCCCCACAAGATTGGCGTAACAAAGATACCCTCCCGTTGACCTGGCCCTTTCCACAAGGATCTTCTTGCGCAGCTCCAGCTTCTCCCAATCGAACGGCGATGAAGAAATATTGATGATCAGCCGCGCACCGGCCCTGGCCTGGTCGCGGGAAACACTGTTCTTCACCCAAATGTCTTCACAAATATTGATCCCAATCAGGGAGCCGTTGAGCAAAAACAACGGGCTGACCACGCCTTCGGAAAAATACCGCTTTTCATCAAAAACGCCATAATTGGGAAGCTCCTTTTTATGCACAACACCGGCGATCCGGCCGCCGCTGATCACCGCCGCCGCGTTGTAAAGCCGTTTGTCCTTGCCGGTGTCCACAAAGCCGATCACAGCGCTGATCCCGCGGACCTTGCCGGCCAGGGATCTCAAGGCCCGAATCTGGTCGCGGACAAAGCGATCCTTGTGCAAAAGGTCCTCCGGCGGGTATCCGGTCACGGCGAGCTCGGGAAAGACGACGATGTCCGCCGCCTGCGCCTTGGCGCGCGACAGGGCATCCAGGATTTTCCCGCAATTCCCGGAGATGTTCCCGACGGTCGTGTTGATCTGGGCCAAAGCCACGCGGATCATTCTGTCCCCCTGCCTGTTTTTTGTGCAACTCCGGATAAAAAATTTTTACCTAAGCCCGCCGGGAACACCCTGCGCCCCGGAACCGGCCGCAAGGTTTCTCTTGGACTCAATGATTTTCACAAAATTCCCGAACATCTGTCGGGCGGCCTTAAAATATTCGGCTTTCTTCAAACGGTATTCCTCCAGCATCCCGGCTTTCTTGATTCTAAGGTCACGGGGGTGGTTTTTCAAGTACTCATCGCACCATTCCGTGATGCTCCGGTCCGTGATCTCGCAATGGAACTGAAGCCCGTAAGCGTTCTCTCCGACGCGGAAGGCCTGATGAGGGCACCCCGGCGCCGTGGCCAGCAATTCTCCGCCGGCCGGGATCATAAACATGTCCTCATGCCATTGGTAAACCCGCAATTCCGGGGCAAGGGCATTGAAAAAAGGATCTCTTTTTCCCGCATCGGTCAATTGAATATCAAACCAGCCAACTTCCTTCGCCGGCGATTTGACCACTTTCGCGCCCGCGGCCTTGGCCAGGAGCTGCGACCCCAGGCAAATTCCCAGAAAGGGAATCCGCTTTTTCAATATATTTTGAATAAAGATGTTTTCCGGTTTCAAAAACGGGTACCGGTCCTCTTCATCCACGTTCATCGGCCCGCCGAGCACAACAACCGCGTCAACAGCCTTCGAATCCAAGGGAAGGGCATCCCCAGCCCCCAGGTCAATGACCTGCGAGCGAATCCCCCTCTCCTGCAGGTAATCACCCAAAAGGGCGGGGCCTTCAATGCCGATATGTTTGATGATCAGGATCATGGGGCGATAATAAGAGACAGCCCCGTTTTAGCGGGGCTGTCTCTTTGATCAGGTGAATGAAGAACGCAATTTTTATTACATGGCGTTCATCAGCAGCATTTCCGCATACGACGGAACGGGCCAGAGCTTGGCCGGAACCAAACCCTCCAGCTCGTCGATCGATTCACGAAGCCGGCTCATGCACGCGTTGGTCTTGGCGGCATCGTGCTTGACAATGGCTGATTCCAGCGCATCGCAGGCGGCCAACGATCCCTCGACAAGGCCGGAAACGCTTTTGAGCAGCTTCTTTTGGGCGACGGTTTTGCCCGCCGCGCCGATCGACTTGATGGTCTCGGCCAAGTCTTTCTGATACTGGATGGCGGCCGGGATCAACTGGGTCCGCGCCATGATCAAAGCGCAATTGCCCTCGAGCGCGATGACGGTCTCATAGGCGTGCTTGTTGATCTCATAACGGGACGCCAACTCTTTTTCCGTCAACACGCCGTGCTTGGTGAACACAGCGATGTTTTTCTTGAGCTTGATCGTTTCCAAGGCCTCGGGCGTCGTCCTGAAGTTCGGCAGCCCGCGCTTCTTGGCTTCGGCGTGCCATTCGGCCGTGTAATTGTCGCCGTTAAAGAGGACGCGCTTGTGCTCCTTGATGATGCCCTGCAGGACCTTCTGCAGACTGGCATTGAAATCCTTGCCGGCTTTCCCAGCGGACTCCAACTGGTCGCAGATGTCACTGATGGCCTCGGCGACGATGGTGTTCAGGACCATGTTCGCCGCGGAAGGGTTCATGTTGGACCCGACCGCACGGAACTCGAATTTCGCGCCGGTGAAAGCGAACGGCGAGGTGCGGTTGCGGTCCGTCGTGTCTCTGGCCAGCGACGGCAAAGAGTTCACGCCGACGCTGATGGCGTCGCCCTGCTTGGAGCTTTTCGCTCCGCCTTTTTCAATCTGCTCAATGATGTCGGTCAGCTGATCGCCGAGGAAAATCGAAACGATCGCCGGCGGGGCCTCATTGGCGCCCAGGCGATGGTCGTTACCCGCGGACGCGACGGACACGCGCAGCAGATCGGCGTAGGAATCGACCGCCTTGATCACGGCGCACAGGATGGTCAGGAATTTGGCGTTCTCATGCGGGGTTTTGCCCGGATACAGCCAGTTCTTCCCATCCGGCCCGACGATGGACCAGTTGTTGTGCTTCCCGGAACCGTTGATGCCGGCAAACGGCTTTTCATGGAGCAGGCAGACCAGGCCGTGTTTATCGGCGACCTGGCGCATGACTTCCATCATGATCATGTTATGGTCAACGGCGATGTTCAGGTCTTCGAAAATCGGCGCCATTTCGTACTGGGCCGGGGCCACCTCATTGTGGCGGGTTTTCGCCGGCATGCCCAAAGACCACATCGTGCGGTCAAGGTCTTCCATGAAGGCCATGACCACCGGCTTGACAGCGCCGAAATAATGGTCTTCCTGCTGCTGGTGCTTGGCCGGTTTACTCCCGAACAGCGTGCGGCCCGTCTGCACCAGATCCAAACGGGACTTATAATGCTCTTTCGAGATCAGGAAATATTCCTGCTCCGGGCCGAGCGTGCAAAATGCGCGCTTGCCCTTGATATCAATGCCAAACAAGTTCGCCAAGCGGCAAACCTGTTTTGACAGAGCGGTCATGGAGCGTAAAAGCGGGGTCTTCTTGTCCAACGCTTCCCCGTGATATCCGATATAGAAGGTCGGAATGCAAAGGGTCGCGCCTTCAGGGCCCTCTTTAAGGAAGGCCGGGCTGGTGGGATCCCAACCGGTATACCCGCGGGCCTCGAACGTCGCGCGAAGACCGCCAGACGGAAAACTCGAAGCGTCCGGCTCGCCCTGGATCAATTCCTTGCCGGAAAATTTCAGGACCACGTTGCCCTCTTCATCCGGAGAAATAAAAGCGTCGTGTTTCTCCGCCGTGGTTCCGGTCATCGGCTGAAACCAATGCGTGAAATGGGTGGCGCCGCGTTCGACTGCCCAGGTCTTCATGGCTTCGGCAACCTCATCGGCGATGTTCGGGTCCAGTTTCCCCCCCAGCTTGATGGTCGCGCTCAGAGACTGATAGGCCTTTTCCGAAAGGTAATTGCGCATGACCTTCAAATTGAAAACGTTCTTGCCGTACAGATCCACGAGGGATTCGTTGTCACTGCTGCTGGTCATACTGCTCATGGACTTTTTTTCTCCTTCCCCCTGCGCGAGAGGCCTGATTTTACGAATTTTAGTCATTTCGTTCATAACTCCCAACCTGTCCTTTCCATATTTTTGTTAAGATTCAAACCCCTGTCAGCCGAAGGATTTGACACTACCCGATGGCAACGAATCCGGCTACCCCAAGGGGGAAGCGGACAACGCTTCCCCTTCGGGGCGGCACGGCTCGTGCGACATCAACCAATCGCTTCAGAACCTTCATCTCCGGTCCTAATTCTAATACAACGCGGCAAATCCACAACAAGAATCTTGCCGTCGCCGATCTTGCCCGTCCTGGCCCCCTTGATAATGGCCTTGATGGTCGGCTCGACGAAATTTTCGTTGACCGCGATCTCCAACTGGATCTTACGAAGGAGATTTCCGGTTTCCTTGGCGCCGCGGTAATATTCATCGATGCCCTTCTGGCGGCCGTGCCCCAACACCTCCGTGACGGTGATGAGGTTGACATTCGCTTCATACAGGGCTTCTTTCACCTGCTCCAGCCGGTGCGGCTGGATAATGGCAATAACGAGTTTCATGGGTCATTCCTCCCTATCTCATGGCTGCCCATAATCCCTATGAGAGCCAATATGTTTTAACCTTTGTCCCGCCGTTGGGGACCCCAAGGTCATTTTTTATTCGAGAATTGTATAGGCCCTCTCATGATGCTGCGTCAAATCAAGGCCCATCGCTTCATCTTCCTGACTGACCCTGGCTCCCACCAACAGGTCTACCACCTTCAGGATGATGAAGGTCACGATCAGGGAGTAAATCACCGTAATGGCAACGGCTTTGAACTGAATCACGAGCAAGGCCGGGTTGCCGTAAAATAACCCGTCGTTGCCAGCAGGGTTGACCGCCTTTGTGGCAAAAAGGCCGGTCATCAAAGCGCCCCATATCCCGCCGACACCGTGGACACCGAACGCGTCCAGGGAATCGTCATATCCGAATTTCGGCTTGAGGATCCCAACGGCGAAATAGCAGACCACGCTGACCGAAAGGCCGATCAGGATAGCGGACATCGTTGTCACGAAACCCGCGGCAGGCGTGATGGCCACGAGCCCGGCCACGGCGCCGGTCACGGTCCCGAACATCGTCGGCTTGCCGCTCTTCCACCATTCCAACAGCGCCCAGCTCAAACCGGCTGCTGCGGCGGCGGTGTTGGTCGTCACAAACGCGTTGGCGGCCAAACCGTTGGCGCCCAGGGCGCTGCCGGCGTTGAACCCGAACCACCCGAACCACAGAAGGGCGGCCCCGAGAACGGTCAGAGGGATATTGTGCAGAGGAGTCGGCTTGTTCATGTAGCCGGATCTTTTCCCCAACACGATCGCTGTCACGAGCGCGGCGATCCCGGCGTTGATATGGACAACCGTTCCGCCCGCGAAATCCAGCGCTCCCATGTCGCGGATCCAGCCGCCCACGGCCCAAACCATGTGGCAGACCGGGTCATAAACAAATGTCGCCCAGAGAAGGCTAAAAAGGATGAAGGCCGAAAACTTCATACGTTCGGCAAAGGCCCCGATGATCAGGGCCGGGGTGATGATCGCGAACATGGCCTGAAAAATCATGAACGCCAGATGCGGGATTGTTGCGGCATAATCGGCATTCGGTTCCTGTCCGACCCCATTCAAGCCGAACCAATCCAGCCCGCCGATAAAAGCCGAACCTTTGCCGAAAGCCAGGCTGTAGCCGAACAAAACCCACTGAAGACTCAGGATGCAGAGGATGATAAAGCACTGCATCAAAATCCCTAAAACGTTCTTACGACGGACCATGCCGCCGTAAAATAACGCCAGCCCCGGCGTCATCAGCATAACCAGCGCTGATGAAACCAGGACCCACGCTGTATCTCCGCTATTGATCATGTCCATTGTGTTCTCCCTCCACAATTTGAATTTAGATTTAAGCTGCCCTTTGACTGACCCGTCGCGGCATATCTTCGGACCCCATTGCCCAAAAAAAAATCCCCGCAAACCACACGCGTGGCTTTCGAGGACTTCTATGCCCTGTTCGTTTCGGCTTTTGGCAATCTCCCCATGAATTTCCGGGAGCCGCACGGCGACAAAACCGAAGATGTCTCCAAAGACTTCAACGCCTTCAGATTGATGAAAGTATAGCGTCGCGCCAAAAATTTGTCAAGAATTTTTTTAGGACGCGAAGCTCTTCTTCCGCAATCGTTAAAAACGGCGGCCTTTTCCCCTGCCCCAGGACAACGTGCAGGTCCGGGACAGAGGAGGGAGATAAAGGCCGCCGACTCCCTCCTCTCCCCTCCCCGGAGAGCGGCAAAAAAATCAGCCGATGGCCAGGTGCCCCTCTTCTTCGGTCCGAATCCGGATGCACTGGGGCAGGTCCATGACAAAGATCTTCCCGTCCCCGATCTTCCCGGTCTTGGCCCCCTTGATGATGGCCCGGACCGTCGGCTTGACGAAGTCGTCGTTGACCGCGATCTCCAGCCGGATCTTCTTGAGAAGGTTGATCTCATGGACAACGCCGCGGTACGTCTCGCTGAACCCTTTTTGCTGCCCGCAACCCAGAACATTGGTCACGGTCATTTTATGAACATCCGCGTCAAACAGCGCCTTTTTGACATCCGGCAGTTTGTGCGGTTGAATCATGGCGATGATCATTTTCATCTTTTGTTTCCTCCTCTTCTTGCGCTCACGTGAAGTTTACGGATCCACCCGTTGGCCGGGATATGCTCATGCGGCCCGACGCTGTGCTGGATCCTCTGATACAGGATGTACGGTGCTGCCCTCAAGGTCGAACGCATCTTCATGGCGATGGACCTCCGGTTGATCCCGCAGTTATTGGGTCACAAAGATCTGGAACCCATAGTAGGCTTCCATCCCGTGTTCGTCGATATCCAGGCCGCGAAGCTCTTCTTCCTTGCTGACGCGGAGTCCGGCAACCGCCTTGATGATCGAAAACATGATGAACCCCATCACGGCGCACCACAGAAACACGGACGCGACACCGATGAATTGGGCCGAGAGCAGCTTCATTCCGCCGCCGAACAACAATCCGTTACCGGTCGTGCCCGGGGAGAACATATCCTGGGCAAACAGCCCGACCGCCAAAGTCCCCCAGGCGCCGCAAACGCCATGGACGGAAATGGCACCGACCGGGTCGTCAACATGCAGGACCTTATCGAGGAAAACGACGGAAAACACAACCAAGACACCGGCCACAAGCCCAATCAAGAACGAACTGCCCACGGACACAAACGCGCAGCCCGCGGTGATGGCCACTAAACCAGCCAAGGCTCCGTTCAAGGCCATACTGATGTCGGACTTCTTGAACAAAACCCAGGATGTGACCATGGCTGCAATGGCGCCAACGGCCGCCGCCATGTTGGTTGTCACCGCGATATGGGTAATGCTGGTTGTCGCGGCCATGGTGCTGCCCGGGTTGAACCCGAACCAGCCGAGCCACAAGATAAAGACCCCCAATGTTGCCAGGGGCAGATTGTGCCCGGGGATGGCATTGGATGATCCATCGGCATTATATTTCCCCAAACGCGGGCCCAGCATGATAGCTCCAGCCAAAGCCAGCCAGCCGCCGACAGAGTGAACGACTGTGGATCCAGCGAAATCCCACATACCAAGACTCGCCAACCAGCCGCCGCCCCAGATCCAATGCCCGGAGACCGGATAAATGAATGCCGTGACTGCGAGACTGTAGATGATATAAGACCCGAACTTCGTGCGTTCCGCCATGGCCCCGGACACGATGGTCGCGGCGGTCGCGGCAAAGACCAGCTGAAAGAAGTATTTACACGTGAGAGGGACCTTGGTCCAGTCCAGGGACGCAAACGTCCCCCCGGCATCATGCAGGAAAAACCCGCTGGTGCCGAAGAACGCGTTGCCCGCGCCGAACATGATGCCGAACCCGACGACCCAGAACGCGACCGTCCCGAGGCTGAAATCCATCAAGTTCTTCATCAGGATGTTGCAGGCGTTCTTGGCCCGGGTAAAACCTGTTTCCACGAGCGCAAAACCCGCCTGCATGAAAAACACCAGGACCCCGGCCAAGAGAGTCCAGATCGTGTCCAGCAGGATCTGGTGATCTGCCGCCATCTGGCTCAACGATTCCATCGTCGGCGGGGTATCTTCAGCCAATACGGGGGCCGCCGTGCACAGCAGAACGCCGATCCCCAACAATAATTTCCATTGCGATAATTTTCTGAAAAAACTCATTTTTATTACCTCCTTCATTAATGTCTTAAACGATTTTATGCCTTCACACAGTCAACTTTTTCCTCATAGGTCTCCCTCCTTTTGATGGGTTTATAGGGTTCACATCGCAAAAGCCACCTTGACGCCTCCGAAAAATTCCTCATCCTGATTGCCGATGTTGTCGTCTGAAAGGTCCCCGAACGGGACGTTGTACCCCATTGTCGGGGTCATCGTGATGGAATCGGACAAGGGCAGTTTGAGCCCGACGGTCGGCGTGAAATGCCCGCCTTCACCGGACAGCCACTGGCCGTCCACAAAGCCGACGCTGCCGGCCAGGTCCAGGGTGATCCCGTATTTCTCCACAACAGGGATGCTGTGGCTGACACCCAGGGCCCAGTAATTCCCGTCTTTGTCGGTATTCAGGTCCTTGCCGTCTTCATAATCATGGGTGTAGGTGAGCGTCGGGGCGAGGAAGGTGTCCCAAGCCACGGTCAGAAAAAATTCTTTGGAAGACGTGTTGCCTTCCGGAAAATCATACCAAGTGTGCCCGACCGTGAATGTGAACGGTTCCCAACCGCGGGAATACGAGACATAGTAATCACTCTCATCAGATGCCAGGGCGTCCTGGTTCTCCATGTCATAGCTCCCCCAGTAACCGAAGGTGAGGCCTTTGGCCGAAAGGCTGAACCCCGGCTGAAGGACGCTGTCTTTGTCCAGATACTGACCCCGCCACACGTATTTGTCGAAATAATCCAGCGTGCCCCCTGCGGAGAAATCGATGTTGTGCTCCTTAAAAAAGTCACCCAGAAGGGTTTGGGACTCTTCCGTTTCCTGCGCGCCCGCATGGACGGGGAACGCCAGGAAGGTCAAAAGCAGCACAAAAGCTTCCACCGCCCCCCTGCGCCCAGATTGAAAAGACTTCAAAATCCCTGACCGTGCCGGCGTGATGATCTGTTTCATGGTTCCTGCTCCTTTCCCTGTTGCGGCTCTCCCTGCCGGTCTAAGTTTAGGCATAAAAAATCCCCAACCGACACCATCCCGGTGTCCATTGGGGACTTCCGCGCCCCGAAATCCCGACCGACATCGCCGGGGATTAACTCAATAAAAAGCCCTCATCCCCCAGCGATCCCACGCAGAGGAATGAGGGCCTCAATGCCCTGATGAAAAACGGGATGCTCAAAAATAAAAAATCCCCAAAAGGTTACACGGCCTTTTGAGGACTCCTTTGCCCGTTCATCGTAAAAACATCAGTGTCTTTACACCACAAAGATACACGCCGGCGCAAACCTTGTCAAGAACTTTTTTAAAATCGTCCCGCCCAACAACTTTTGTCCGTCGTGAAATATCGTTTTCTCAAACACGCTTATGGGCGCCATTTTGGATTTCGTCCATCAGGATGAGCGACTCGGCGATCTCTTTCATCGTTTTGCACGTGTCCATGCTCTTCTTGTGGATCACCTTGTAAGCGGCTTCTTCAGAGAGATTGCTCATGCGCATCAGGATCCCTTTGGCCCGCTCGATGAGCTTGCGGGTCTCGAGCGCTTCGCGGGCCTTCAGGGCCTCTTCGACAAGCTTGGTGTTCTCGACAGCCACCGCGGCCTGGTTCGCGACCATCTGCAGGACATTGATTTCTTCGGCCGTGAACTCGTGCGGTTCCTGGGTGTAGACACAAATCACGCCGATCACCTTGTCTTTGACGGTCATCGGGACCGCGACCATAGAACTCAAATGTTCCTTGACGGCCAGCTCCCTGTAAAAATACCTCTGTTCCTGCCGGACGTCCGCGACCGTGAGGGCCTTGCCGAATTTGACCACTTCCCCGATGAGGCTCGCATTGACCTTAACGTTGGGTTTGCGCTTGTAATCCTCGCTCAGGCTCTGGGTCGCCTTGATGACCAGCTCTTCGCCGGTTTCGTTCAAGAGCAGGATCGAGCAAATTTTGGAATTGAGCATCTCGGCGGTGACGACCACGATGAGGCTAAGGATCTCGTCAAGATAATGTTCCGACGTGATGGACTGGCTGACCTTGACCAGGCTGTCAAATTGCGCCGCCTTTTTTTCGGCATCTTCAAAAAGCCGGGCATGTTCGATGACGCCGCCGACCTGCTTGGCGATGGTGTTGATGAGATTGACGGCGCGGGCCGGGTAGACATGCGGGTTGCGGTGCTGGACATTGATGACGCCGCTGACCCTGCCCTTGTAAATGATGGGCACGGACAAAAAGGCCTCATAGCGGTCTTCGGGAAGGACATCAAACCCTTTGAACCGGGAATCCTGATAAGCGTTCTTCGGGATCGCGACAGGCCTGTTCTCGCGGGCGACCCAGCCGGTGATCCCCTCTCCGACATGCAGGACGATCTTGCCGATCATGCTCTTATGGGGGATCTTGGAAGCGCGGAGGACCAGCCGTTTGCGCGTCTCGTCAAAAAGGTAGATAAAAATCGAATCGGCCAGCGTCATTTCGTTGACCACCTTGACCACTTCCTTCAGGACGAGATTCAAATCCATGTCGGAACTGGCCAGGTCCACGATCTTACGCAGGATCTTGATCTCTTCCTGGGGGCTGGTGGTGAGCTTAATATTTTTGTTTGCCGGAGAGGTTGTCATGAATCTCCCAAAAGACAAGATTTGAAAAACTTTGATTCTTCCATTATACTACGGGCATGGAAAAATTCCTCAGCATTCTGGTTCTGATTGGCTGCTTCGGAATGATGGCCATCGGCCTCATCCTGGCGAGAAAAACCCTCAAGAAAGGGTGTTCGCTGGGGCCGGACTGCCACTGCAAGAATGATCCTCCGAAATCTTCGGACGATTGCGAGCACAAAGCGTAATCCATCATCGCTCGCCTTACACCATCCGCCACAATACATGAGCCCCGCTTGATTTGCGTTCACTTCGTTCCGTAAATCAAGCCGTCATTATCCAAACGAATCAAAGGCGATCATCTCTTTAGGCACGCCCAGAGAATCCAGCATTTTCTGGACCGCCGAGAGCATCATGGGCGGGCCGCAGAGATAATATTCGATCTCTTCGGGTTCAGGATGGTTCTTGAGGTAGTTGCGGTAAACGACGTCGTGGATGAAGCCGACGTCCCCCTTCCAATTGTCTTCGGGCAGGGGCGCCGACAGCGCGATGTTGTAGGCAAAATTCGGAAAATTCTTCGCGATCTGCTCAAAATCCTCGGTATAAAACATCTCTCTCTTGGAACGCGCCCCGTACCAATACGTCACCTTGCGGTCGCGCGTCTGCAGGGTATGGAACAGATGGAACAGGTGGCTGCGCAGAGGAGCCATCCCGGCGCCGCCGCCGATGTACATCATCTCCCTCTTGGTGTCCTTGATGAAAAACTCGCCGTAAGGCCCGCTCACAACCACTTTGTCCCCGGGTTTCAAACCGAAGACGTAAGAAGAACATTTGCCCGGGGGGATCGTCATGTCGTTGGGCGGCGGCGTGGCGATGCGGATGTTGAGCATCACGACGCCCTTTTCCCCCGGATGATTGGCCATGGAATAGGCGCGGAAGACCGGCTCGTCGTTCTGGGCCTTCAGGGACCAAAGGTTGTATTTGTCCCAGTCCGGATGGTATTTGGGATCGATGTCGAAATCTTTAAAGTTCAAATGATACACCGGAACGTCCATCTGAATATAACCGCCGGGCTTGAAGTCCAGGTGAGCGCCCGCCGGCAATTCCAGAACCAGCTCCTTGATGAACGTGGCCACGTTCCGGTTGGAGCGGACCGTGCAATCGAATTTCTTGATATGAAAAATTTCGTCCGGGATGCGGATCTTGAGGTCGTTGCGCACCTTGACCTGGCAGGCCAGGCGCACGTGATTCTTCTGCTCGCGGCGCGTGAGCTGGCCCGTTTCCGTCGGGAGAACGTTGCCGCCGCCTTCCAGGACCTGGCATTTGCACATCGCACAGGACCCGCCGCCGCCGCAGGCCGACGGCAGAAAGATCTTGGTGTTGGCCAGCGTGAACAGCAGGTTTTTCCCGGCGGCAACAAGGACCGGCTCCGGATCGTCATTGATGAAGATCTTGCAGTTGCCGGCCTTGACGACCTTGGACTCGACAAAGGCCAGGATGGCGACCAGAAGGACGATGAGACCGGTGAAGACCGCGGTGCTAAGCAATATGTAAAGCGGCAAAGGCATTGGAATTTCCTTTTATAGCCGGATCCCGGCAAAGCACATGAAGCCCATGGACATGATCCCGGACAACAGCATGGTGATCCCCAGGCCTCGCAACGGCGCCGGGATATTGGAGTAGGCCAGCTTCTTACGGAGCGCCGCCATGGCCACGATGGCCATGGCCCAGCCGATCCCGCCGCCCAAACCGAAAACCACCGATTCCAGAAAATTATAATTTCTCTGATCCATGAAAAGGGCCGCCCCCAGAATCGCGCAGTTCACCGCGATCAATGGCAGGAATATCCCCAGCGCGCTGTAAAGCGCCGGACTGACCTTTTCAACGACCATCTCGACGATCTGCGTCATGGCCGCGATAACGGCGATGAACGCAATAAAAACCAGGAAACTCAAATCCACGCCCGGCAACCCGGCCCAGCCCAGCGCGCCCTTGGCCAAAAGAAAATTTTTAATGGCCCAGCAGGCCGGCGTGCAGATCAACGTGACAAAAATAACCGCGATCCCCAGCCCGATCGCCGTGTCGATCTTCTTGGAACAGGCGATATAGGAGCAGTTGCCCAGGAAGAACGCCAAAAGGATATTCTCAACAAAGATGGCTTTGATGGCCAAATTCACATAATGAACGATGTCCAACGTATGTCCTCCCTGATATCGGCCCCGGATGTCCCAATCGCTTTGCGGGACAAACCGCCGGGACTAATTCGCGCCGCAAGTTGCGTGTTCATTATTTCTCAGCGTAGCCCGAAATGGCCCGTTGGATCCACACAATGATCCCCAAGAGGAAAAACGCTCCCGGGGCCAGGACCATCATGCCGTTATTCACGTAGCCATGGGCATAAAACGCTTCGGGGATCACGTGGAATCCCAGCAACGTCCCCGATCCGAGAATCTCCCGAACAATCCCGATGAGGATCAACACCGCGCTGTATCCCAGACCGTTGGCCAGTCCGTCCAGGAAAGACTTCCACGGCGGGTTGCTCATGGCAAAGGCCTCCAGCCGCCCCATGACGATGCAGTTGGTGATGATGAGCCCGACGAAAACGCTCAGCTGCTTGCTGACATCATAGAAAAATGCCTTGAAAATCTGGTCGATGGTGATGACCAAGGACGAGACCACCGTCAACTGAACGATGATACGGATCTTCGGCGGGACATAATTACGGATAAGGGAAATCACCACGTTCGCCATGGACGTGACAAACGTCAGGCCGACCGACATAAAAATAGCGGTCTTCAATTGCGTGGTGACTGCCAGAGCTGAGCAGATGCCAAGGATCTGGAATGAAATGGGATTGGAATCCCACAATCCGTCCTTGATGATCTTCTGATTTTTCTTCGACAATAACGCCTCGGCCATAACGACCTCCTTGTTATTCAGCAACACGCAACCCGCGCGCGAACAAACGACTACCTCTTCCGTGCCTTGCTCAAATACGGCTCATAGATCCGCAACCATTTGTCCATCATCTCCGTGACGCCGTTGCCGGTCAGGGTCGCGGCCGTGATGCCGTCCACGGAATGTTCCGCAGAATCTCCGTGGGCATGGTCCACAACCCTTCCCTTCAGGACCACGATCGGCGTCAATTTGCTCTCTTTGATGGACCAGACTTTTTTACCCTTGAAATTGTTCTGAAACCAGTCCTTTTCAATCTCGCCGCCAAGGCCTGGGGTCTCGCCGTGTTTATAAAAAGTAATCCCTCTGACCGTCACGGCATCGGGCTCCAGGGCCAAGTAACCATACAGGGTGGACCACAACCCCTGGCCGACAATGGGAAACGCGTAAGCCATTATCCGGGCGTCTTCCTTATAAATATACATCGGATACACGCCGGTTTCCCGGTCTTTGATATCCGCCGGTTTGCGGCCTTCCATGACATTCCCCTGGCCGTCAATCACATGCTCTTCGATCTTTGACTCAAAGACCTTTAAAATGTCCTGCTGCGCGGCCTTGGGCGGGATGGGCTCTTTCAGAACAACGGCCTTCAGGATGTTCTTTTTGACGTCCATGGCCATGTTCAATTCTTGGCGCGCGCGGAACCCCTCGGACACCGCGGACAGCATGACCCCGCTGACCACGCAGACAATGACCGCGAACAGGAACGTATAACGGTTACTTTTTAAGTCTATCACATCGGCACCCTTTATTTTCTCAAAAATCCCTTAACCGGCCTTGACCGGCCAGGTAACGCCCTTCAATCTTTTCTGGATATGCTTCTGCAAAATGAAATAGTCGATCAGGGGCGCAAAAATATTCATGAACAGGATGGCCAGCATGACGCCTTCGGGATACGCCGGATTGACCACGCGGATCAGGACTGTCAGGACCCCGATGAGAAATCCGTAAATCCACCGCCCCAACTGGGTCGCGGGGGCCGACACCGGGTCCGTGGCCATGAACACCGCGCCGAAGGCGAATCCGCCCATGACCAAGTGCCAATGCGGCGGCAGGGCAAAAAACGACAACTGATTAGGGCCCTTGAGAAAATAAAACACGGAAGCCATCGCCAGCAATCCCAGGACGCATCCGGCAACGGTCCGCCAGCTGGCAACGCGCGTGATGAGCAAAAATATCAAACCGGCCAAGCAGGCAAGGGCCGAGGTCTCCCCGATCGATCCCGGGATAAAACCCGTGAGCATATTGTTAAAATTATACCCGGCGGCCTGCAGGGCATCGATGGCCGATTGGCCGCGCCCGGCATCGGCAGCCACGGCCAGGGGGGTGGCCCGAGTAAACCCGTCCACCGCCACCCAGACGTTCGAGCCTGAGATCTGGGCCGGATAAGCAAAGAACACGAAAGCCCGCGCCACCAGCGCGGGATTGAACACGTTCATGCCTGTCCCGCCGAAAATCTCCTTGCCGAACACGACCCCGAACGATATCCCCACCGCGGCCTGCCACAGCGGCATGTCCGGAGGAAGCGTCAACGGGAACAAAAGCCCTGTGACGAGAAAACCCTCATTGATCTCATGCTTGCGCATCACCGCGAACAGCACTTCCCAGAACCCGCCGGCCATGTAGGAAATAATGATGATCGGAAGGACTTTTTGCGCGCCCAGGATCCAGCATTGCCAAAAATCATAAGCCAGCCCTTTGGCCAGCAACATCTGATGACCGGTGTTGAACATCCCCATGAGGGTGGCTGGAACCAGGGCGATGATAACAAAAACCATGACGCGCTTCAGGTCCGCGGCGTCACGCACATGCGGGCCCCTCTTGGTCACCTTGCCGGGCGTCAGCAGAAACGTATCCAAGGCCTCGAAAAGAGGATAAAATTTGGCCAGAGGCTTGCCCTTTTCGAAAAGGTGTTCGGCTTTTTTCAGGTGTTCTTCAAGGAATTTCATAATTCATTAGCGTTGAGCGTTTAGCGGATAGCGTTTAGAAAAAACACAAGAATTCTATCCGCTTTACGCTAACCGCTATCCGCTCCTTTATTACCCTTCCTTCTCTATTAAATCCAGTCCGCCGCGGATGATCCCGCCCACGTCCACCTTGGACGGACAGGCGAACGTGCACAACGCAAAATCCTCCTCATCACACTCGAGGATGCCCAGGTTCTCCGCTTCCTCAATATCCCCGGCGATCACGGCGCGCATCAAAAAGAACGTCATGATGTCCAGGGGAACATACGCATCGTAAACTTCGTTTAGGACCACCGCGCGTTCACTGCCGTTGGTGTCCGTATCCAGGGCAACCTCGCGGTCCGGCAGAAAAGAAGACGCGAAAGTCTTTGAAAAACTGTAAGATCCAAATCCCGGCGTGATCCAGCCCAGGAAACGGCGTTTGCCGCCTTCGGGGATCACGGTGAGCTGGGTATCATAAAATCCAAGAAATCCGTTGGGGCCGACGCTGGCCCCGGACAGGACGCTGCCGGATATATAGCGAAGGCTCTCCTTCACGCGGCCGCCGACCAGACTGCTGACCGGCGCGCCGATGACGGTTTTCAGATAAACTCTGCGATCAACACCCTCCCCTGCCACGGCCACAATACGCTCCGGAGAAAAAACGCCCCGGGTGAATAACGCCGCGATCCTTAAGACGTCCTCGGCTCCGAGATACCAGACAATGTCGCCTTTACGGACAGGATCAACATAATGAATGTGGGTGCTGATGTTACCAGCGGGATGCGGCCCGGAAAATCCATGGATTTTCACGTTCCGGGCCTGGGTCAGGGCCCTGGAAGACGCCTTGGCGTCGCAGCAGACATGGACATCACCCTTGGTCAGCTTGCACAGGATGTCCAGGCCGGCCTGGAACTCCTGTTCGCGGCCCTGCAGGACAAAATCTACGTCAAGGGCCAGGGGATCCGTGCTCATGGCGCGGACAAAAATGGATTTCGGGGTATCGGAAAGACTGGCGATCCTGGAAAACGGCCTCTGGCGGATGCAGGCCCAAACGCCGGAAACCAAAAGCTGCTGGATCACGTTATCGCGGGAGAGGGAACGAAGCTGATCAGGAGAATATTTGGCATGAACGGCCGCTTCCTGCCTGCCGTCCGTATCGACGACAATCGACAGCAGGACCCGTTTCTCTCCGCGGTTGACCGCTGACACGCGGCCGCTCGCCGGAGAAACGATCTTGATCTGCGGATGGGCCTTGTCCTCAAGAAGCGGCGCGCCGACCTTGACGGCATCTCCTTCCTTGACAACAGGGCGCCAGTGCATGCCGCGAAAGTCCGACGGGTAAACCCCGACCTTCGAGGGCAAAGGGGCAGCGGCGATCTCTTTGGACGCGGCCCCCTTGATCTTGATGTTCCGCCCTTGGCGGATATGAATGGTATCCATCGTATCAATCCTCAGGAAAGGATTGTTACCTGCAATCACCTAAATCTATCAAGGGAGTAAAGTTAAGTGTGGAATCTATTTGGTAAGCGTGCATGATAACACACCACTTTTTTGAAATCAACAAAAAAATCCATTGTTTCAGGGCTTGGCGGCCTTGACCAAGCACACGCCGTTGGCCGACTCACCCGACTCAACAACCGCGGCGTCTTTCTCCCCGACCTCGATCCAGGAATTGGCCCGGCCTTCCGGGAAACGGGAGTTGACAAAATACCGGAGTTCCTGGACCCGAAAATCTTTGAGCAGCGCCGCCAGGGTCTTCTGGTCATAAATCCTGTGGTGTTTGTTGGCCTGCCCGGCGCCATAGGGGACCGTCAGGACCAGGATCCCGCCCGTTTTTAAAACCTTCCCGGCCTCTCCGGCCGCCTGATGGTCAGCGTCCACTCCAGAAAGCGGGTCCGCGTAAAAACCGATCCCGATGTGCTCAATGGTGGAAATGCAGAAAACCGCGTCAAAGCTCGCCGGCGGAAACGGGAGATTGACGATGTCCCCCTGGACGAATTCCAGACTGGGATGCGTATAAGGGTAAGGACGAAAATCAAAACCGGTCACCCGGTATCCCAGGCAGGCCGCCTGGAGGGGAAACGTGCTTTCCGTACAACCCAGGTCCAGAATTTTGCTCCCTTTGGGGAGCGCGCTCAAACAGGCGATGGCGAACGGGATCTCGACAATCCGCTCGTTAACGAAAACAGATTTAAGAAACTCTTCCCTCCCGAACGGCGGGGCAAGCCTCATTCTCGTCTTATATTTCAAAAAGACGGGGTTATTGATGAAATAACTGCTGTCCGAATTTTTCATAGCTCACCAATAATCATCGGTAAGAAGGGGACGGCACGGTATCCCCGCGCGCAGTTCGAGCCCGCTTTTCCATGATTTTAAAACAGAGAAAAGCGGGATCGCTGTTTGAGCACGGGGATACCGTGCCGTCCCAATATCATTATTCGCGAAATGAAGATTACGCCAGCCGTTCCACCGCCACGGCCATGGCCCCGCCCCCTCCGAAGCAGACGCAAGCCAGGCCCCGCGCCTTCTGCTGGTCGACAAGCGCGTGCATCAAGGTCACCAACACCCTTGCGCCGGCCGCTCCGAGCGGATGCCCCAGGGCCACGTCTCCACCCCAAATATTAATTTTACTTTCCGGGATTTCCAGGCCCCGGACCGTGTGGATCATCTGCGCGGCAAAGGCCTCGCTGATCTCGAAAAGATCGATGTCTTTTAATTCCATCCCGGCGTTTTTCAGGCACGAACGGACAACCGCAGGGCCGCATGTGAACACCTCGGCCGGATCAACGGCGATCGAACTGTAACCCAAGACCCGCGCCAGAGGTTTCAGCCGGTTTTTCCCGGCAAAATCCTCGGAAACGACCAGCGCACCGCCGGCCGCGTCGCAGGGGATCGAAGAGTTTCCCGCGGTCAACGTCCCCGCGGGATCAAAAGCCGGCTTCAGGGCCTCCAATCTCTCAATGGTCAGATTCTTCCGCGGCCGTTCGTCCCGTTCAACAACTTTCCCGTCGGCTGTCCGGCAAGGAATGATCTCCCGCGCAAACTTTCCCTGCTCCTGGGCGGCAACGGCCTTGCGATGGCTTTCCAGAGCGAACCGGTCCTGGTCCTCGCGCGAGATGCGGGACTTGCGGGCCGTGGCCTCGCAAAGTTCCCCCATCCTTCGGCCCGTCATCTGGCACAGAAGCCCGTCATGGACCGAACTTTTAACTTGTTTAGAAGGATCCGGATGGTTAGGGTCGAATCCCTCAAGATTCAGCCCCGGCGCGTTAGACACGCTCTCCGCCCCGCCGACCACAAAACAATCTCCGTCTCCGGACCGGATAGCGCGGGACGCCAGGACAAGCGCCTGCAGCCCGGCCCCGCAGACATTATTGATCAGATACGCCGGCAAGGACGGCGGGAATCCGGCGGCGATCACAGCCTCCCTCGCGAAGTTCTGCCCTGTGCCTGCGGAAACGACGTTGCCCCAGATGACTTCCTGGATTTGGTCCGGGGCGATCCGGTTTCGCCGCACAAGCTCCTTCAGCACCAGCGCCGACAGCTTTGCCGCGGAAAATTCCCGCAGGGACTTGAACGGACTGCCGATGGGCGTCCGGACCCCGTCAACCAGATAGACCGATGAACTCTTTCCCACACTTCCCCCGCTCAACCTCACAGGTTGAAATCACTTCACCCCGCAGGTTTTATTCTTCTCTCTTCTATCCTCAATCTTCCATTTTCACAGCGCATTCAAAATCGTGTCCACATCCACGTGCTGCTTGATGAGCTGGCAGGCCTCGGCGATCTTGTCCTTGTCCTGCTTCTGGATCTTGCAAATCAAATTTTCGATCTTACCGGCGATCGTAAATGTGTCGTCATTGGTGATCAAGACCGGGATCCGGCTCTTCTTCAGCAAATCCATGATCTTCTCGTTGGGCATGAGCCCGCCGGTGAGGATGATGCCCGAGATCTGCCCGCGCTTACCGGGGTTGATCAGGTGCGACGTCACCGCCACCATGATGTTGTCCACCCGGTCGCCGGAGGTCAGCACCAGGGTATTGGCCTTCAGATAATTGACCATGTTGTGCGGTTCCATGGCCGCGACGATCGTGGCGTGGACATGGGAATTCAGGCGGCTCTTGCCGCTCAGCAGTTTCAGGCTGAGACGGCTCATGAGATGCTCAATGGTCGGCGCCTTCAGGATCAAATCCAGGGGGAGAACGCCCAGCAGCCGGATGCCCTTGTTTTTCAAGCCCTGGGCCAGGGCCTTTTTGACCTTGTCGTATTTTTCCGGGAGGACCTTGTTGACCACCACGCCGACAACCTCGACATGCTTCAGGTCGAAAAGCGCCTTGTTCAACATGATCTCATCGATGCTGCGGCCGATCCCGCCTTCGCTGACGATGATGACCTTGGAGCCGAGCATCGCGGCCACGTCCGCGTTGGAGAGATCGATGACCGATCCCACGCCCGCGTGGCCGGTGCCTTCAATGATGATGGCGTCCTTGCCGCGGGTCAGGCTCTTGAACGATTTCTCGATTTTGGCGCGCAAAACGTCGTTGTTCGGCTTGAAGATATACTCCTCGGTGAACCCGGGGCCGATGGTGACCGGACTCATTTCCTTATATTGGCGGCGGCAGTGGTAGACCTCGCCGATCAGGTAGGTGTCCTTGTCGATGTTGTGCTCTTTGACGACAACCGTCTGCTGGCCCAGCGGCTTCATAAAAGCCGTGGCCAGGCCGCGCTCCACAAAGACCTTGTAAAGCCCCAGCGACAGCGTTGTCTTGCCGGCGTTCTGATAGATGGACGAAACAAAGACGTTTTTCATACGCTCCCCTTTGCGGAAAATTAAAATTATTATAACCGCTTTTGCAGGGCAATGGTTAAGGAATTTTCACGAAGAGAGACCGGGAAAACGGGCTATAGGCCCAGGGTTTTCCTGAAAACAGCGGGGATTTCATCGGGGAGGTCGACCACGGCAACGCCGGCCTTGCGCAGGACCTCGATCTTGGCCTCAGCGGTGCTGTCGCCGGAGGAGATGATGGCGCCGGCATGGCCCATGCGCTTGCCTTTGGGCGCGGTGCGGCCGGCGATGAACCCGGCCACGGGCTTGGTGATCCGGGATTTGATGAACTGGGCCGCGAGCTGTTCGTCCTCGCCCCCGATCTCGCCGACCATGACGATCCCTTTGGTCTCAGGGTCCTTCTCGAACAGCTCCAGGACGTCCACAAAACGGGTGCCGATGATGGGGTCGCCCCCGAGCCCCACACAGCTCGTCTGACCGATGCCGGCGATGGTGAGATTATATACGACCTCATACGTGAGCGTGCCGCTGCGGGACACAACGCCGATGGGGCCGGGCTTGTGGATATGGCCAGGCATGATGCCGACTTTGGACTTTCCGGGGGAAATCAGGCCCGGGCAATTGGGGCCGATCAGCCGGCTCTGGGAAGTTTTCATGGCCTGCTTGACTTCGACCATGTCCAGGACCGGGACCCCCTCGGTGATACAAATAATGAGCTCAATGCCGGCGCGGATGTCCTCCAGCATGGCGTCCTTGGCGAACTTGGCCGGGACGTAAATGACGGCGGTGTTGGCCTGGGTCTTGACCCTAGCTTCCTGAACGGAATTGAACACCGGAATTCCGGCGACGTCCTGGCCGCCTTTGCCCGGGGTGACGCCGGCCACGACGTTGGTCCCGTATTCCTTCATCTTCTGGGCATGGAACGAACCGTCACGGCCTGTGATGCCCTGGACCAGCAAACGCGTATTTTGATCGACAAGGATGCTCATAGTTGAAAGTCACATGTCACAAGGTCGCGCGTCACAAGGTCGCACGCAAAGACACTTTTACGTGTGACGTGTGACTTGTGTCGTGCGACGTTATTTCATTTCGCCAATGCCACCGCCTGCTGGACGGCCTCGCGCATGGACGAATACGCGTGGATCGCGGTGGGCTCCAGGATATCCCTGGCCTCTTTCTCGTTGGTCCCGGCCAGCCGCACCACCAGCGGCACGCTGATCTTGAGCTGCTGGCGCGCGGCGATGATGCCGTTGGCGATGTCGTCGCAACGGGTAATCCCGCCGAAAATATTGATCAGGATCGCCTTGATCTTGGGGTTCCTCAGAATGATCTTCATGGCGCTGAGGACCTTCTCCGGATTGGAGCTCCCGCCGACATCCAGGAAATTCGCCGGATCGCCGCCCAGGATCTTGGTCACGTCCATAGTTGCCATGGCCAGACCCGCGCCGTTGACCACACAGCCGACATTGCCGTCCATCTTGACAAAGCTCAGATTGTGGTCCTTGGCCTCGATCTCGTCCGGGTCCTCATAACGCATGTCGCGCAAAGCAACGAGCTCCTCGTGGCGGAACAGCCCGTTGTCGTCGAAATTGATCTTGGCATCGGCCGCATACCAATCCCCTTTGGCATCGATCACCAGAGGATTCACCTCGGCCAGGGAGCAGTCATACTGAAAAAATACCTTCAAAATCCCTTCAAAGATCTTCGTCCCCTGCTCCTGGGATCCTTTGTCGGCAAAGACCGCCTTGATAAACGCGGGCCAACGGGCCGGGTCGATGCGTTTCTGCCCCTCGAGATAATATTTCTGGATCTTTTCCGGATGGGTCTTGGCGGTTTCCTCGATGTCCACCCCGCCTTCGGAGCTGGCGATCAGGACCACGTCGCCGCGCACAGGATCGACCGTCACGGCCGCGTAAAATTCTTTTTTGATATCGATGGCGCGGACGATCAGGATCTTCTCGACCGGGTAGCCTTTGATGACAAGGCTGCGCAGCTGCGGGAACAATTTGGCGAGATCGTCCCTGGTCTTGACGACCTTGATGCCGCCAGCCTTGCCGCGGCCGCCGACCAGGACCTGGGACTTGAGAACCACGGGATACCCGATCCTGTCCGCGATCTTCAGGGCCTCTTCGAGGGTGGCCGCGACCTGGCCTTCCAGCACGGGAAGCCCGGCTTTTTTAAAAAGGTCAACGGCTTGATATTCGTGGATTTTCATGAGAGGAAAAAAGATTTCCGCCCGGGGCGGAATGGATGAAACATATTATCACAGATCATTTTTGATGTCGAAAATTTTATCGGCTGCCCCGCTGCTTGGCCGGCGGCTTCTTCCGCGCGGCCGCGGAAGGTCTCGCTTCCTCGACCGAGCTGGGCGGAGGGAGATACACGGCAAGATTTTTCAGCGTCTTAAACCCGATCTTCCCGTCCTGTTTGAGCTTTTTAATGGCCTGAAACTTTTTGACCGCCTCAACGGTCCTCCGGCCCATTTTCCCGTCCACGCCCCCGGGGGACACCTTGGCGTTCTGAAGCGCCTGCTGGACCATCTTGATGTTCAGGTCTCCACCCTTGACCAGCCCGTACGGCTCAAACTGATTGAGGGCTTCCCACGTGGCGTAGTCCACGAACCGCGTGATCTCCAGATCATTGTCTTCCTGAAATCTCCGGATGGCCGTGCGGGTGTTGACGCCGAGGACGCCGTCCGGCGTGCCAACGGTATAACCGTAAAGCTTCAGCAGCTTCTGGATTTCCTTGACCGCGGGGCTGCTCTGGCCGGGCACGACCTCCCCCAGGAGATCCTTTTCCTCCGCCCCCTCTTTCTGCAACAGCCGGTAAACCGCGTCGCAACCCGTGCAGGACGTCACCATGATGAACAGGAGGACAAAAAATAATCGGCGCATGTTCCCCTCCTCGGGACCTTTAGTCGACCATGTCCGGCCCGATGATCCCACCGGAAACCACGACACGGATCCCTTCCTCAACGGTCCACTTGGGGTCCCTGGTCTTGGCGGGGTCCACAACCGTCACAAATCCCGTCGTGGGATTGGGAACGTTTGGAAAAAAGACCCTCAAAAGCTGACGCCCGGTTTTATTTTCTTTAAAGGCCCCCGTCACAAAACCGATCGCCCAGATCCCGTGGAAGTCCACCAGCACCACCCGCTCGAACAATTGCTTCTCCGGAAGAGAGAGACTGAACGACACCTGCTGGCCGATCTGATAAATCGTCCGGATCAGCGGGATCCGGGCGGTGATCTTCTCAATGAGCCCAAAGAGCTGTTTGCCGATGGCAATACTGGCCAGGAGCCCGATAACATACAGCACGACCAAAAGCAGCAGGATCCCCAGCCCCGGGATCGAATACCCGATATATTTTGAAACCAGGTTGATGATCTTCTTGTCAATAAAGAAATAGATGAACCGCACGGCCAACACGGACAGCGCGATGGGAATCATCGCCAAAAGGCCGCGGAAAACATACATCCGGAGATGCCCCAGGAACTTTTTCATGTACCCCTCCTTAAACGATTTCTCCAAACAACGCCCGCAGACCGGCAGTGCGCATCCCCAAAATCACTTCTTAAACAGGACCCGCTTGTAACAATACCCGGCGACCACGAGGATGGTCCCCCAGGACAAAACAAGAAAAATCCAGCCGCCGATGGTCATATCTAACTCCCTCATAAGCCCCAGCTACTTCATGCTACGGAGCAAAACAGCGGGGCACAACCCTCATGAATCCCGACTGCCTCGCCATGGCTCGGCAAACCGTCGGGACTAATTCGCGCAAATTATTTACGTCGCCCTACGGGGCTCCGTAAAAGATGCGCTCATTAGATGTCGAAGTCTTGGTACGAATCCAGCTTAAAAAACAACTCTTCCTTGTTCTTCCTCTGCCAAGCGAGCCTGACAAGATTGACAAGGACCAACAGCATCACCAGCAGACCGATGCGCGTGGCAAGGACATAAATCTGGTTTTCCGGCGGAACGTTCTTCATCATGATGAACGGCAGCCATTCCTGCCAAAACCAGGTCCCCAGGATGATAAAAAGGAACGCCGGCGTCACGTATTTGATGATGAACTTGTAAATCCTGGGGACCTGCATGTCCGCACCGCGGTGGATCTCGTCCCACGCCCGCTCCAGGCCGAAGACCCAGGAAAACAGTACGACTTCGATCGTGGCGAAAATGACGAGGAAAAATGTCCCTCCCCAAAAATTAAGCTCTTCCACCACGCCGTTTTTCAGGAAAAAGATCGCCGGCTGGCACAAGACAAATGACACCGCGCCAAAAATGGCCACGGCTTTCTTTTTGGAAATATCGAATTCATCTTCCATAAATGCGATGACCGGCTGGGCCAGGGACACCGAGGACGTGATCCCGGCCAGGAACAGAAGAAAGAACCAGAGAAATCCCATGATCTGGGCCCAGGGCAGATGTCCCAGAATGATGGGCATGGTCACGAAACCCAGGTCGAAGGTCCCCTTACTCGCGATTTCCTGGATCTGCTGAGGTCCGAAGAAAACATACGCCGCCGGGATGACAATGCTGCCCCCCAGGATCACTTCCGCGATCTCGTTGGTCCCGGCGGACGTGGTGCCGGAAAGCACGACGTCGTCCGCTTTTGACAGATAACTGGCATAAGTTAAAATCACGCCGATCCCGACGCTCAATGTAAAAAGGATCTGCCCCGCCGCGTCCAGCCAGACCTTGGCCCTGGTCAGGGCCGAGAAGTCCGGGTTCCAGAGAAAACCAAAGCCGTTGGAGATGTTCCAGTCCGGCCTCGACGGGTCCGGGGTCCCGAGTGTCACCACCCGGATCAAAAGGATCACCGCAAAAAAGAACAACAGCGGCATCGCGATCTTGCACAGCCGTTCGATCCCGCCCTTGATCCCGAAATAAATGACAGAGATGTTAAGCCCAAACGTGATCAGGAAAAATAAATACGCCCATCCCATGCCGTCAAAAAACTGGTTCTGCTCCAGCCCCTGGTAGCCGCTCAGGAAACTCCGCATCGCGTCCTGGTTCCCCAGCCCCTGATACTTGCCCATCAGCGAAAAGACGCTGTAAGCCAGACTCCAGGATCCGATATAGGTGTAAAAGATAAAAATGACCAGCGGGCCAAAGATCCCGATCACGCCGAAATATTTGATGAACCGGTTTTTCTGCCAGACCGTATGGAAGATTCCCGGCGCCGTGCCGTGGCCGAAGCCGCCGCCGAAACGCCCCAGGGTCCACTCGATCCACATAAGCGGAAGGCCCAGCACGAGAAGCGAGATAAAATACGGGATCAAAAACGCGCCGCCGCCGTTGGCCGCGGCCATGGCCGGGAACCGCAAAAAATTGCCGAGTCCGATGGCCGATCCGGCCACGGCCAGGATCACCCCGATCCTGGACGACCAATTCTCTCTCTTCGGTTTCACGGCATTTCCTGGAATTTCTTTCACCGGCCCCTCCCCTGTGCAACTATCCCCGATTGATCAGGACGATCACATAAATCACATAGCACGCAACAAAGGCCATCCCCTCCCAGCGGTCCAGCAGGCGCTTTTTGCCGGTGAACATCGCGGCAAACAACAGCGCTGTGGCCGCGATCATGATCCCAATATCGAAATTGTTTTTGGGGGCAAAGGGCAACGGCCGGATCACGGCGCTGACGCCGAGAATAAGAAACACGTTGAAAATATTCGAACCCACCACATTTCCGATCGCGATGTCCGTATTCTTCCGCCGGGCCGCCACCAAGGACGTCACAAGTTCCGGAAGACTGGTTCCCACCCCCACGATCGTGATCCCGATCAGGGACTCACTGACACCCCAAGCCGTGGCCATGTGAATCGCGGAATCGACGATCCATTTCCCGCCGACCACAAGCCCGACCAGGCCCAGGGCAATAAAGGCGAACGATTTCGCCATCCCGAAGCGGACCGGCTCATGCCCTTCGGCCAGACTTTCATAGTCCTGGGCAACAACAAAAACATAATACAAAAAAATGACGAAAAATGACAAAAAAACAATGCCGTCAATACGGGACAGGGAAGAAGTCTCCGCGCCGTCTATCCACTGGTCATTGGCCAGGACCAGAACAAGGACGGCGGCGAGAAAAGCAAGAGGGATCTCTTTCCAGGTCGTATTTTTGGTGACTTGCAGAGGATAGACCACCGCCGATATCCCCAGGATCACGAGGATATTGAAAAGATTGCTCCCGACCACGTTGCCGATCGCCAGCTCTGAATGACCGGTAAAACTCGCGAAGACGTTGACGAACATCTCCGGCATGGAGGTCCCGAACGCCACGACCGTGAGTCCCACCACAAGGTCCGAGACCTTCATCAGGCGGGCCAGAGAGGACGCCCCTTCGACCAGAAGGTCGGCGCCCTTGATCAACAGCCCAAAGCCCAAAATCAAGAAAAGGATATCGATGATCATGAAAGTCAACTTCTCAAAAAGAGGTCCAAGCTGTTCCCATTTTACCAAACCTTGCCCCAAAATACGAGAAAAGCGGAAAATTCGCATCCCGGGGACAAAAAACAAAACCCGCGGCAAGGATCAACAACGGATTCCCTCCAGCGGGTTTTGACAATAGTCCTAAAAAGGCACTGCCGAGATATTAATTGGTGACGCCCCGGGTCACAGCGGCCTGTTGGTTGGCCGTGAGATACGGCGCAAGCTTTTCCCAGGTTTTCGGCCCGACTTTGCCGTCGGCGGTCAGGCTGTTCTGTTCCTGGAATTCACGGATGGCCCTGCGGGTTAGGGGGCCTATCACGCCATCCACGCTGCCATCGTAAAATCCGGCATTTTTTAACGACTGTTGAATGTCCTGCGCGCCCGGCTTCTCAAACGCCCGCGACTGGTTCATGATCTCTTGATGCTTGGCCACCGTGATTTCCAGAGCTGTCTCGGGGTTGGCGGAAGCGACCGCGGCCGGATCCACTGGCTGGGTCGGGTCGATCATCGTCACCTCGTTGAGGACGGCTTCATTGGACCCCGTCGTCGCATTCTCCTCCAGAACGATCTCCATGTCCTCCAAAAAACTGTCTTCCTTCGATTGCTGCCCGCCGCATCCGGCCAACATGATTCCTCCGAGAACGACACCCGTCACGACAATGCTCTTTTTCATCTCTCACGATCCTGTTTTGGGAAGATTAATACCAACCGGCAAGGCGCCCTGGCCCGGCCATTTTTATACGTGCTTAAGCAAGCATCCCCCGCGCCGCCTTTATGAGGACGGCTCGAGAGAAGGCTTTCCGTAAATCCTTGGGTTGAATTGGAAATATTGAAGTCCGCGGATTTGTTAAAGCAATATTAAGTTTTATTCTATAAAAAACTCGATGAATGTCAAGCTGTTTTCCTGACGCCATGCCAGGGATTATTTTCGTTTTTCGATGAACCGCAGCGCCGCCGAATTCAGGCAATAACGCTTGTGCGTCGGGGGAGGGCCGTCGTCAAAGACATGCCCCAGGTGGGCCCCGCAGCGGGAGCACAACACCTCGATCCGCTTCGCCCACAAGCCGTTATCGTCCTCGTAAAGGATATTCTCCTCGGCCAATGGCTTCCAGAAACTCGGCCATCCCGTGCCGGAATCATATTTGGTTTCGGAACTGAACAGATCGTTACCGCAACCGATACAGACGTAGACCCCGTGGCTTTTGTAGTTCCAGTATTCGCCGGTGAAAGCCCGCTCCGTCCCCTTCCGGCGGGTGACCTTGTACTGCTCGGAAGTCAGGATCTTTTTCCACTCGTCCTCTGTCCTGACCACGCGGCCCACTTCTTCATAACCGCCCTTCGCCGCCTTAAAAACGCGGACCTTGGACGGCTCAGCGCCTCCGCTCTGAGCGTTCATTTCATCGGCCCCTCCGTTGGCACAAACCGTCATCACCATGAACAACAAAACAAAAACCCGCATGGCCCTCCTCCGAATGCCGCCATTTTTCATGGCTTTCATTAAAACAAACCGCCGTCAGCCAGCGGAAAAATTTTTGCCATCTTGCTCCTGGAAAATTGATGTTATAATAACCCCATGCGTTTTGACCGTTTCTGGGGAATGGCCGCGTTCGCCGTTGTTTACCTCTATATTCTCGCCGTTCTTTTCAACTATGAGAACGCCTGGATGCACTATGAAACCGCGCAAATCACTCCGGCGGTTTTAAGCCAGCCCTCCGCCCCGGAACGCTTCCTCCAGGCCTTGAACTGGGGACTGCTCGAAGGGGCTTACGAAGGGATCCCCCGGTCGAGGCCGCGGATCCTGTCCCACATCCTGGAGGTCGCCAACATCCTCTTTCGCAACGGACTTTTTCATGCCGTCCCGCCGCACCCGTCCCTCTCTCTGTGGATTCCGGTGGCGCTGTTTCTGTCGCCCTATCTCCTTTACCGTTTCCTCGCCCTATTGACCGCCGACAAATTCGCCGGGCTTGCCGGCGCCCTCATTTACCTCTGCTCGGCCGGAAACCTCATCCCGGTCATCATGCTCTTTCATCCGTCAAAGACCATGAGCAACTTCTTCTATATCCTCTGTCTTTACCTCGGGCTCAAGGCGGCCCGGGCGGCGGAAGCAGGCGATGGAAAACATTTCCGAAAGGAATACATCCGGCTCTGTCTGGCGCTGTTTGTTTCCCTCTTCTTCGACGAATATTCCCTGTTTCTCTTTGTGCTGATCCCGGTTTTTTATCACCGGCTGTTCACGGGCCCGGCCAAGGGATGGGCCACCGCCGGATTCCTCGCCACAGCCGCGCTGTTTTTCCTGACCGTGACCGCCGCCCTGCCGGCCCTTTACGCGGCCGCCGGCTTCCCCGGGTTCAATGTGTTCACGGCCACGGATTTCGACAAAGGTCTTCCCATATTCAACCCGTGGATAACGTCCGTAAATTTTGTTCTCTGCCTGCACGACAACCTTCTGGCAGGACTCAACGCCGGGCTGAAAAATCCCGACATCAGCGTCTGCATCACCAATTTTCTATCCGTGCGCAACACGCTCGACCATCCGGACAATATCCGGATCGGATGGGACATCCTCCTCAACAGGGACCCTTCCCTGCTTCAAGTCCTCCACAACATCTTCACCATGGCCTTATTGGCGGCGGGGGGTTTCGCGCTGACCAGAAAAACACAAACCAACGCCAGTCGTGCGATCCCTTTTTATCTGTTCAAATCCGTGGCCGCCCTGGTCCTCTACGCGGCTTTCTTCTCTTACCTGCACACGACCAACAACATTATTTCCGGGTGCGGCTGGTACGCCAGCAGTTTCAGCGCGCTGTTCGCCGTGATGATGGCCCTATTTTTGAAAATGGTGCGCGACCGCGTCCCCAGGGGCGGCATCCTTGTGGCGCTGTTCAGTGCCACGCTTCTGGTAAATTCGCTGGGAAATGTGCGGGACCTGAATGCCGCCTGGATGATCCTCAACCAAATCAGGAATTACAATCAGGTAGCCCTATGGCTGGGCGGGGTCGAACGATCCAAGCTGCGCCAAGCTTACGCTTACGACCTCACCCTCAAGCATAACAACCGGACCATTGTGCTCAAGGCCTGGAAGGCGAGGCATGACCGGCTCGCGGTCCAGCTCCTCCTCAAGGAAGCGTCCGCCCCAAAAAGCGTCGTCTCATTTCTCAATGCGGAATTGCCTTACATCCGGTAAGAAAACGGCAAGGACAGCGCCCCGCCGTTAACGGCGGGACCGCAGGCTCATCCGCAGCCCGATCCTTTCGATGGCCCGGTGGATCGCGTCGTTGATCGGCACCTGCTTCTGGCCCAAAACGGGATCGATGGGGGAAACACGCAGGATATAATCGCTCATGACAGGCACGGGGAGGCCTGAATCGATGTGCTTTTGGACGTCCAGATAATCCGCGGTCTGATTCTCTTTGATCCGGGCGCAGGTCATAAGCACCCGATGGCCTTGCTTGTCCCGATTTGCCGAGAATCCGAACAGGCGGCAGATCAACGGACGCAGGGGATACACGGAACAACGCCCTTTCCCCTGTCCCGCGGGATCCGGTTGATAAAAAACACAGGGGGAAGGGTTGCCGGCCTTTTCAACGGTCTCCAGCCAGCGGGAGGCCTCGCCTTTTTGCCACAAATGCGCGGCAAGCGGCATCATTTCCAAAACAGTCGTTTCCACATGGGGGCCTTCGCAGCAACGCCCGCATCCCGGCTGGCATCCGAGGCGCGTCCTCTTTTGAAAACGGGCGATATCCCGGCCCAGCGTCCGGAACAAGTGCTGGACGACCAGGACCTTCCAGAAATCGCTTACTCCCAAATACCGAAAAAACTCCAAAATGCTCATCCCTTCTATTCCAAATCCATGATGCGGCGCGCCTCTTGACGCAAGGCCTCGAGGTTGACCAGCATGAAAATCTTAAAATTTTTCCTCACGAAGAATCTGCAAAAAAATATCGACGACTTCGGGGTTAAACTGGCCTCCCTTGTGTTTCTTCAGCTCCTCAATCGCCTCCCCCCGGCTCATGGCATGGCGGTAGGGTCGATTGGATGTCATGGCGTGATACGCGTCGGCCACGGAAACGATGGAGGCGAAAATGCTGATCTGGTCCCCCTGAAGCTTATCGGGATAACCGTTGCCGTCATACCGCTCGTGGTGCCCGCGGACAACGGCCAGCATCTCTTTATCGATAAGGACCGGCTTTAAGATTTCCTCGCCGATGACGGGATGTTGCTTAATCACCGCCCACTCTTCGGGAGACAGCTTGTCCTTCTTGTTGAGGATGCTTTCCTGCACGCCGACCTTGCCTATATCGTGCAGGAGGGTCATCTGCTTGAGCATCTCCACGGTCTCGGAAGGGAATCCCATGCGCCCCGCGATCTTGACGACCAGTTCGGCCACGGCCTCGGAATGGCCCCGGGTGTAATGGTCCCTGGCCTCCATGACGAGGACCAAAGATCTCACGACGTCATAAAAATAATTGATGATCCTTTTGCGCGATTCGCCCAGGCTTTGGGCCATGTCGTTGAACGACGAGGCCAGTTCGCTGATCTCATCGTCCCCTTTCACCGTGACGCGATGGTCCAGATCCCCCCTGGCCAGGACCCGGGTCCCCTCGATCAATTCTTCAACGGGGGACGTGACGCTCCACGCCAGGCGGGCCCCCACGAGAAAGCAGATCAGGATCCCCAGAACCAGGACGAAAATCGTGCGGCGGTAAACCTCCCTCTGCATCAAATAAACATCCTTGGACTCGGCGTCCACGCCGACGATCGCGACCGCGCGCCCCTCCCGGTCGCGGATGGGCGCGTATCCGGACAGGGTGACGGCCCATTCATCCACCTCAAAATTTTTGTCCACGGACGGGCCGTCAAAGGCCGCCATCATTTCCGGAAAACGGGACGCGTCATAGGTGTCGCCGGGATAAGACGTCAGGTCGCCCCAGTGGGCCTTGCGCTCGACCGGGTCAGGATCGACGATGAACTGCCAGATCCCATGCTTGTCTGTTTTTTTCATCGTATATACATATTTGATGTGTGGGTTCGCGTCCTTGACTTTCCTCAGCTGGTCGGCGATATGGCGGTAGGCGGAAGACTTCAGGCCCTCCTCGCGCAAAGGCACCTGCTGGAGAAGGTCGGGATCGATCCCCCAGGCGGTCATCTGGGCGATGGATTTCAGGTGATTCCGGATCATGTTGAATTCGGCGTCGAGGGTGAATTTATAGATGAGGGAATTGCTGACGGACAGGACGACGAGCATAGAGAGAATCATCAAAAGCGCGACCTTGACCTGGAAGCGCTTCATCAACAGGATGAGTTTGCCCATAATCCTCCTTGGATGGGTTGGCAGCGACGGCAAAGCACTGGATAAAAGTATAACACATTCTCGGGGGGAGATATCTGAAAATTTCACGACCGGCGCGGGCCCGCGCGCCCTGCCTATGTGCGGGGGGATTGTTCCGGAGAACTGCCGGGGGCCATGTCCTGGTGGACGTGATAACCGTCCACTTTTTTGCTTTCCTCAGCCAAAAATCCGTTGCGCTTGAAAATCTTCAGCATCGGGCTGTTGGTCTTGGACATCGTGGCAAACAACTGCTTAACGCCATGGCTCCGGGCCGCCTTGGTCAGGCACTCACAGAGGAACGTTCCGATGCCGAGGCGCTGATAATTCTCTTTCACCACGATCCCGACTTCGGCGGCTTCGTCGTCCTGGCGGATGTAACGGCCCAGGCAGACCATCTGACCGTAGGGCTGCCAGCTGTCAAAACCGGCGATGGCCATGTCGCGGTTATAATCCACCGAGACCCTGGCCTGCGCGACCTCGTGCGGCATGGCGTCGACATAGGAAAGATACCGCTGATAAATCGTGTCCGGTTCATGACTGTAAAAAAAATCCTGGATCGCTTTCTCGTCGTGGGGGCGCAGGGGGCGGAAGTACACGGTCCTGCCCTTGAACATGTGGCTGTGGGGGATCAGGTCCTTGACCGGGCTATGGTCGTCCTTGATCGTTTTCTGATCGAGGTAGATATAATTTCTCTGTTTAAGATAATCCAGCAGCCCGTCCCGGAATTTGGGGTGCGCGATCTGGATCAGCGCCAGGGCCCGCTCGCGGATATTTTTTCCGTGAAGATAAGCGGTCCCGTATTCGGTCACGACATAATGCACGTCCGCGCGGGTCGTGACAACGCCGGCGCCGGGGGACAGCGCCGTAACAATGCGCGACACCTCGCCATGCCTGGCGGTCGAGGTCAGGGCGATGAACGACCGCCCCCCCTTGGACCGTTTGGTGCCGCGGACAAAATCCACCTGCCCTCCAAATCCGCTGTAAAACCGCGTGCCGATGCTGTCGGCGCAGACCTGGCCGGTCAGGTCGACCTGGATCGCGGAATTGATCGAAACCATGTTGTCGTTCTGACAGATCACGAACGGATCGTTGGCGTATTCGGTCGTGCAAAAATAAAAATCCGGATTCTTGTCCACCACGTCGTAAATCTTCCGGCTGCCGAGCGTGAAGCTGACCACGGACTTGCCCCGGTGCAGTTTTTTGCGCCGGTTGTTGATGTTCCCGTTCTTATAGAGAGAAACAACGCCATCAGACACCATTTCGGAATGAATCCCAAGATCATTTTTATCGGAAAGGTTCCGCAGGACCGCGTCCGGGATGTTCCCGATCCCCAATTGTAGCGTGTCTCCGTCGCGGATATACCGGACCAGGTGCCTGCCGATTTCGGTCGAAGTCTCATCCGGATCGCCCTGGGGAAATTCCACCAGGGGCTCGTCCATCTTGACCAGATAATCCACGGCCTTCAGCGGGAGCTTGCTTTGCCCGAGGGTTTCCGGCATGTGCCTGTTGACCTGGGCGATCACGATGTCTGCCACGGCGATGGCCGCCGGCAGGATATCGACGCTCACGCCCAGGGACACATAATTGCGTTTGTCCGGCGGTGAAACCTGCAGCAAGACCGCATGAATGGGCATCTGGCCGGTCTTGAACAGCCGGGGAATCTCGGAAAGAAAGATCGGGATATAATCCGCGTAGCCGTCCTCGACCGCCTTGCGGACGTTGGGGCCGATGAAAAATGCGTTGTGGCGGAAATTCTGCGCGTACCGGACTTCGGCGTAAGGGGCGATCCCCGGCGTCAACAAATGGACAACTTCATTGTCATGAAAATGCGAGGCGTTCCGTTCAAGCGCCCGGACCAGGTGCTGGGGCTCGGCGCAGCCCGAGCCGACGAGGATCCGCTTGCCCTTATGGATCTTCCGGATCGCCGCGTCGGCGTCCACCCAGACGGGCGAACGTTTCTTGAATTTATAGGGTTCGTAGTATTGCATAAGCTTGTCTGGAAAAACGAAGATAGAAAATGGATGATGGAAGATGGAAAAATCTGCTACTATTTTTTATCCATCCTCTATCTTCCATGTTCCATCTTCCTTAATCTTCTTAACAGATCCTCGGCAATTGTTCTCCGCTGAGCATGTCCACGATACGGTTGACGCCGATCCGGCTCTTCATCGTCACCATCCCCGGATTCTTGCCAGAAATGACGCCGATCAAACAGGCGTCTTTGCCTTCCGGCGTCGACCGTAAAATTGCGAGCGCCTTTTCGGCTTCTCCAGCCGGGACAAAAATCACCATCCGTCCTTCGTTGGCCACATACAGAGGATCAAACCCCAGCATTTCGCAGGCACCGCGGACGTCCTCGCGCGCCGGGATCAATGTTTCCTCGATCTCGATCCCCGCGCCGGAGGATTGCGCGATCTCGTTCAGGGCGCTGGCAAGCCCGCCGCGGGTCAGGTCGCGCAGACAATGGACCCCGATCCCTTCGGCCAACAGCCGGCTGACCGCTCCCCACAACGGGGCTGAGTCGCTTTCGATCTTGCTTTCAAATTCCAAGCCTTCTCTCGCCGCCATGATGGCGATCCCGTGCCGGCCCAAATCTCCGCTGACGATCACCGCGTCGCCGGGCTGGACGCTTTTGGGCGCGATCGTCAGCCCGTGCTCAATGACGCCGATGCCGGTCGTGTTGATAAAAATCCCGTCGCCTTTCCCCTTGTCCACGACCTTCGTGTCGCCGGTCACGATCTTGACGCCGGACTTCAGGCACGCCTCGCGGATGGAACAGGCGATGCGCCACAACGTCTCGATGGACAGGCCCTCCTCGAGGATCAACCCGACGCTGATATACACCGGGCGGGCGCCGGACATGGCCAGGTCGTTCACCGTTCCGTGGACCGCCATGGACCCGATGTCTCCGCCGGGAAAGAACAGCGGCCGCACAACGTAAGAATCCGTGGTCATGGCGATCTTCGTCCGCTCCAGCGTCAGGACGGCGGAGTCGTGTTCGGCCTTGAACGCGCAATCGGCAAAAGCGGCCAGCAAAATTTTATTGATCAGCTCGTGCATCAGCGTCCCGCCGCCGCCGTGGGCCATCAACACGTGAGGATATTTCTTGATCGGAACAGGGCAGGACAGAGAAAAATCTTTAGGAGGGGTCATGATGCCGTCTCCCCGCCGGTTTTCCTGGCATAAACATGACGATACCGGTAATACGCCGCGCAAGCGCCCTCGGAGGAAACCATCGTGGCTCCCAGCGGACGCTCCGGCGTGCAGCGCGTCCCGAACGCCGGGCACTCGTGCGGCTTCTTGATCCCCTGCAGGATCATACCGCTGATGCATTCTTTGGACTCTTCGTTTTCCTTCACGGTCAACGGGAAACGCGACTCCGCGTCGAATTGCGCGTATTCCGGCTGGAGCCCCAAGCCGCTCTGCGGAATCTCCCCGATGCCGCGCCACTTGCGGGAAACGACACGGAAGACCTCGCCGATCAGATATTGGGCCGGGCGGTTCCCTTCCTTGCGGACGGCGCGGGAATACGGATTTTCAACTTCATGCCGCCCTTCTTCCAGCTGCTTCACGCACAGATAGACGCCTTGCAGGATGTCCAGCGGCTCAAACCCGGTCACCACCATCGGGACCTTGTACTTCTCCGCGAGCGGGGCGTATTCCGTATACCCCATGACCGTGCACACGTGCCCGGCGGCGAGAAATCCCTGCACCCGGTTGTGGGGCGAAGACAGGATAGCCTCCATGGCCGGCGGGACAAGGACATGAGAAACCAGCATGAAAAAATTATGGACCTTCTGGCGCCTGGCCTGAAAGACCGCCATGGCATTGGCCGGCGCCGTTGTCTCAAATCCGACGGCAAAAAACACGACCGGGTTGAGCGGATTGGCCTGCGCGATCTTCAGAGCGTCCAGCGGCGAGTAGACGATGCGCACGTCCCCGCCCTCGGCCTTGACGGCCAGGAGGTCTTTGTCCGACCCGGGCACCCGCAGCATGTCGCCGAACGAACAAAAAATGACTTCCGGCCGGGAGGCGATCTCGATCGCCTTGTCAATGAGCTCCTGCGGCGTGACGCAGACCGGGCACCCCGGGCCGTGGACCAGGGTGATCTTGTCCGGAAGGACCTCGTCGATCCCGAATTTGACGATGGCGTGCGTCTGGCCGCCGCACACCTCCATGATCGTCCACGGGCGAGTGGTGATCTTATGGATCTCACGGCTCAACACCCGGGCCGCCTGCGCGTCTCTGTATTCGTCGATGTATTTCATGGCTTAAAACCTGAGAATGGGAAATGGATACTAAAAGCCGCTGAACTAACTTTTTAAGTGAGCCCGCTAATCTTTCCCCGTCCATCTTCCATTTTCAATCCTCCCTCCCTGACCTCACGTGCTTTTCAATTCTTCCAATTCATCCATTTTTTTCAGATACTCAAACACCAGCAGGGCCTCCTGCTCGTCCACGACGCTGATCGCGAACCCGACATGCACAATGACGTAATCCCCGACATTGGCCTCCGGCACATACGCCAAGGACACGTCTTTCACGATGCCGCCGAAGTTGACCTTGCCCGTACGTGAAAATACGTCTTCACCGTTCACGCTCATCACTTTTCCCGGGATCGCCAGGCACATGCTATCTTTCCTCCTTCATCCGCTGCAGGGCCGCAACCGCCTGGCCGAAAGAAATGCCGCCGTCGTTGCAGGGGACATAACGATGCCAGTGCGGGACAAAACCTTCTTCTCTCAATCGCCTCACGGCCCGTTCGGTCAGATAACGGTTCTGAAAACAGCCGCCGGTCAGGCACACGTCCCGCAGGTCCGATTGGCGGGCGATCTTCACAACGACCTCCGCCATCGTATTATGGAACCTGGCCGAAATCTCACCCGTCGGCGTTCCAGCCTCCCGGTCCCGAATGACATCCTCCATCATCGGCGCCCAGTCGATCACAAAGCCGGCCCCCCCGCCCTGCTGACCGCCAGCATCAAAACGATAGCACATATCCGTGGAAAATCCTTCCAAAATAAATTCCAGGGCCATGGCGGCCTGCCCCTCAAAACTTCTGCCCTGGCGCAGGCCCAGCAGAGACGCGACAGCATCAAAAATCCGGCCTGCGCTCGATGTGCGGGGAGCCGCAATGTTCTGCTCCATGATCCTGAGACAGACCCCCAGCTGCGCCTCTGTCAACGCAGCAAAAGGAGGAAGATCCTTATAAAGCGAGATGTCTTTCCCATACATCTCGTGCAAAACGCCCATCGCCGACCGCCAGGGTTCACGCGCCGCTTTTTCTCCTCCGGGCAGCCGGAAATGCCGGAAATACGCCGCCCTGCGGAACGATGAGAACGTGGAGACCAGGAATTCGCCTCCCCAGACCGTCCCGTCGTGCCCCCACCCCGTCCCGTCCCAGGCCACCCCCAGCACCGTCCCCGTCAAACCGTTCTCCGCCATGCAGGACACCACATGCGCATGGTGATGCTGAATGGCGTGGACAGGAAGTCCCTGGCGCCGGGCATACTGTGACGAGGCATAATCCGGATGCATGTCGCAGGCGACCGCCGAAAGGTCCGCCCCATACAACCGCGGCAAGTCCCGCACGCTGGCCGTGAAGGCCCGCAACGATTCCTCGGTTTCCAGATCGCCGATGTGCGGGCTGATGACCGCGTTTCCGCCGACCGAAACAGTCACGGTATTTTTCAAATGGGCCCCGACAGCAAGAACAGAGGCATGCGGAGTCGTGACATCCGGCGGTAATACCACCGGTGCCGGGGCATAGCCGCGCGCTCGACGGATCACCAAGGGACGGTCCATCATCACCCTCACCACAGAGTCATCCATCGGCCGGACAATGGGGCGGTCGTGGATCAAAAAAATGTCCGCGATGCCTTTCAGCCGGGCCATCGCTTCATTATTATCAGTGCAAATGGGTTCGTCGCTCAAATTGCCGCTGGTTGCCACCACAGGAGAACCCAATTCCCGCATCAGGATATGATGCAGGGGGCTGTACGGCAGCATCACACCCAGGTTGGGGTTCTCCGGCGCCACAGACAGGGAGATGTCCCCGCCGGGCTTGCGCCGCAACAACACGATGGGGGCTTCCGGTGACAGGAGCAGCCCGCGCTCCAGACCGTTGACAACACAGGCGTTCTGCGCGTCCTCGATCGACGGAAACATCAGGGCAAACGGTTTTTCCTCCCGGTGTTTGCGCAGGCGCAGTTCGTTCACGGCCTTTTCGTTGCGGGCGTCCGCGATCAATTGAAATCCGCCGATCCCTTTGAGGGCCAGGATTCTTCCGCCCTCCACCGTTTTCACCGCGGCCAGGAGCGCATCGTGGTTCTCGCCGAGCAGCGCGCCGCCCTCATCCCTCGCCTGCAGGCGCGGCCCGCACGCCGGGCAGGCGTTCGGCTGGGCATGGAACCTGCGGTTTGACGGGTCATGATATTCCCGGCTGCATTCCGGGCACAACGCGAACTTTTTCATGACCGTGTTCTTCCGGTCGTAGGGAATGCCTTCGATGATCGTAAATCGCGGGCCGCAGTGGATACAATTGGTAAAGGGATATAAAAACCGGCGATCTTGAGAATCAAAAATTTCTTTGAGGCATTCCGGGCAGGTGGCCAGGTCAGGGAGGAGAGAAACGGTTTTTTTACCGGAAGACTCGCTGGCCAGGATGCGAAAATCCGTGTCCCCGACGGAATCCAGCCAGAAATGGCGGACATCCCGGATCACGGCGTGCTGCGGCTTTTCGGAAACAAGGCGGCTTAAAAAAATCCGGAGCGCGTCCACCCCGGCTTCCGCCTCAATGGTCACTCCCGATGGAGAATTGTTCACCCAGCCCTTGAGCCCCAGATCCGTGGCCAGCCGGTAAACAAACGGACGGAACCCCACGCCCTGCACCGTTCCATCAAGAACGACGCGCATCCGTTTCGTCCGGCAATGGGGTGAAGCCCGTAAAGACATTTCGGTTTCCTCATCTCAATCCGTCAGCGGTCCGGGGTGATCAATTCTGCCGTGATGCTCCCTCCGGCGATCATCTCCACGTCGCGGGAACCGCACGACGAGCACAGCATCAGATGATGGTCCTCGACCCCGCCTTCCATCCCGCAATGGCGGCACAGGACCCGGACCGGCTCCTCTTCCAGCTCAACCATGATGCCCTCGAGCTCGGTGCCCCGGGCAAGCATATCGTAGTGGAACAAGACGGCCTCTTTGTTCAAATGGAAAATTTCTCCCACCTTGACCTTCACGCGTTTGGGCCAGATATCAGGCGCCTCTTTCACCTGCGCGATGATCGCCTTGACGATCTGCTCTGTAAAACCGGCTTCATGCATCGGGCGGTCCCTCCACAATAAACTTCTTGATCAAGGCCACGGCCTCATCAACGCGGGCCAGGACACGGGGGGACAGCGTCTCCCCCATCTCAAAAGACTCCCCGCGGATCGAGCACAAATATAAAGGAAACGTTCTATTATAGATGATTCTGGCCAAATGGAGGAAAAGCTGAGGACTTAAATGATGAGAAGACGCCATGCCTGCGGAAGGATCCACGCCGACCTTTTCAAAAGATACATCCTCGCCTGTTTCGCAAGCGTCCACGAGAATGACCCCGTCGTGCCCGCAGGCCTCTTCCAGAAGCTCAAGATGCAATTGATGGACGGATTTAAGGGTCAGGTTGGGGATGTGGTGTTCTTCCAGCCGCCGGAGGACAACCCCCGCGACACCGTCATCCGACCGCATTGGATTGCCGTACCCGATCACCAACATTGTAACACCTCCCGCCCCGGCTCACCAGCTCACCGGGCGTGACAGTCAGGGCTCTTCACTCGTTGCCCTGTCACCCCCTCTGGATAAGATTGAGCACGTCCCCTTTCTCGTTCAAAATCTCGATCTGAAGCGGCATGGACCCGATCGCATGTGTCGAGCAGGAAAGGCACGGGTCATAACAGCGGATGGCCGCTTCCACGCGGTTCAAGGCCCCCTCGCGCACATCTTTGCCATTGACATATTGGCGGGCGACCTCAAGGATGGACCGGTTCATGGCCGGATTGTTCTGCCCTGTGGCGATCAGGAGATTGACCTTGGTCAAGCCCCCGTTGGCGTCCGTTGTGTAATGGTGGAACAGCGTCCCGCGGGGCGCCTCGCTGCAGCCGATCCCTTCGGCCTGGTTCCGCCCGGCGGAGGCCTGGACCTCCTGCGAGAGGATCCCGGGATCATCGAGAATGACCTTCGCTTCCTCAATGCAGCCCAAGGTCTCGATCAACCGCGCGTAATGAAAATGGAATGTGCCGTGCACGGGCCGGCCCTTGCCCAGGGCCTTGAAATTCTCGAATTCCTTTTGCGCCAAAGGCGTCTTCATCCGGCTGGCCACGTTCAGGCGGGCCAGCGGCCCGACCCGGTAAAAACCTTTTTCATACCCGTACGGTTTGTAATACGGGTATTTCAGGTATGACCAGGAGATGGGCCGCTCCGCGATGTACTCAAGATACCGCGCCGGATCCAGTTGATCGGCCACGACCTTGCCGGCGGCGTCCACAAAGCGCAAACGCCCGTCGTAAAGCTCAAACTCTCCCTCGGGTCCGACCGTGCCCAGGTACAGGGTTTCAAAGTTGGCGAAAGAATCCACCTCGGCCGGATTTGCCTCGTAATATTTTTTATAAATGTCCAATCCCATCCGCGTCGTTTCCAGGGCCTCGGGGATCCAGTCCAGCAGGGCCTTGCGGTCGCTGTCTTTCATCGGGTACGCGAACCCGCCGGCCGTGATCCCCATGATGTGGATCTTTTTGCCGCTCAGCCGTTCGCTGATCTCCTGGCCGAATTTGCGCAGACGGATCCCGCGCTTGGCGAGGTCCGGAAATTTCTCGGCGATGCCGATGATGTTGCGCTTGGCCGGGTCCGAATCCCATCCCAGCAACAAGTCAGGAGAAGAGAGATGAAAGAAGCTCAGCGCGTGCGAGGAGATCACCTGGCCGAGATGGATGAGCCGGCGCAGAAGATGGCCGGTGTACGGCACCTCGATTTTCATGATCATCTCGCAGGCCTTGGCACTGGAAATCGCGTGGCTCACCGGGCAGATCCCGCAGATCCGGGGGGTGATGGACGGCATCTCGGTGAACAGGCGGCCTTCGCAAAACTTCTCAAACCCGCGGAATTCGTTGACGTGAAAGCGGGCGTCCTCAACAGAGCCGTCTTCTTTCAATTGGAGAGTTATCTTGGCGTGCCCTTCGATGCGGGTCACGGGGCTGATCGTGATCTTTCTTTCGTTCGCTTTATCAACCATATTTCAGCTTCCTTCCTTGCTCGAGATCGGGAATTCGATCGTTCAGCAGCTCAAACAGCACGTAAAAGATAAGGTCAGCCGACGGCGGGCAGCCGGGGATGTAATAATCCACCTTGACCACTTCGTGCAACGGCCGCACACGGTCGAGCAGCTTCTGAATCTCCGGAGAATCCGGGACCTGGCCCTCAGTGTCGTTGCTCTCCGCTTCCACATAGGCGCGGGTCAGGGCCGCTTCCTTGGTGACGGCGTTGCGCATGGCCGCCACGTTGCCGGTCACGGCACAGTCGCCGAACGAAACCAGGACCTTGGCCTTCTGCCGGATCAGCTGGATCTCGTGCAGATGCTCGTCGCTGGCCACGGCCCCTTCCACCAGGGCCACGTCCACATCCGGAAATTCCTTCCCGTCCACAATGGGGCTTTTCACGATGTCGGCCAGCTTGGCCACATCCAGGATCCTCTCATCAATGTCCAGCAGGGACATGTGGCATCCGGAGCATCCGGCCAGCCATACGGTACCAATCCTTTTTTTACTCATAGGTTCATCCTTCTCTTTTGGACCAGGTCAACGATGGATTCGGGCGCCTTGCTCATCTGGCCCTGCGAAACATTCTTATCCCACAGCGCGCCCGTCGGGCAGACGTTGAGGCACTTCCCGCAGGAAGTACACGTCACAGATTCGCCCCACGGCTGATTGAAATCGGAAATGATCCGGGACGAAAAACCCCGGCCCATGATATTCCAGTTGTGCGCGCCTTCCACCTCGCCGCAGACGCGGACACAGCGCGTGCACATGATGCAACGGTTGTGATCGATGACATACTTGGGATGCGAGGCGTCCACGTTGCAGGACGGGAACAAATAGGGGAACCTCACATGTTCCATGCCGACCTTATAACCGAGGTCCTGCAGTTCGCATTTGTTGTTGGCGACACACACCGCGCAGACATGGTTGCGCTCCGCGAAAAACAGCTCCATGGTGATCCGGCGATATTTTTTGAGCCGATCGGTTTGCGTTTTTATTTTCTGATTGGGCGCGACCTTGGTGGTGCAGGCCGGCAGCAGCCGCGGAACGCCTTCGATCTCCACGAGGCAGAGGCGGCAGGCGCCGACGTCGGTCAGCCCTTCGAAATGGCAAAGGACGGGGAGTTCGACCCCGTGCTCCTTGCAAACCTCAAGGATGGTCTTGTGCGGTTCGACCTCCAGGGGCTTGTCGTCAAGCATGATGGGAATCTTGGCTGTCACGGTCATTATGATCTCCTCAAGCCGCCGCGGTGTTCGCGGGTTTCTGTTGGATGTGGTCCATATATTCGTTGCGGAAATACCGCAAGGTGCTCAATAAAGGGTTAGGCGCCGACATGCCGAGCCCGCAAAGACTGGCTTCCTTCACATAGACCGCCAGCTCCTCGAGCAGTTTCAGTTCATACAGCGTCGCCTGGTCGGTGCAGATATTGTTCAGCAGATCATACATCTGTTTGGTGCCGACCCGGCAGGGCACGCACTTCCCGCAGGACTCGTCCATGCAGAACTCCATGAAAAACCGCGCCACGTCCACCATGTCGGATGTCTCGTCCATGACAATGAGCCCGCCGGAGCCCATGATGGAACCCAGGCCGACAAGCGATTCGTAATCCACCTTAGTGTCCAGGTGCTGCTCGGGAATGCATCCGCCCGACGGACCGCCGGTCTGCGCGGCCTTGAATTTCTTGCCGCCCGGGATGCCGCCGCCGATGTCGAAGATGATCTCCCGCAGGCTCGTGCCCATGGGGACCTCGATCAGCCCGGAATAATTGATTTTGCCGGCGAGCGCGAAGACCTTGGTCCCGGCGCTCTTGGGCGTGCCGAGCTCGCTGTACCACTCACCGCCCCTGAGGATGATCGGCGCGACACTGGCGAACGTCTCGACGTTGTTGATCAAGGTCGGCTTGCCCCACAGCCCGGCTTCGGCCGGATACGGCGGCCTGGGCCTCGGGACCCCGCGCTTGCCTTCGATGGAAGCGATGAGAGCGGTTTCCTCGCCGCAGACAAAAGCGCCGGCGCCGATACGGATCTCCACGTCAAAACAGAATTCGGTGCCCATGATATTCTTGCCGAGAAGCCCATATTTGCGCGCCTGCTTCAGGGCCTGTTCAAAACGCTTGATCGCAAGAGGATACTCCCCGCGGATGTAGGCGTAACCTTTCTGCGCCCCGATCGCGTAACCGGCCAGGATCATGCCTTCCAGCACGCGGTGGGGATCGCTTTCAAGGACGCTCCGGTCCATAAACGCGCCGGGGTCGCCCTCATCGCCGTTGCAGATCACATATTTCTCATTGGACACGTATTTGTAAACCGTTTCCCATTTCAAACCCGTCGGGAAACCGGCCCCGCCGCGCCCGCGCAGGCGGCTGTGCTTGATCTCGGCGATGACCTCTTCCGGCGACATCATGCGGATCGCTTTGTTGAGCGCCAGGTACCCTTCCTCGCTGATATAATCCTCGATCACCTCGGGATTGATCCTCCCGCAGTTCTCCAAAACGATCTTGTGCTGCTTTTTGAAAAACGGGTCCTCGGACGTCTTGACCGGGGCTTCTTTGCGCGAATCGGAAAACAACAACATCGGCCTGACCGGCTCCTGCTTTTCAAGATGGCTTTCCACGATCGGCCTGAAATTGTCCTCGGTCACCTTTTGATAAATCGTTTCGTCCGGCAGGATCTTGACGAGAGGGCCCTGGTTGCACGGCCCCATGCACCCCGACGGGATCACCCGGATCTCTTTGTCCAGCCCCTTGTCCTTGACCGACTGCTGCAGGCCCTTAAGGACCTGCTCGCTTCCCGAGGAAATGCAACCGGCCCCACAGCAGACGCAGACTTTTTTCTTGAAGCCGGCGTTTTCCTGGCGGACCTTGTTGGCGATGTCGTGAAGTTCCTGCAAATTCATTTCTGGGCTCCAATCTTTGAATGGACCAACCCTTTAATATCTTCCGGTTTGACCCGGGGGAACATGACCTCGTCCATCACCATCGCCGGAGCCAGGCCGCACGCCCCCAGGCATCGGGCCACCTGCAGGCCGAACCGGTTGCCCTCCGTGACTTCCCCGGGTTTGAGATGGAATTCTTTCTCAAATTCTTCAAGGAGGGACTGGGCTCCCTTGACATAGCACGCCGTGCCGGTGCACACCAGGCAGTTGTGCTCGCCCTTTTGCTTCAAAGTGAAAAAATGGTAAAACGTCACCACCCCGAATACGCGGCTCGGCGGCAGGCGCAGTTCGCGCGTGATGTAACGGATCACGTTCATCGGCAGATACCCGTAGACGGTCTGCGCCGAATGCAAAATCTGGATGAGCGCGTCCGGCCTGTTCCCCTCCTTTTTGATCGCCGCCATGATCAGCTTGGTGCGCGGATCGTCCTTGGGGAGTTCGGACTTGTGCTTTTCTTTGGCCATGATCATAGGTGATGGTCCTCTCTGACTCTTACCCCGGCTGCCCCATCGCTTCGCGGGGCAAGGCGGCCGGGGTTAATTCGCACAGTAACTTGCGTTCACTTCGTTCCGCAAGTTACGTGCTCATTAATAATAACTTTTCAACATCTTGATATAATTCGCCCGCTCGAACGCTTCCGGGTTCGGGCAGGATTTTTGGCTCACGCTGCCGCGCATCTGATTCACGGATTCATATTCGTGCTCTTTCATCCACTGTTCGACCCCGGTCAGGATCTTCCGGGTGTAATCGATCCCGTTGCGCAGAAGCGTGGAGCAGACCATGGTCACGTCGGCGCCGGCCATGAGCATCTTCAGCACATCCCGCGTGTCCAGAATCCCGCTCGTGGCCGCGAGGTTCGCCTTCACGTTACCGTAAAGAATGGCGATCCACCGCAAAGGCAGGCGCATGGCCTGCGGGGTGCTCAACAGGACGTTGGGAACGACGGCCAGATTTTCCAAATCGATATCCGGCTGGTAAAAACGGTTGAACAGCACCAGGGCGTCCGCGCCGGCGGCGTCCAGCTGCTTGGCCATGTTGGACATCGAGCTGAAATACGGCCCCATCTTCACGGCCACCGGGATCGTCACGCTGGCCTTCACGGCTTTGAGAATGTCCACGTGCGTTTTTTCAATTTGTTCCCCGGAAACGTCCGGGTCCGTGGCCAGGAAATAAATATTCAGCTCCAGGGCGTCCGCGCCCGCCTCCTCGATGAGCTTAGCGTATTTGACCCATCCGCCCGCGGTGTATCCGTTCAAGCTCCCGATGACCGGGATGCCCATGGCGGCCTTGGCCTTGCGGATATGCTCCAGGTATTCCTCGGGCCCCAGGACACAATTGGACGGCTCGGGAAAATACGTGAGCGATTCCGCGAAACTCTCGGTGCCGTACGTCAGATAATGGTTAAACTCATCGGCGTCGCGGTTCAGCTGTTCCTCAAACAAGGAATACGAGACAATCGCCGAGATCCCCGCGTCTTCCATGCGGCGAAGATTATCCATGCTTTCGGACAATGGCGAAGCTGAGGCGACAAGGGGATTTTTGAGCTTCAGCCCCATGTAGGTTGTTGAAAGATCCATATCTTTTCCCTTTCCCTGTTGCTAACCCCAGTTGCCCAATCGCATGGCGGGCAAGGCGCTGGGGTTAATTCGTCCCGCTGCCTGGGCAAAAAGCGGGACTCATTAACCGTTGACGGGTTGCTGACCGTTCGAACCGGACGCGGACATGGCCTCGTAAATCTTCCAGCGGTCATGCACGTCTTTTTGAGCGAGCTCCATGAGCCGTTTGGCTTCATCGGGCTTGCTTTTGCTCAGCATCTTAAACCGGTTCTGCCGGTAAGCGTATTCACTCAAAGGAATTTTCGGAGCCGTGGAATCCAGGACCAGCGGATTTTTGCCTTCAAACGCCAGGAGGGGATTGAAACGGAACAGCGGCCAGTATCCCGACAGCACCGCCGCCTTCTGGTCCTGCAGGCCGGTCGTCATGTTGATCCCGTGGGCGATGCAATGGCTGTACGCGATGATCAGCGACGGTCCGTTATAGGCCTCGGCCTCCAGGAAGGCACGCACCGTGTGCTCATCCTTGGCTCCCATGGCCACGGCCGCGACATAAACGTAGCCGTAGGTCATCATCATCCGGGCCAGGTCTTTCTTGGCCATGGATTTCCCGCCGGTGGCAAACTTGGCCACGGCGGCCCGCGGCGTGGCTTTCGACATCTGGCCGCCGGTGTTGGAATACACCTCCGTGTCCAGGACCAGGACATTCACGTCCCGCCCTGAGGACAGGACATGGTCCAACCCGCCGAACCCGATGTCGTAGGCCCACCCGTCCCCGCCGACGATCCACACGTCCCGGCGGACCAGGACGCCGGCGATGGCCTCCAGCTGACGAGCCACGAGCGCCAGATCCGTGGGTGCGTCCGTCAGCCGCTGCCGCAACTGCGCCACACGTTCACGCTGTGCGGCGAGCCCCGCCTCGTCACCAGCTGCCGCACCAGCGAGCACCGCGCCGACGAGGTCGCCCCCGAGGTGCGCGGAGAGCTGACCCAGCAGGTGCTCGGCCACGACACGCTGCTCGTCGAGCCCCACCCGGATGCCGAGACCGAACTCGGCGTTGTCTTCGAACAGGCTGTTGCTCCAGGCGGGGCCGCGACCGTCCGCATTGGTGGCCCAGGGGGTGGTGGGCAGATTGCCGCCGTAGATACTGGAGCAGCCCGTGGCGTTGGCGATGATTGTGCGGTCGCCGTAGAGTTGGCTGATCAGCTTCAGATAGGGGGTTTCGCCGCAGCCCGCGCACGCCCCGGAGAACTCGAACAGCGGCTGCAACGTCTGGGTGTGCTTGACCGTGTCCTGGCGGATCGTGGTGCGGTCCGGGTAGGGGATCGACTGGAAGAAGCGGAAGTTGTCACGTTCCCGGTCGCGGTGCTCGGCGGCCGGCTCCATGTCGATCGCCTGGTGGCCGACCTGCTCCTTCGACACCGCCGGGCAGGCCTCGACGCACACCCCGCACCCGGTGCAGTCGTCGGGGGCGACCTGCACCGTCAACAGGTGGTCGGTCAGGTCGCGGTCCTTGAAGGGCTTGCACAGGAAGCTGTCGGGTGCGTC
>JAUYIB010000015.1 GCA_030688425.1 Candidatus Omnitrophota bacterium | reverse complement strand
GGAATATACGATTGTGGTCACGACCGACGAAACGGTCTTGGGCACCGGCAAGAACGGCCTGCCCATGATCGCCGAAACTAATGTTGTCGATGCGGTCAATTATCATCCCGCCTATTTTGCGCAATCCGACTCGAAACGCCTCGAGATTAATTATCACGAATTCGTCAGCCATATCGCCCGGAATGAACCGAACGAGCGCCGGGCCGCGGCTGATACAAAGAGATTTGTCCGCCGTCTCCGTTCGCTGCCGGCATTCAGCGCCAGGGCCTTCCGCGCCCTGCGCCGGACCGCGACCAGGAACGCGGAAGAGATCGTCCGCAGCCATGCCACCAGCATCATTGTGGACCAGCAGACCGGCGAAAGGGTCTACTTCACGGCCGGGCAGCCCTTTGTCCGGCTGGATGCCGATGTCTATATTAAGGAAGGAATGGCTTGGAACATCCCTGCCGGCGTCCGTCTGCCGGCGTCTTTGCGCAGATTGCTTAACACGCGCCAGGGCGGGCTTGTGCTGATAGCCGGGCCGTTCTATGAACAGATTGAAATCGAGAGGCCCGCAGGACAGCGCCAGGTCCTGTTCCCGTCCGGGATCGGCATCACGCCGGAGATGTATGAGTTGATCCGCAGGACCAGTACCGTCAATAAAGAGATCGCGCTTCGGGCTTTGAGCGATGAGGAAGTTTACGCCCGCTTCGGGCTGAAGAGAATTGTCATCGGCGGACGCCCGGCCACGATGCCGGTGCTGGGGATCGCCGGCCGGTCTATCCTGTTGCCGGTGGGTTATACCGTTTGGACAGACAAGGACAATGCCATCATCAACGCGGCCGAAAAGATAAAACGGTCGGCCGTTGCTGAGCATCACTTCTTCGGGCTTGAATTCAAGGGCGCCGGCACGCCGGCTTATCAGCGTCATAACATTGCTTCCGATATTCCGGCGACGGTGCATGAACAGGCGGTGGGTAAACCCGGCGTTTATCTGGACTGGTGGCATCAGTTCCGTTCGCAGGTTCCGGTCGGGCTCGAACCGCTGTTCAACGGGATCATCGCGCCGAACCGCGAAGGCCGGGTTGTCAGGGCCGGCGGTCTCCCGACCCGCTTGAGCATTGCCGTCCTGCCGATCTTTGATCAATACGGCGTTACGATCCGGATCCCGATCGGGGATTACCGCCTCCTCAATCTTTTCTTTGACCGCGAAGGCCGGCCTGTGCAGGAGATCTTCAATGCAGCCGTGGCGGAGATGTATCCGCAACAGGGCGAGAGGCAGGCCGCAAGGGCATATTTCAACAGTTTGAGACGGAATTATTTGAGCAATCTGACCGCCAATCTGAATGCCGGCCTTCTGCAGGGTGAACACGGCTCAATTACCAACATGGATCTCCTGGGATATGAAGCCGACATGGGCGACTTCAATGAGATCTCCAGCGAGCCCCGTGAAGTGATGGCCTGGGCTGTCCGGAGCTGGGTCGCCAATTTCCGTCATATTTTGGAACTGTCCGGCAACGACCGCGCTCTGGCGGATCGCCAGTTCGCCCGTTTCGTCGCGGAATTGAAAAAAGCCGGGCGCTCGTTGTCTGACGAGCGCGCGATGTCGGTGGTGAGGGACGTCCTGCGCCGGGCCGGACAAGAGAGGCCGGACGGGCACGTCGCCATGATCCCGGCGCTGGAGAAATTACTGCGCAGAGCCCAACGGAATCCGGGATTGATCAAGTTCGGCCTGACGATTGAGAACCAGGGCCGCATCGAACAGGTTTTGTTCTGGACGATCAACCTGGCTCTGATGGCGGTCTGGGGGCCGGTGTGGGCAACGGTGGCGACCTGGAGCGCCTTCCTGCTGATGCACGCGGGGAGCTCGAAGAGCCGGTTTGCCGCCGCCTTCCAGGTCGCTCTGATGAACGCCGTCCCGATGGCGTTGTTCGCCGGCGCTGCCAGCCTGAACGTCGCCGGGGTCGGACTGGCCTTGACGTTCTGGTTCGCCACCCGGTTCCATGACCATATGGTCCGCCGGCATATCGTGAAATTGAGATCCTACGCCGCCAAATCAAAGGTCGGCCAGGCAGGCGCCATGCGCGCCCGTCATGTCCTTGGCATCATCGTGGCGAATCTGGCCGAGCGGATCGCCGGACAAAAGTCGTCTTACGTGAACTTCTTCCGTGAGCTGCGCATCTTCGCGCCTCAAAACATCCTGGTGGTCACGGGCCTGGCGCTGGGCAAGGACGACATCGCCCTCGGCGACGTCAAAGTCGTTTACCGGCCGGTGCTCAAAATGCTGCTGGCCATGTTCCCGCAGGCCAGGATCACGCTTGTTTCCCATCATGTGGATTTCTGGAACATCAATCACCCGAGGTTGACCGTCATCGCCAAGCAGGAGTTCGTGGAAATGTACGACACGAACGCCGAGGTGTTGGCGGGCCGGTTGGCCGATTTCAAGAGCCAGCACAAGATCGATCTGGCGGTCAACCTGTCCTCCCAGTATTATCCTGTCTGGCATGCGGCCATGATGGCGGTCTTCGAAGATCATGTCTCGGTGTCCACCACCCGCGGCGCGATGATCCGCAAAGACGGCATGGTCCGGTATTTCCCGCTGCTGACCTGGAAGAAACACCTGTATACGACCCCCGGCCTCAACGCTGTCAAGGCCATCAACATTTTGCGTCAGGTCGTTCCCGAAGAGGCCCTGCTCAGCCAGGACGATTTCTTTGCATTGAGGCCGGAAGACAGGGCCTGGTTCAAGGGCATCAGCCGGAACGGGCCGAAGCAGACCCTGCTGTTGAATCTCTTCGCGTCGCGCCTCTACCGCGACTGGCGCGACGTGAAAGCCGTGGCCGAATTCGTGGAGGCGATGGTGTCCCAGCACGGCCTGCGCGTCATCTTCCCGGCGCCGATGAGCCGGGACCAGGAGAACATCATTTACCGGATTCGCAATCTTGTTTCGGCCGAGTCCCAGCCGGAGGTGAGGGTGGCCGCCCAGTCCGGCCTGCACCATCTGAAGGTATTGATTTATCTGTCGGATTATATCGTGACCGTGGACACGGGCGTCACGCATTTCGCCGACGCGCTGGGCAAACGGCCGGTCGTACTCTTCAATTACCGCTGGAGCCGTCCGGCCACGATCCTGATGAACTGGCTGCCGTCCGAATATACCAAGGCCCATAAAGATTATGTGACGTCCTGGATTCCGTCGGGTTACGCGGTCAATGCCATCCACGAAAAAGTCGTCCGCAAGATGGGGCAAAGCGGCAAGGCCAATTACGGGCAGGAAACGACGCCTCGTCAAAAGGGTCAAGCGGAAGCGGATTACGGCCCACGTACGACCGTCTTCAAAGCCAAGGCAGCGATGAAGGACGGCCGGCTGGTGCTTGGCATTCCGGAAGTGGATTTGAGCGGCGGGAAATTCGCCGAAGAATTGCAGCGCGATTATGACCGGCTGGTCGTCCAGGGCCGCGCGCCTCCCCAGCGAGTTCTCAATGGTACTGTGGAAGCTGGGACGTCACTGACCTATTCTGATCGAGGAGGGTCAGTTCCGCCGGCGGACCGGGAATATACGATTGTGGTCACGACCGACGAAACGGTCTTGGGCACCGGCAAGAACGGCCTGCCCA
>JAUYIB010000014.1 GCA_030688425.1 Candidatus Omnitrophota bacterium | reverse complement strand
ACAACGTGGCGACGGCGACGGGCGGGCCGTTGGCGTATATCAAGCACGGGGTGACGGGCTGGTTGATCGATGTGTTCAAGGGCTGGAACTTCGGGGAAGTGGTGCGGAGGTTCGACCGGAACGACGTGGAAGTGATCGAGAGGTTCCGCGTGGAAGGGCGCCGGCTGCTGGGCGATTATCTGAAGGAAGGGACGGAGTGGTATTACGGTTACCGGGAGAAGGGCGAGAGCCGGTGGGTGGCTGGGATGAAGGAAGCGTTCGTGCTGGCGCATCGGGAGGTGTCGATCGACGTGATGGTGGAGAAGTACGGGTTATTGTTCGAGAGCGTCCTGGACCGCTCCGGCGCACAAGGTTATGAGGAGAAAATCGAACGGCGGCAGAGAGCGCGAGAAAAAGCGGAATTTGCCGGCAGGGATTTTTCGGATACCCAGCAGTCGGTCCAGAACTATGATCAGGTCGTTACCCCTGCACAGAAAGGAAAGGCCTTGCGGTTCGGCACCGGCCGGATCCTTAAGGTCCCGGTCTACGTTGCCGCCGGCCGGATAACGGTCGGAGATCCGGTGGAAGGGCAGTTCCATGACGGCTGGCGCGAGACCCTGCAGTCGGACTTGAACCGTCTGGCGGCCGAAGGGCGCGCACCGCCGGGCGGGACATATCACGTGATTGTCACGGTCGACGACGCCGTGCTCAACGCCGACGCCTCCGGCCTGCCCTACATTGCCGGCACGAATGTTTACGATACTGTTTATTATCATCCCGCCTACTTCGAGCAGTCCGCAGACAAGCGATTCATCATCAATTACCACGAATTCATCAGCCATATCGCGGAAAATGTCGGCGATGAAGCGATCGCCACGCAACATACCCGCAGTTTTGTCCATTCCTACGGCCTTCGTCCCGTCAGCATCGCGAATATCCGCGTGCCATATCTGGAAAACACCAGAAAGACGACGTTGACCGCCGAGGAGCTCGCGGTCCTGGGCGGGGTCCTGGGCCTGGAGGTCAGGACCCTCCTCAACAGCATTGCCGAAGTGGTGCAACAGAATTCGGCCGAGCATCAACCTTCGCAGGCGCAACCGTTGGATCCCCGGGAAGGCAATGTCATTAAACCCCTAGAGATATTCAGCCGTTCTCCGGAATTGTTCCTGAACAGCGAATTGACGACCGAATTCGTCGATGCCCGGCTGCCGCACGGCATCAGCATCCAATGGCGCGGTTACGACAAGAGGACCGGGGAAGCGGCCCAGATCGCGTTGCGAGGTATTTACGGGGCCCACCGGTTGGCCATTTTCAATCGTGTTAAGGGGCACGTGCAGGGTCTGTATGAGGTGAATCTGTCCGGCCGCAAGACCATCACCATCAACGTCAGAAACGTCAACCGGGCTCTGGCCCTGGGTTACGTCGGCCGGCATCTCTCGGAGATTTTGGAAAGGACGGGATATCCCCAATTTATCGGCAAACCGGGCCGTGGGCTCAATGCCCTGCAGACCCGGACCATCATCGCCAGCGGGGCCATCGGCATCCTGTTTGAGCGCGCCCACGATTTGTCGGTCGGCACTCTTGACGACAGCCCCGCCCGGGAGGCCTTCCTGAAATATCTGTCCGCCGGCGGCATCTATGTCCTGACTACGGATGAAAGTCTGGAAGGCCTTGAGGCCAGGTTGTTCATGAGGCACGGTTTGTCGCGGCAGGCCAGGAGCGGTTTATTGATTTCCGCAAACGGATCGGCGACACTGGCTTATTTTGACCCCACGGGCCGTCTGAGGGAATACAAGCCTTACAACAAATACGCCGTCCGGGAGTATCGTTCCGACGACCACCTGCAGGATGTGGACATCGTCTATATCGGGGAGCCGCAGGTGGACACCGACTCGGATTATAAGGCCTTTGCCAAAGTCGGATTCGACCGTTCCGTGAATACGTCGTCCCGCCCGACCGGCAGTCTGTCGGCGGAATTGCGCACGCACCATGTGGGGCGGCAGGTCCATGGGTTGAGATTGTTTCTGAACGCGGTGGACGCGTATGTGGCGTCTTTTGTGTATCGCCAGATGAGGACCCCTGGCAGATCCGGACGGCCGCTGTTCTCGCAAGACAGTCTTAGCCGGCTGGTTCGCATGGCGAACCGTTTGGCCGTCCGTCCTGAAGCCGAGATCGCCGAGGAGGACCGGGAAGCGGTTTGGGAGGAAGAAGCCGCTGCCGAACCCGTCGTTGTTTTACCGCTGGACCGCGACACCTTGCTGGCCGGGGACGAAGTGAATGCCCTGGTGCAGTCCGGCGGCCGGAAGATCCGCGCCTTTTTGCGGTTCCTGGGTGAACACGTGGGGGCCTATGACAACGGGGGACAGTTGCCGGAAACGTTCGCCAAGATCGAAGATTTCATGTGGGACGCGGCCCGCGAATATCGGGAGAACCCCGATGCCGAGAACGGTCCGTTCAGCGACCGCGCGCTGGTTGAGAAAGGCGATGCCGCCAACAATCCCGCCGCCACTCAATACCCCATCCGTATCGAGGTCCGGGGACGCGACAATGAGCGCGCCGCCCAGGTCGCCGTGCGCGGGTTCGTGGATCCATTGAGAAGATCCTATCTGGCTGAGATGAAACAGGAGTTGGGCCATTATGCGGACATGACCATGAAGACGGGCGGCAATACGACGATCGAGGCGAACGTCCGCAGGGTGGACAAGGGGTTGGCGCTGCATTATGTCGCGCGCCATTTTGAGGAGTTATTGCACATCATCGGATACACGAGAGACGAAACGAACCCGCAGCGCAGGATCAACGCCCTGCTGACCCGCTCCCTCGTTGCTCACGACGGCGACGGCACGGTTTACGGCAAACCGCACGGGCTTGTCAATCCCACGCTGATTGAAAGCCCGGCCCACAGAAGTCTGATGAAGTATTACGAGATCGGCGGGGTTTCGGTCATCATTTCCGGGAACGATCTGGAAAGGACCGCCAAGCGCCTGATCTATCATCAGGGGATCCCGCAGCATTTGCGTCATCATATCATCGTCATCGCCAACGGCGGGGCGAACCTCGCCTACTTTGACGGGGACCGGCTGGTGGAATACAAACTTTACCGGGAGGACGCTCTGCGCGAATACGATCTGGACAACATGCTCCCGGGCATGGATGCCGTTTATCTCGGCGACGACGCCAAACCCACGGGAAATGACTGGCCGGCGTTTGACAAAATCGGGTTTGACCGTTCCGTCAGCGTCGCAAAAGAAAGAACCGAGGAGATTGACGCCCGGTTACGGCCCAACCATGTGGGCGGCCTGGAATACGGCACGGCGGCTTTCTTGAATGCCGTGGTCCGTTGGGCGGCCGGCAGCCCGTTGAACACCTTCCAGCCGTTGTTCACGCCGGCCAATAGGGCGCGCTTCCGCACCGAGGCCGCGGAAGAGTTGTCTCTGGTGCAAAAGATGCATCGCTTGAGAGACAAAACCGTCGTGGACCGCATCCCTGTGGAAGTCGTGCAAATCATCCAGAGGATGGAAAGCTTTGGGGAATTGAGAGACTGGCTGGAACGGCAATTGGCTCCTCTGGTCGGTCACCCGAGCCAGCGCCTTTACGACAGCAGTCTTGTCTTCTCAAGATACCAGCTCCAGGAATTTGAAATCCTGATGTCCATTTTGGGCTTTGAAAGCAACACGTACGGCGTCAGCGAAGTTTTGGCGACCATCGTCCGCAACCAGCAGCTCCGCAGATTTGAAGAACGCGGTCCGCTGAACGAGATGTTCCGATCGTCCCAGCGCTACCAGCTGAATCTTGGCCAGAATCTGGAAGAGACCGTCCGGAATCTGGTGATGATGCTGACGAACGCGTTTACCCCCGATGACAAAGTCAAGCTTGCCGGCCGGATCAAGCAAAACGCGAGCTTGATCCAGCGCCTGCGCAAGACCGTGGCGGAATTGAGGGGCGTGGCGATTACGGACGTTTCCGCAGCGCCGCGGGACCTGTTCCTGGAAGTCTATACCGCGCGGGAGGCGGTCCGCAGAGATCCGTTCCGGTATTTCGACGACATTGTCCGCGTCAACGTCGTGGTCAATGACGATCGGATGAGCGATGCGGAACGCCGGGAGATCATGGGGCGGCTCATGGACCAGATTCAGACATTGTTGAGGACCTTGCCGGGGAAAGTGACGGCCCATCGGAAAGAAAGCCGTGTCCCCGGCTTCGAAGCGGGGAATATCTATGTCCAGGGGCTCTTGAACCACAACGATTTCGGCGACCTGCCCGTGAAGATCCAGGTGCGGTTCGCGTCGGCCCTCCGCCAGGAGTCGGCCATGTATTTCATGTACCGCCACTTCGGCCAGTGGCAGCTTTCGCCGTGGGCCCGGGACATGCCGTTTGATTCCTTCGCGTCGTTCGAGGACATGCAGAACGAGCTGTTCCGGAGGGTCAAGACCTACTTCATGCTGGATGTTAGTCCGACGCAGAATTTCCAGGAAACCGTCCCTGCGGAGAAACATCAGGCCGTCCAGGCGACTTATGGTCCTGGCCTGATCGTCAAGGCGCCCGTGTTTGTCGTCAACGGCCTGGTGGTCGTCGGTGATCCGGTGGAAGGCCTCTTCTCCGGCGCCTGGCGTGAAACCTTGCAGTCGGATCTGGACCGCCTGGTTGCCAAAGGCCGCTCGCCTCCGGACGGGACATATTATGTGATCGTCACGACCGACCATGCCGTCCTCAACGCCACGGCCGCCGGACTGCCCTTCATTGCCGGCACCAATTTGACCGATGAAGTTTATTATCATCCGGCCTACTTCGACGGATCCGCCGATAAACGTCTGGAAATAACCTACCATGAATTCATCAGTCATATCGCCGAGGGCATTAAAAACGAGCGATTGGCGAAGGCCGACACGGAGGCATTCCTGGAAAAGGCATTGGCCGCAGACGCTGGGATGATCCGCAATTCATCCGGCGAATGGACAAGGGTTGCCGCCGTGTCTGCGGCATTGGGGGCGGGCGCACAGAAGGTCTATGGCCTCGGTCTCGATGACCAGATCATGGTGGAGATTTCCAGGATGTGGCCGATTTTGGCCGGGGCCCTGGTTGTGGTGGGGATATTGGTGTCCTTCTTCTGGCCGCAGACCCGCCGCCATGTTCGCCGCTTGATTTTCCGGTTCAAATGGATGCGGTTATGGAATTCGATCAAATATCTTCTGGGCATTCAGCGTTTGAGCCGCGGCCAGAGGATCGATGACGCGGTCGAAGCCGACAAGCGCGTCGGCGCGGCGATGGACAGGATCATTCGTGACGTCAAGACCGCGAAACGGGAGGATGCCCCGTTGCACGCCGACAGGTTCCGGAAGTTGTACGGCGTGAGAACCATCATATGGGCTGGCGACGACCGCGTGAGATACAGCCGCCACATTCCCGAGCCGCTGGTCTACGGCGGGTTGCCCAGGAACAATATCCAACAGGTCTTGGAAGGGTATTACCGGACTCCGGGGGTCAGGCCGGTCATCGTTGTCGGCGACCGCCTTCTGCCGTTCGTGATTTCCGATGAACATCTGGCATCTTACAACGAATCCGACGGGGCGTTCCTGGTGGAGCCCGGGGCAAGGGCGCAGATGGAGCAGAGCGTTATTATTGGTCCGGAATACCTCAACCGGAACAAGATTTTGGAGAACTTCGGGCCCAAGGCCGCCGACGCCTACTTCGTCTACGGGCATTTCAAGGGCGAAGGCGAAGCGATCATGAAGGTGCTTGAAATCCTGGACGGCGCGGACCGCGAGGAATCTGTCCCTTATACGCAGATCGCGTATGCCGACATGCCGACGGTGGGAGACGAAAACAGGCCGCACGTATCGTATGTGAATTATCTTGAAATGGTGGCCGGCTCATATTCGGCGATCGTTGCCGCCAGGCCGGCCCCGAAAGACGCCAAGAATGGCTATGCCCTGGAATCCCTGAAAGGCCAGCGGTTGTTTTTCAAACAAAAGGCCGACAGTCTTCATTCCATTCTGACCTTTGATGAACTGCCAGAGCAGGTGGAGACCACGGGGGTGGAGGTGGAGCCGAGCCGGAAAGAATGGCGGCAGGTTCTGGATGAGCTGAATCATTGGGCGGACCTCCGGGACGATCGCAGAAATTATATCTTGACCCATTACGCCGTCAGGTTGACCGGGGGGCGTCCGCAGTTGATGGTCGCGGCTGATTTTGTGATCATGAGCAACGTTTCGTTCCTGGTCATGCAGCAGGAGCTCAGAGAGTCCCTGGCAGCGTGTCCGACGTGCACCATCTGGGATTTGTTGAATACCACCAGCCGGCTGATTCCCGAGATTATGCGGCAGCGGCCCGATCTCGTCCCGAGCGATGTCAGTGGTCCCGTCGTTCATCCGATCATATCCGTTGATTTTAACGACGCGCCGGAGCCGGTCCGGACGGCCCGCCAGCAGATCGCCTGGGCCGAGAGCCAGATCAAGGATCACACGTTGCCGCGGAAAGACACATCGCTCGGCGTGACCGAGGACACCGCGGATTTGAGGAACGACCATTTGGACGTGGTTCGTGAACGGATCCGGGCCGTTGTCCGGGCGCAGACGGAAGTTTTGAAAGTGCGGATCTCCCCGCAGCGCAGGGCCACGGCCGCTGCCATGCACAGGTACGAAATCACCGTGCAGTCCCTGTTGCGCGCGTTGTCCCGCGACGTGGACCAGGGCAAACTCTTGGAGGTCGTCTGGGCGTTTGAGAATGATCTCCGCAACGGTTTGGTGAAGGACAATGAGCAGCCGATTCCGGAATCCACGCGTGGCCTGCTCATCGGGACAGGTCGGCTGATGGTCGCGATGGGCATTGACCGCGGTTTGCTGGCCAACAATCTGGAAGGGTTGAAGAGCGATCCGAATTATATCCGCTCGATCCTCCGCCTGCGGGATGAGTATCGGACCCGCGAGCACAGTACCGTCGATCCGTATCTCCTGACACGGATAGGACATATTTTCGTGCAGGCGTTGAGGACGCAGAGGAACGTCAACGAGCGGATTACGGACCTGGTGTTCCACCGCCGTTTGTTCGGCCCGCCGTCCATCGGTCAGCTCCGCCGAAAGATTGTGTTCGTGACGGGCGGGACCGCGATCGGGACGTTATATCAGGAGAGCAGCGGCCTGGCCGGCCTGGTGGATGAGGGAACCATGTTCTACGGGGTCGTCACCAACAATGATGACGGCGGCTACAGTTATCAGCAGGTGAGCAAGCTCAACGAGGCCGGATACGGTATCTTCCCGCCGCAGGGCGACCAGATGAACACGATCCAGGGCTTTGTGAGTCCGGACAAGCGTAAATATATCCTTGGCGACGGCGGGCGCATCCCGAATGGCGCCCCTGTACCCACGCTCCTGGAAGGGACGATGCCGCTTATCATTGAAACCCTGGCGGATGATCAGCTGAAGATTGAAGAAGACTTCTTCTACTTTGGTTATACTTTGGCCACGGCGGTAGCGAAGGTCGACCAGTTGAATGCCGGGCGTGAAACGAAAGACTTTGTGATGCCCATCCCCGGGGCTTCGGTCCGGAATCTTTACCCGTTGGGCTTCCTGCATGAGAAAGGGTTCTTTGATGCGCCGTCTCCGGAGAGGAGAGGGAGGTCGGCGGTCGAAACCGATCAGCAGCAGGAAGCGTACCGGGAGGCCGTCGAGCAGATGCTGACCACGCTCGGCATCAATAATTTCCAGGTCATGTATTCCAGTTATGATCCGATGACGCTGTATGGAATGTACAAGGGGTACACCCTCCTGGTCAGACGACCGCACAGCCCGATTGAAAGCGTGACCATCGAAGAGCGCCAACGGCCGGAGCATGACAGTGTCGAAATCGTTGTCCGGAATCCCTCCCCGGCCGGGAAGCGGATCGCGCGCGCGACTGTCCTGCAAGAAGGGGAAAGGGTCTCTCTCCGTCAAATGGGGATCGATCTCGGCGTGGAAGACCCGCGGGATGTGATGGTCCATAACCTTAACGGCAAGGCCGTGATTAGCTTGGTCGAAGATCATAAAGGCGTCCGGTCGCTTTGGAACATTGAAGAGCGCGACAACGCCAACAGGACCTTCCTTGTCAACCGCACCAAGAAAACCGAAATCGAACTTGCCAGCGACGGCAGCGGCCGCCGGAGAGAACACGAAGGCAAGAAAGGGGTCGAAGAGCCGGTGTTCAGAATCGCCTCTCCCGGCCGGCAGGCTGTGGACGTCTTTGTCCGTACGCGGCTCGTCAAGACGCAGACGCACATGACGGAAACGATCAACGATGTCGGGTTTGCGGAAGTCGGATTCCTGGAGGGTTACGGCATGGACGGCCGCCGGCCCGAGACCCGCATCTACAGCCAGATCAATCGCTGGTTCGACGAGCTCCTGCAGACGCTCAATCCCGGGGATGTCATTTTCTTCGGTCCGGGCAGCTTCCTGACGTCTTTGATGCCGCATTTCATGGTGCAGGAATTCATCCGGAGACTGCGGATCGCGCGTCAGAAAGGCGTCACCATCGTGTTCTTCAATAACGGGACCCAGGACAATGAAACCATCCATATGCCGTTCTATGACCTGACGCGGATCTTTTACGATGTCGTGGGTTATCACCTGGAGCATTTGTTCGCATACATTGCCGTTGAAAAATTTGAAGGACTGGATCTTATGCCGGATCTCGTGGAGCGTTTGGCCGAGTTGGAAGAGGAAAAGGCTTCCGAATTGAAGGCCAATCCATTGGCCGCGGCAGAGGCGTTGGCCTTTGAGGTGTGGGTGGCCTTCAACGAGAGACTGGGACAGAGCCCTGAAACCATCGCCCTGGAGTATCCGGTCATGCTGAAGTTCGGCCAACAGGCCCTGGCGGAAGCCGGTCTTGGGAGCGATGCGCAACTGCAGGGGCCGGGCTTGGACATTGCAATCAGGAAATTGGCCGAACTGATTTACACTATTTATAAAATACGGCCGCAATTGATCCGTACCGATCCGGGTGCCGCTTCGGACGCCGCGAAGGAAGCTGTGGCGCCGTTTGTCCTTACGCCGGATGATCGCGAACAGCTCGCTGGCCTGCAGGCAATTGAGTCTTCGATGCTTTCTTACAAACGCGTGCCCAAACGGGAGGCCGGCAAATTTACTCTGAGAGCCCTGTATGACACAGATCTTGTGGCGGAAATCATCGCAAAGATCGTTGCCCGCAGTGTTCCGGTCAACCCAGCGATGAAGGATACCGGCAAGATCGAGATGGGTCCTATGGATGGCAAGACAAATTACGGACAGGAAACGACGCCTCGTCAAAAGGGTCAAGCGGAAGCGGATTACGGCCCACGTACGACCGTCTTCAAAGCCAAGGCAGCGGTGAAGGACGGCCGGCTGGTGCTTGGCATTCCGGAAGTGGATTTGAGCGGCGGGAAATTCGCCGAAGAATTGCAGCGCGATTATGACCGGCTGGTCGTCCAGGGCCGCGCGCCTCCCCAGCGTATTCTCAATGGTACTGTGGAAGCTGGGACGTCACTGACCTATTCTGATCGAGGAGGGTCAGTTCCGCCGGCGGACCGGGAATATACGATTGTGGTCACGACCGACGAAACGGTCTTGGGCACCGGCAAGAACGGCCTGCCCA
>JAUYIB010000013.1 GCA_030688425.1 Candidatus Omnitrophota bacterium | reverse complement strand
CTTTGTTCCTGGCGGAAAAGCGCATCCTGGCTCTGGATCTTTCGTTGATCGTCGCCGGCACCAAGTATCGCGGCCAGTTTGAAGAGCGCCTCAAGACCATCATGAAGGAGTTGATGGAGAATCAAAACGCCATCATCTTTATCGATGAGCTTCACACGCTGGTGGGCGCCGGTTCAGCCGAGGGATCGCTGGACGCCGCCAACATTCTGAAGCCGGCTCTGTCGCGCGGCGAAATTCAGTGCATTGGCGCCACCACACCGGCCGAATTCCGAAAATCCATCGAGCGGGATCGCTCGCTCGAGCGACGCTTCCAGTCCGTGAAAGTTCCTCCACCGGGGGAGAGCGATGCAATCAAGGTTCTGTTCGGCATTAAGGACCGCTACGAAAAATTCCACGCCGTAACGTACACCGATGAAGCCCTGTACGCTTCGGTTTACAATTCCAACCGGTACATTCCCGACCGCTTCCTGCCGGACAAGGCCATTGACCTGATCGATGAGGCCGCCTCGCGGCTGCGCATCGAGATCGACAGCATGCCGCAGGAACTCGATGAGAATGAGCGGAAAATACGGCAATTGGAGATCGAGCGACAGGCGTTAAAAAAGGAAAAGGACGAAGCTTCTTTGGTGCGGCTTAAAAAGCTTGAAGAGGAGTTGGGAAATTTAAAAGAATCCAACAAGTCGCTACGCTTACGATGGGGAAGGGAAAAGGACGTCATCAGCCGGATCCGTAACACCAAGGCGCAGATCGAGCAGAAAAAGATCGAGGAGTCTAAGGCTGAAAAGGAAGGCGACCTGGGCAAAGCGGCGGAGATCCGGTACGGCACCCTGGTGACCCTGGAAAAGGAGTTGAAACAGCAGAATCAGGAACTGGTGAAAGTTCAGAAAGAAGGCTCTCTGTTAAAAGAAGAAGTCGATGACCAGGACATCGCCGCGATTGTCGCCAAGTGGACCAAGATCCCGGTGTCCAAACTTCTGGAAGGCGAGACCGAGAAATTGCTCAAGATCGAGGAGGGCCTGAAAGGCCGGGTGGTCGGGCAGGATGAAGCCATCGCGTTTGTTTCCTCGTGCATCCGCCGGTCGCGCACGGGCCTGAGCGATCCTCACCGCCCGATCGGGTCGTTTTTGTTCGTCGGTCCAACGGGTGTCGGCAAGACCGAGCTCGCCAAGTCTCTGGCGTGGTTCTTGTTTGACGATGAAAACGCCATGGTGCGGATCGACATGAGCGAATATATGGAGAAGCACAGCGTTTCGCGGCTGATCGGCGCTCCTCCGGGATACGTCGGTTACGACGAGGGAGGACAGCTGACCGAGGCGGTCCGGCGCAAGCCTTACGCGGTGATCCTGTTCGACGAAGTGGAAAAGGCCCACGGCGACGTTTTCAACGCGCTCCTGCAGATCCTGGATGATGGCCGGCTGACCGACGGGCAGGGGCGGGTCGTGAATTTCAAGAACACGATCATCATCATGACGTCCAACATCGGTTCCGAGGCGATCCGGGACATAGAAAACCGGAAGGAGATTGAGAAAAGGATCCACGACGCGCTCAAGGGCCGTTTCCGTCCCGAATTCCTCAACCGGGTCGATGAGATCATCATCTTCAGCCGGCTGCGCCAGGACGACATCCGCCGGATCGTGGACCTTCAGATCGATATCCTGAAAACCCGCCTGCGGGACAGGGAGATTTCCCTGGACCTCTCGGACAGGGCCAAGGATCTGTTGGGAATCCGGGGGTTCGATGCGGTTTATGGGGCGCGCCCCCTCAAGCGCGTGATCCAGAGATATGTCCAGGACGCCATCGCCCTCAAGATCCTGGCCGGAGACATCAAGCCCAGGGACTGCGTGACGGTGGATGTCGGCAAGGACGGGGAGCTGTCGTTTCGGACGGCGGGATAAGGAGGGAATAATCCCTCGCTCCGCCATGGTCGCTCGGGATGATTCCATGCGCCTTTCTATGGTGAACCGGGGAAGCGCATTGAATCAAAAAATAGTGGAAAAATGGCGGTGACCGAGGGAAGATAGATGGGGTTTGAGGGACGGGATTCCCAGGCCGGCGTCATTTTTAACTTACGGAAGAAATTTCTTTATGAATCTTTGGATTATTCTTCTTGGTATTATCACCCTGGGCGTGATCATATGGCTCAGCACGTTGACCGGCAAGAAGGACAAGCGCCGGCGGTATCTGGAGGCCCTGGCGGATTATGTCGAGTCCCGGCTCGAGCCACTGGAAGGGTATCCGAACAGTTTCCGGATCCGATGCAATTTTGCCGGCAACGAGTTTGTTTATGAAGACATCGTGGACAGGGCCCCGGGGAACGTCGCGAACCGGGTTTTTTTGAAAGGGCCATCACCCACCACGTTGACGCTGTCGTTAACGGAAAAGCCGCGCACCACCATCCGCGCCGACGTCCAGTCCTTCGCGGACATGAAGACCCCCTGGGTAAACGCGGCGGAGAAATTGGTTTTGCCGCCGGAATTAAAAATGTTCAGCGCTTTTACCAATGATCCCCTCCTGGCCGGCCTGCTGCTGGAGGATGGGAAGGTCCTCAAGGCCTTTGTGTCCTGCAAGAACGTGGATGCCTTGGGGCACCCGGTATGTTCGCTTGAAATCAAGGAGGGGACCGTGATCATGGGGTTTCATCCCCGGACGGAGATGAAACCAAGCCTGGCGGAGTTGTATCACAGCCCGCCGGTCATCGCGGATTATTTGGAACGGGCGGCGGCACCGGTGGAGCGGCTCAAAAAACTGGCCGTCCTAAAAAAGGAGCGCGGGCAACTATGAGGAAAAATCTGGAAGCATTTTTAAAGACTTCTCTTCTGGGCGGGCTGATCGTGATCCTTCCCGTGGCCATCATCGCCGCCGTTTTCAGCTGGATCTTTCATTTTGTCACGGGCCTCATCGAGCCGTTGACCGACATTGTGGTTGCCAGGCATGACGTCAAAACGATCGTCGCGGATGTGATCGTGATTTTTCTCATCACCCTGTTTTGTTTCGCGGTCGGGGTGGTGGTCCGGACCCGTCTGGGCAAGTTCCTTTATCAAGTGATCGAGACCAGGATCTTGCGCGTGGCGCCCGGGTATAAATTGATCAAGGACACGATCCTGCAATTGCTGGGAGGCGAGCGCAAGCTTTTCTCCGAGGTCGCCCTGGTCCAGCTGCACGGCGATGAAGTCCTGACCACCGCGATCGTCACGGACCGCCATCCGGACGGCACGTGCACGGTGTTTGTCCCCATCGGCCCGACGCCGACCAGCGGTTTTATTTATCACATCAAGGGGAGTTGTGTTTTCCCGGTGGATGTCCCGGTAGACGAGGCCATGCAGTCCATCATCGGCTGCGGGACCGGGTCTTCCCGGCTTTGGGAGGCGTACAAGCGAAAGAAAGAGGAACTGGCCGGGAAATCTTAGGACGACGGAGCGGGAATGAAAAAACGAAAGTTCGGCGCGGCGCGGTTCAGCGTTGCCGAAGTCGGGCTGGGGACCTGGCAGCTGGGCGGCGACTGGGGGCCGGTGGATGACGCCATGGCGCAGAGGATCCTGGCGTCGGCGGTCGACAGCGGCGTGAATTTTTTTGATACGGCCGATGTTTACGGGCAGGGCTTGAGCGAAACGCGCATCGGGAGTTTTCTCAAAGGATGCTCGGAGAGGATTTTTGTGGCCACCAAGATCGGGCGTTTCCCGCACCCGGGTTGGCCGAAGAATTTCTCTCTTTATGCGTTCCGCATGCATGTGGAGGCTTCGCTGAAACGGCTGGGGATCGAGGCCCTGGATTTGGTCCAGACGCACTGCTTGCCGGCGGAGTTCATCCAAAAACCGGAGCTTTACGAATGGCTGAAGATTTTAAAAAAAGAAGGCAAGGTCCGGAATTTCGGACTGAGCGTCGAGTCGATGGACGAAGCGCTGTTCGGCCTCGATCAGGATGGTGTCTCCAGCCTGCAGATCATTTTTAATATTTTCCGGCAGAAACCCATTGATGTTTTATTTGAAAAAGCGAAGGAAAAGCACGCGGCCTTGATCGTCCGCCTGCCGCTGGCGTCGGGGTTGTTGTCCGGGAGATTGACGCCGCAAACAACCTTTGCCGAAACAGACCATCGTCATTATAATAGGGAAGGCCAACGGTTCAACGTGGGCGAAACATTCGCCGGCCTGCCGTTGGACCGGGGGATCGCGTTGAGCCGCGAATTGGCGGCCTACGTGCCATCCGGAATGAGCATGGCCCAGGCGGCGATGCGTTGGATCCTGGATTTTGACGCCGTGAGCGTCGTCATCCCCGGGGCGACGAAGCCGGAACAGATCGTGGAAAACGTTTCCGCGTCGGCTTTGCCGGCGCTGCCTGAGGACTTGCGCGGGAATATCCGGACATTTTACGAGAACAGAGTGGCCGCCCATATCCGCGGGAAATATTAATGAGCGCATCATTTACGGAGTCCCGCAGGGACGACGTAAATGATAAGCGCGAATTAACCCCTGCGTTTCGCTTTGCGAAGCAAAGCGGCAGGGATAAATGAGCAAACGGAGTCCCGCAGGGACGACGTAAATGATAAGCGCGCCTACCTGCAGGAATTAACCCCGCTGGGTGGGAAGAGACAGGACAACGCATGATTTCCAACAAGCGAGTGGTTTGGGCGATTGCCATCTGGATGGTCGGAGCCCTTTTCCCGTTCTTTGTCTTTTTCCAGCGGGAGCGCGGCTGGATGCCAGCAACGGTCCTGGAGGGCATCGGGATGATAGGTATCATCTGGGTGGTTTTTTGCGCCCTGGGTTTGGTTCTTTTTAAGGAGCTGGCCCGGTTTTGGACAGTCCGCCTGTTTGCCATCTATCTGTTTTGGACGGTGTATGTGGTGTGCTTTGACCTGGGGCCGTTTTTTTCGACCGCCATGGAGTGGCTGGGGGTGAAATTGGGTGTTTCCGTCAGCCTGGTGACCACAGCCAGCCTGGTGGCGCTGATCACGCACATGACTTGGCCGTTGATCGTCATCATGTATCTGACCAATCCGCATGTGAAGTCGATGTTTCAAAGTGCGCCCGTCGCCAAGTCTCATTAATGCCGGTAAGATGCCCGCCTGTTTTGAGTATTGACAAGGCGGGATTCTTTGTTATAATATCGGCTTAGCAATCTTTGCTGTTGACTGCTAAAAATACGATTCGCGTCTAAACCCATAATTTCATTGGAGATATACAACGCGGAGAAGGATCATGCGGACAAAAAAAGCGGATTACGAATCGCGAAAAGACATCATCCTGGGCATTGTTGTCAATGAATATATCAAAACGGTGAGCCCTGTCAGTTCCGGGCTGATCGCCCAGGACTACCCTCTGGACGTGAGTCCGGCCACGGTCCGGAATATTCTGGCTGAGCTGGAAGAAGAGGGCTATTTGACCCATCCTCACACATCCGCCGGCCGCATGCCGACCCAGATGGGTTACCGGTATTATGTGGACAACCTGATGAACGAGATCAAGCTCTTGGAAGGCGAACAGGCGCGGATCAAAACGGAATACGATCAGGGACGGAAAGACCTCGAGAAAGTCCTTGAGAAAACGTCTCAGATGGTTTCGGACATCACCCACTACACCAGCATCATCTCGGTGGACGGGATCCCGGACAAGGTTTTTCTCCATGGGACCAGTTATGTGGTCGGATACCCGGATATGCAGGACATCCAGAAGATCCGTGAAATCCTTTCCACTCTTGAAGAGAAAGAGCGGCTGTTGAGCGTCATCAACCGCCATCTTCAGAAACGGATCCAGATTTATATCGGCCATGAGATGGCGTGTTCCAATATCGGGGAATGCTGTTCCCTGGCCGTTTCGCAGTATAGGCTGCCTGCGGGAACGAGCGGCCGGATCGCGGTCCTGGGGCCGACGCACATGGATTACCAGCGGGTCGTTTCGACGCTGGATTATTTGACGGAATATTTGAACCGGGCCCTTTGATTTCAAGGCCAGGAATGACATCGCATATGGCAGAGCCAATGGAAAATCCGAAACCGAAAACCGCTGATCAGGGTTCGCCCGCGGAAACGGCGCCGGAACCGGCCAAGATCGAGATTACGCAGGCGGAATACCAGAAGTTCGTCAACGATGCCGCGGAATACAAGGACAAATTCGTCCGTCTCTTCGCGGATTTCGACAACGCCCGTAAGCGTTACGACAGGGACCGCGCTGAATTTATCCGTTACGCGCACGAGGGCATCATCATGGAGTTCCTTGGGATCCTGGATGATCTCGAGCGGAGCGTGGCCGCGGCCAAGGCGGTCCCGCAGGACACCCAGTCCCTTTTGAAAGGGATCGAGATGGTCGTCGGCCGGATCCACGAATTGCTCAAGCGCAACGACGTGCGCTCCATGGACTGTGTGGGCAAGAAGTTCGATCCGCATTGTCATGAAATCCTGATGATGGCGGAGAGCACCGGGCACAACGAGGACACGGTCATTGAAGAATTTCAAAAAGGATATTTTCTGGCCGACAAGGTCATCCGGACGGCCAAGGTGAAAGTCGCGAAACCCGGGCAGGCGACTGCCGGGGAACCATCTAACAAAGCATCATAAATCGATCGTTATGAGATCGGATCATTGAGGAGGTAATCTTATGGCAAGAGCAATCGGTATTGATCTGGGAACATCCAATTCGGCGGCATCCGTGATGGAAGGCGGCCGCCCGGTCATCATTCCGTCGGCGGAAGGCGCCGGTGTCGCGTCGGGCAAGGCCTTCCCGTCCTTCGTCGCCTTTTCGAAAGACGGCCAGCTGCTCGTCGGGGAGCCGGCCCGCCGCCAGGCGCCGATCAATTCGGAAGGCACCATCTACGCGGCCAAACGCAAGATGGGGACCACCCACAAATTCAAGGTGTTTGACAAAGAATTTTCTCCGCAGCAGGTGAGCTCGTTCATCCTGCAGAAGATCAAGGCGGACGCCGAGAAATTCCTTGGCGACAAAGTCGAGGAGGCCGTCATCACGGTGCCGGCGTATTTCAACGACAATCAGCGCCAGGCCACCAAGGACGCGGGCGAGATCGCGGGGCTCAAGGTCCTGCGCATCATCAACGAGCCCACGGCCGCGTGCCTCGCCTACGGCATTGACAAGGCGGGCAAGGAACAGAAGATCATGGTCTTCGACCTCGGCGGCGGGACCCTCGACGTCACCATCCTGGAAATGGGCTGGGACAGCGAGAACAAGGCCGCGACCTTCGAGGTCATCTCCACCAGCGGCGACAACCTGCTGGGCGGGACGGACATGGACAATGTCCTGATCGACCACATCACCGGGGAATTCAAGAAAGAATCCGGCATCGATCTTAAGAGCGACAAGATGGCCTTTCAGCGTCTGAGAGAAGCCGCGGAAAAGGCCAAGGTCGAATTGTCCAGCACGGTCACCACCGAGGTCAATTTGCCGTTCATCACGGCCGACGCCTCCGGGCCGAAGCATATGAACTTGAAACTGGAGCGCGCGACTTTGGAAAACCTGGTTTCCCCCATCATCGAGCGCTGCCGGGGGCCTATCATCCAGGCGATGAAGGACGCGTCCGATAAGCTCGGATCGCAGGTCAGCGTCGACCGCGTGATCCTCGTCGGCGGCCCGACCCGCATGCCCATCGTCCAGCAGTTCGTGGAGCGCGAGGTCGGCAAGAAGATCGAGCGCGGGATCGACCCGATGGAATGCGTGGCGCTCGGCGCCGCGGTCCAGGCCGGGATCATCAAAGGCGAAGCCAAGGAAGTCCTGCTTTTGGACGTCACGCCGCTGTCTCTCGGCATCGAAACGCTGGGCGGTGTGTTCACGAAGCTCATCGAGCGCAACACGACCATCCCCACGAAAAAGAGCCAGGTGTTTTCCACCGCTGAGGACAATCAGTCGGCGGTGACCATCCGGGTCCTGCAGGGCGAACGGTCCATGGCGGACGGCAACACAGAGCTTGGCCGTTTCAACCTGGAGGGGATCCCTCCGGCCCCGCGCGGATTGCCGCAAGTTGAGGTCACATTCGATATCGACACCAACGGCATCGTTCATGTTTCCGCCAAGGACAAGGGGACCGGCAAGGAGCAGTCGATCAAGATCACGGCTCCCAACAAATTGTCGGATGCCGATATCGATAAAATGGTCAAGGAAGCCGAAAAATACGCGGAAGAGGACAAGAAGCGCCGTGAAGAGGCCGAGTTGATCAATCAGGCGAACGGCCTGGTGTTTTCCACGGAGAAATCCGTCAAGGATTACGGCGACAAGATTTCCGCCGGTGACAAATCGAACATCGAGACGGAGCTGAACAACCTCAAAGAGGCGGTCAAGAGCAAGGACCATGCCCGCATCAAGCAGGGGATGGAGTCATTGCAGAAAGTCAGTCACAAACTCGCCGAGGAGATCTACAAGGCCTCCGCCTCCCAGCAGGCGGCCCAGGGCGCCGGCGCGGGCGCCGGAAGTTCGTCCCAGGATGGCCAGTCTCAGGACGCCGATTCGCGGCAGGGCCCGCAGGGCCCGCAGGGGCAGCCGGGCGGATCCCGTGATAACAAGGATGATGTTATCGACGCTGATTTCAAGGCGAGCGACGATAAAAAATAAAAAAGGTATCGGGGTTCAGGGAATCGGGTGGGGTTGAGGCGGATGGTGAGTCCCCAAACCCTGTTCCTTGAACCCCATTTTTTATCCCGCCTTCCCGTCAACGCCCCGGGCTGAAGCCCGGGGACGGGAAACCGGCGGGATTCGGCCCCGCAGGGGCGGGGAAGAAAGGAACCGCGGGTGTCCCTCGACTCTCGCTCGGGATGGCGAGCGTGAGTCGAACCAAAGCCCGTTGGCCTCCATGAAAAAAGATTATTACGAAATTTTGGGCGTGCCGCGTGAATCGGATCTTCCGCAGATCAAGAAGGCCTACCGGTCTTTGGCACTGAAGCACCATCCGGACCGCGTGCCCGAGGCCGAAAAAAAAGAGGCGGAAGAAAAATTTAAGGAAATTTCAGAGGCCTACGGCGTCTTGTCGGACCCGCAGAAGCGCAAGATGTACGATCAGTACGGCCACGCGGGGATTGACCAGCGTTACACCGCCGAGGATATTTTCAAGGGCGCCGATTTCGGCAGTATTTTTGAAGAGGCCGGCTTGGGCGATCTTTTCGGCAGGATGTTCGGGGATTCCCTCTTTGACGTGTTCGGCGGCGGATCCGGCGGCGGACGTTCGGGGGCCCGCCGGGGCGCGGACATCCAGTATGAAGCGGACATCACCTTGGAGGAGGCCTTCCAGGGCGTGAAAAAGGCGCTCCAGGTCCCCCGGCACGACGAGTGTTCCTCTTGTAAGGGTTCCGGCGCGAAATCCAGCCAGGACGTCAAAACGTGTCCTCGGTGCAAGGGCCAGGGCCAGGTCGTGATGTCGAGCGGATTTTTCCGGATGGCCCAAACCTGCCCGCAGTGCCAGGGGCGTGGCCAGGTCATCACGGAATACTGCCCGAAATGCGGCGGCAAGGGCGTTGTCCGCGTGACGCGCAAGATCGACGTCAATATTCCCGCTGGGGTCGACAATGACACGCGCTTGAGGGTTAAGGGCGAGGGCGAATACGGCCCCTCGGGCCGCGGAGACCTGTATCTTTATCTCGCCGTTAAACCGCATGAGGTTTTTGAGCGCCGGGACAGAGATCTCTATTTGGAACTGCCGCTCAGTTTTGTCAAGGCAGCGTTGGGGGCGGAAGTCTCTGTCCCGACCCTGAGCGGGGATGTTTCCATGAAGGTCCCGGCCGGGACGCAGAGCGGAAAAATTTTCCGTTTGAAGGGCAAGGGGATGCCGGATATCCATTCCGGATCGCCCGGAGATCAGTATGTCCGGGTCATGATCAGTGTCCCTTCCCATGTAAACGCCGAGCAACGGCGATTGCTTGAGGACTATGCCCGGATCAGCGGTGAGACGGCCGGTGCCGGGGTGCCCGGGGATTCTTTTTCGGAGAAAATAAAGAAAGTGTTCAAATGAGCCGGGCGGCTTCCCGGTTCAGAATCATGAACAAAAAGCTGTTTATGGAGGGGACTTATGCCAACTTATCAGTATGAATGCGAGGCCTGCGGCCACGGGTTTGAAATTCTGCAGTCCATGACGGACAAAAAACTCCAGAAATGCCCCGAATGCGGGAAAAAGACGCTGATCCGCCTGATCGGAACTGGCGGTGGGATCATTTTTAAGGGAAGCGGCTTTTATGAAACGGATTATAAGAAAAAATCTGCTCCTCCCAAGACAGAAAGCGGCAAACCCGCCTGCTCCAACCCGTCCGGGGGCGGCTGTTCCTGCCATTAAACTATCCTGAAACTGAAAATTCCTGGGAATTTCCGGCTTTTTAGGCCTTTTCAGCCTTGGGTGAAATTTCCAAGAATTTCATTCTCAGGACTCCCGAATTCTGGTATTATGACACAATGTTAAAGCCCCCCCGCAGGCCTGCAGAACGGGCTGGGAGGGGGTGTTTTTTTAATGAAGCCGCCACTTACGGAACGATAGTGAACGTAAGTGGCTGGCTGAATTAACCCCGCAGGTTCCCGCCGAAGGCGGGATGCGGGGTTGAAATCCAGACTTGCAGAGCCCCAGGTCCCAGTGATTTGCCCAGCCAAGCGATTGGGCAGCCGGGGTATACCCGACATAGCCATGACAGAAATCCGTCCTTTTCAGGCCATCCATTATAATTCCGAGAAAATCCCGGATATTGCCAAAGTCGTCTGCCCGCCGTATGACGTGATCTCTCCCGCGCAGCAGAACGAGTATTATAATAACAGCCTTCATAATTTTATCCGTCTGGATCTCGGCAAGGAAAAGGCCGCGGACGACAAGGATGACAACAAATACACCCGCGCGAAAAAGTCGTTTGACGAGTGGCTTGCTGAAGGTATCTTGTCGGAGGACCCCAAACCAGGCATGTATTTTTATAAACAGGAATACCGGTTGACCGGGCAGCGGCACAGCCGCCTGGGGTTCATCGCCCTGATGAAGATCCAGGATGACAAGGATTCCAAGATCCTCCCGCACGAAAATACCCACATGGCCGCCAAGGAAGACCGGCTCCGGCTGACCCGGGCTGTCCGTTCGCAGCTCAGCCCCATTTTCGTCTGTTTCTCGGACAGAGAGAAAACCGTGGAAACGACGTTTATCAAACATCTGGCGCCGAGCAAGCCGATGTTTGACGTCATGGATGAAGACGGCGTCCGCCATATGATCTGGCGGCTGGATGATCCGGTCCGGATCCAGCCCATCGTGAACACCATGGAAGGACAACACCTTTTCATCGCCGACGGTCATCACCGCTATGAGGTGGCCAAGGAATACCGCCGGGGCAAGATCGCCAAGATCGAAAAGCCCACCGGCCAGGAGCCGTTCAATTTCGTGATGACTTATTTTACCAACATCGATTCCAAGGATTTGAAGATCTTTTCCATCCACCGGATCATTAAAAAACTTCCTAAAAAACTGGATTTCCTGGAGGAGTTTTTCAGGGTGGACAAAATCAAGTCCAAAGAAGACCTGGCGATCCTCCTGGCCAAGGCCGGGCAAAACGAGCATGCCATCGGCTTTTATACCCGGGAAGGCTGCCGCCTGCTGCGGCTCAAGAACAAGCTCCTCATCGACCAGTATGTGACCGAAGGTTCGCGCGAATACCGCCGGCTGGACGCCACGATCCTGAAATATTTCATCTTGGACAAGGTGGGGGTCGCCTCGGAAGATATCATTTATACCAAGGATTTGAACGAGGCCATCGGCACGGTGGACGCCAAAAAAGCCGATGCCAGCTTTATCCTCAATCCCGTCAAGATCCAGCAGCTCAAGGCCATCGCCCTCAACGGCGAGCGCATGCCCCCCAAAACAACCTACTTTTATCCCAAAGTGCTGTCCGGCCTCACGGTCCATAAGATGGAGTAGCCGACGATCTCCTTGAGGTGCAAGGCATGGCTTTATTCGGGAAACCCAAATACACCTTAGTCAAGGTCAAGAAGAAAGACATCCCGGAGGGCATCTGGTCCAAGTGCCCGTCCTGCGACGCCTTGACCTACACCAAGGAAATCAGGAACAGCTTCAACGTCTGCCCGCATTGCCAGCATCACCTGCCTTTGACCGCCCCGGAGCGCGTCGCCCTTTTGATCGACGAAGGGACCTTCGAAGAATACGACAAATTCATGGTTTCCCTGGATCCGCTGGAATTTAAGGGGCCGAAGACCTACAAAGAAAAGCTGGAGGCCGACCAGAAAGCGACGGGGCTGGTCGACGCCGTGATCACCGGCCAGGGACAGGTCCTGGGCAAGGAGACGGTGATCGCGGTGACCGATTCCCGTTTCATCATGGGCTCCATGGGATCGGTGGTCGGCGAAAAGATCACCCGCGCGATCGAGAAAGCTACGGCCGGCAAGCTGCCGGTCGTGATCGTTTCGGGGTCCGGCGGCGGGGCGAGGATGTACGAAGGCATTTTCTCCCTGATGCAGATGGCCAAGACCTGCGCGGCGCTGGCGCGTCATCACGACGCGGGGCTTCTTTACATTTCCGTTCTGACCAACCCGACCATGGCCGGCATCATGGCGTCGTTCGCGGGGGTGGGGGACGTGATCATCGCCGAGCCGAAAGCCCTGATCGGGTTCACGGGGCCGCGCGTCATCGAGCAGACGATCCGGCAGAAGCTCCCTGAAGGATTCCAGAGTTCCGAATTCCTTCTCGCCCACGGCCTGATTGACAAGATCGCCGCCCGTAAAGACCTCAAGAAAGCCATCTTCCAGGTCATTGATTATACCCAGAATCATAGCGGTTGACCCGTTGTCCAATGTCGCGGGGATGGCCTCTCGGCCATATCCCCGAGAGAGTTCCCTGCCGGCCGGCAGGCAGGCGCACACCGAGGCTTTCATCCTCTTTTAGAAAAAGACGAGGTCTTTTTGAGCGAGGGATATGGCCGAGAGGCCATTGATAAAGACGGCAGGGTAGCGGACGGAGGCGATTTGTTGGATGTCGAATAAAAGAGTTTTCCCGAACTTCGAACGATAGTTTACAGCTTATTGTTTGATTATGGCCCAGATCAGTTTAAAAAACGTCAGCAAGGTTTACCAGAGCGGTGTCCGGGCCGTCAACAACGTTTCGCTCGGCATCGAGAGCCACGAGTTCCTCGTCCTGGTCGGCCCCTCGGGCTGCGGAAAATCCACCACATTGAGGATGATCGCCGGGCTCGAAGACATCTCTGAGGGCAAAATCTGGATCGGCGACCGGCTGGTCAATGACGTTCCCGCCAAGGACCGGAACATCGCCATGGTGTTCCAGAATTACGCCTTGTATCCCCATATGACGGTTTTTGAAAATATGGCGTTCGGCCTGCGGCTGCGCAAATACCCGAAAACCGAGATCGTCCGCCGCGTCAACGAGGCCGCCGAAGTCCTGGGGATCAAGAAGCACCTCGACCGCAAGCCGCGCCAACTTTCCGGCGGGGAGCGGCAGCGCGTGGCCCTGGGCCGCGCGATTGTCCGCAAGCCGCTGGTGTTCCTTTTCGACGAGCCTTTGAGCAACCTCGACGCCAAGATGCGCGTCCAGATGCGCGCCGAGATCCACAAGCTGCGCCTGCGGCTCCAGACCACGTTCATTTATGTCACCCATGACCAGACCGAGGCCATGACCCTGGGCGACCGCATTGCGGTCATGCATAACGGCGAAGTCCAGCAGTGCGCCGACCCGATCACCATTTACGACAAACCCGCCAACAAGTTTGTGGCCAGTTTCATCGGCTCGCCGCCCATGAGCTTCATGAACGGGCGGCTCATCAAGAAGGAAAAGAAATATTATTTTGATGAGGGGAAATTCCAGGTTAAACTGATAGAAGAGATGTACAACGCCGTCGCGCCGTACGAAGGGAAGGACGTGATTTTAGGGATCCGGGCGGAGGATATCCACGACAAGCTCTTTGTCTCCCAGGCGACCCCCGATAACACGGTGACCGCCACCTGTGAAGTTGTGGAACCCATGGGTTCCGAGGTATACTTATACCTGAACACAGGCCGTCACTCCTTTATCGCGCGCGTGGGCGCTCATGACCGTCCGGTTGTCAACCGCGACATGGATCTGGTGTTTGACATGAGCAAGGTGCATTTCTTTGATACAGAAACCGAAAAAACAATTCTTTAGCTCCCGCGCTTTTTCCGCCGCCCTTCTTGTCTTTCCCCTGATCTCCTTCTTTGTCTACGCGACATATTTCTGGAATTCTTTTTTCCCCGTCATCGCCGGCATCACCATCGTCAATCTGGCGGCCCTGCTTTACGAGGAGCACCGGTCGACGCGCAAGCGCGCCGAGATCGGCCTTTACCGGCAGGATTATCTCGAGCGGCTGAATCTTCTGACGGCTGATATCGGAAAGGAACGCCTCGCCATCGAGTCTTTTCAGAAAAAGATCGTCGACTACGACCGGTTGAAGGGGTTGACCGAGAAACTCTGCATGTGCCTTTCCATCCCGGAAACGGCCAAGGCCCTGACCGGGGAAGCCGGGGAGCTCTTCGGGCAGAACGACAGCACCATTATCCTGTACCTTGTCCGGTCCCGGGAAGGGGAGCTCGCCATCGCCTCTTCGCTGCGCGGCGGCAGGCACGTCACGATCATGGCCAAGCAGGGGGACATCTACGACCAGTGGATCGTCAAGAACATGAAGCCCCTTTTGATCGAGGACGTCAAGACCGATTTCCGTTTCGATCTCGACAATATCCCGGAGGACAAGGCCCACCCGATCCGTTCCCTGATCAGTTCCCCGATGGTCATCACCGATAAACCCGTCGGCATCCTGCGCGTCGACAGCCCGCAGGAAAATTCTTTCGCCACTGACGACCTGCGGTTTTTGTCGACGATCGGCGACATCGGCGCGGTGGCCGTGGAAAACGCCCAGCTCTATGAACGCGTGGAAGACCTGGCGATCCGGGACGGCCTGACGGGGCTGTATCTGCGCCGCCAGCTTCTGGAGCGGCTTTCGCATGAAATCAGCCGCAGTCTCCGGCTCAGAAAAGACGTGTCGTTTCTCATGATCGATCTCGACGATTTCAAAAAATATAACGATCGGCTTGGGCACACGGCCGGCGACATTGTCCTCAGGGCGGTGGCCCTGATCCTCGCCGATCGTTTCAAAGAGCCGGGAAACATTCTCTGCCGTTACGGCGGGGAGGAATTTTCGGTCCTCCTGCCGGACTGCCCCAAGGACAAGGCGATGGCCATGGCGGAGGAGTTCCGCCGGACGGTCGAGGCCCAGAGCATCATCCTGCGCCGGGAGAAAACCCGGATCACGGTATCCGTGGGCGTTGCGGCGTTTCCTCACGACGCGCAGGTCAAAGAGGACTTGATCCAGCAGGCGGATCTGGCCTTGTACCGGGCCAAAAAGAAAGGTAAAAACCAGATCGCCGGCGCTTAGCCGGGGGTTACGGGGATTGTCAGGACATGACCATGGTGCATCCATTGATGATATTTTTGGCTTTGGTTTACGGGGCGGCCGTCTTTGCGGTGATCCGCCGGACCGCCCATCGGATGCTGGGGCAGGCCGAGGAGGAGTTGAGCCGTGCCCGGCATGATTATCAGGAGTGGTCCGACAAGCGAGATAGGATTCTCTCCGAGAAAAAGCGGCTTGAACGGCAGGCGGCGGAAATATTCACTTTATACACGATGACCAAAGAGATCACAAAGAATTTCAGTGAAGAAGACGCCCTGGGGGTGCTCAAGCAGCATTTGGAGGACTACGTGTCATTTGGCGAATGCCGCCTCCTGGATCCCCTTTCCGAGGAAATCAAAGCGCTGAAAAGCTCCGGGCGCGGCGAGCTTTATGAGCTCAAGGGCGAGAAACGGCTTTTGGGATATCTCTGGATCCAGGATATCTCCGGGGAGGGGCGGGACAAGGTCGCGGTTCTGGTGAATCAGTTCGCGCTGGCCCTGCGCCGGATCCGTTTGTATCAGCAGATTGAGCGGCTGGCCCTGACCGACGGCTTGACGGAGGCGCATACTCGCCGCTACATCCTGGAGCGGTTTGAGGAAGAATTGCGGCGGTCCAGCCTGCGCGCCAGCCCGGTGTCTTTCCTCATGATCGATGTCGATTACTTTAAAAGGATCAATGACGAGCATGGCCATTTGACCGGGGACCAGGTCCTGCGGGCCATCGCCTCCCTGATAAAGGAAAATATCCGCGAGATCGACCTTGTTGGCCGTTACGGCGGCGAGGAATTTTGCGTGATCCTTCCGGACACTTCCCGGGACGGCGCCCATTTTGTGGCCGAACGCATCCGGTCCGCGGTTGCGTCCAAAACGATCTTGGTCTATGACGCGGCCGTCAAGGTCACATTGAGCATCGGCATCGCCGCTTCCCCGGAAGACGGGAAGTGGAGCCAGGAACTGGTGGATAAGGCCGACTGGGCTCTTTACAGAGCCAAAAAGCTTGGACGAAACAGGATTTGCACCTTCGGAGTTTATGATTCGGACACCCGCTGACCCCGCCGTCCCTCCCAGAATTCCTCCCTAAAATAGGTTTGTTTCAGCTTGAATCCCCGCATCTTTTCAGGTAAAATGAAGCACAATTCAAATAATAGTATAATAAATATTCTTTTCCTTTTTATAATCGGCTGAAGATGAGATTTTGGGCGGCTGTCCTGCGGGAAGACTTTGAATGATCCCGGGAAAGGCCGCCTCATTTTAAGAAAATTTCCAATGGCCTGGAAAGGGCCGCCGGCCGCAGGGCCGGGTTCAGGTTCATGAAAAAATATGTCATTGGCATCGATGTGGGCGGGACCAACGTAAAGCTGGGAATCGCCGGGCCTTCCGCAAGGATCATTGCCAGAAGTCTACTAAATACAAAGAGTTTCATCTCTCACAAAAGCCGCTTGATTGCCGCGATCATGGCTGGAGTGCGTGCCTTGGCCGGTCAGGCCGGGGTGTCCTTCAGGGACATCGCCGGGATCGGTATCGGCCTGCCAGGGCTGGTGGATTTTGACAAAGGGCTTGTCATTTTTCTTCCCAATATCCCCGGCTGGAGAAAAGTCCCGCTTAAACGGATGATTCAGAATGAACTCGGCCTGCCCGTGTTCCTTGAAAACGATGTCAATCTCATCACCCTGGGCGAGTGGCAGTACGGCGCCGGAAAAGGGACCAGGAACATGCTGTGCATGACTTTGGGGACCGGGGTGGGAGGCGGTTTGATTCTTGATGGCCGTCTTTACCGGGGAGAGGGGTTCGTGGCCGGAGAGATCGGGCATATGCCGCTCAATGAAACGGGACCGGCCTGCAATTGCGGCGGGTACGGCTGTTTTGAACGCTCGGTCGGTAATCTGGCGCTTTTGAAAAAGGCCGCCGTCATTTTTCGGAACAAAAATATCACGCTGGAAGAGATCACCCGCAGGGCGAAGGCCGGCGAACGCAGGTCCATAGCTTTTTGGGAGGATTTCGCGGGGCATTTGGGGAACGGGCTGGTGGGCGTGGTCAATCTTTTGAATCCGCGCCGTATCGTGATCGGCGGCGGTGTGGCGAATTGCCCGGGGTTTGTTTTTCGGATTGTGAAAGAGATCCTCCGGGAAAGGGCCATGCGCGTCCAGGCCTCCATGGTGGATGTGGTCCGGGCTTCCCTGGGCAACGACGCCGGGATTCTCGGCGCCCAGGTCCTGGTCAGGAGCGGGGGCGAACGATGATTTTTCTGGCCCTGGCGGCGTTGCTGGTCATTGTTCTGGTCGTTATGTTTTATCGGGATTAAGATGACAAAAGATTTTAAAATGCGTATCCATTTCCTGGCGTTCTCCCTGGCGGTCCTTTTGCCGGCGTCGTTCGCTGCGGCCGAGGACCCGTTCCAGGAGGCCAGCGCCGTCGAGATCAATGGCGACCGGGTGGAATTCATGACCGAGCAGAACAAGGTCGTGGCCGAGGGCAACGTGTCCATCGTTAAGGGGGAGGTCACCCTGACCGCCGACCGGATCGAGTTCGACCGGGGCACCAACATCGCCACGGCCATCGGCAACGTGACGCTCCTGCGCGAAGGCGGCCGGATGACCGGCGACAAGATGAGATTTGATTACAACACTATGAAGGGCGACTTCGAGGACGCGAAGATCGTGTTCCCGCCGTTTTACGGCACAGGGCGCAAGATCTCTAAGGTCGGCGAGAACCACCTCCAGATGGAGAACGCGTCCCTGACGACCTGCGATCACGACAAGCCCCATTACCGCTTGTTATCTCGCAAGGTGGACGTCTATCCCGGGGACAAGGCCCAGGCACGCAACGTGCGCCTTCTTTTCGGCAAGACGCCGTTCCTGTTCATTCCCAAGTATACGCAGTCCCTCAAGGACGAAAAGCCGCGGTTCATGTTCACGCCCGGGTACGACAAGGACTGGGGCGCGTTTGTGCTCACGCAGTGGCGGTATTATCTGGCCGACGACGTCCGGGGGACGATCCATGTCGATTACCGCGAGCGCAAGGACCTGGCGACGGGCATCGACCTGGATTACAAGACCCAGAAATACGGAAGCGGCATCATCCGCACCTATTATATGAACGAGAGGGACCTGGTCGGCGCCAAGCATTTTTTTGAGGAGAGGACCCTCCCGACGGTCGAGAGGGAACGTTTCCGCGGCGAATGGCGCCACAAGTGGGACATCAATGAGAAGACAAACGCCATCTGGCAATATTACAAGCTGAGCGACAGCGAATTTTTGAAAGATTATTTTAAGCGCGAATATGAGGACGACGCCAACCCGCAGACCTATTTTCTCTTGACGCGTTCTCTCGAGGCCGGCACGCTGAGCTTCCGCACCGACGCCCGCGTCAACCGTTTCGAGTCCAAGGTCGAGCGGCTTCCGGAGGTGGGATACGACCTGGCCAATATCCGGGTGGGGTCGACCGGTTTTTATTTCTGGAACTCCAGCCTGTTTTCCAACCTGACCAAGAAAGACGCGAGCCCCAGCGAGATCCGCCAGGAGACGATGCGCATGCACACCGACCAGCGGCTTTCGTATCCGTTCAAACTCTCCATTTTCGAGATCACGCCTTTTGCGGGCGGGCGGGGGACGTATTACAGCAAGACGAAGGATCCGTCCCAGTATGATGTCCTGCGCGGGCAGTTCAACACCGGGGCGGACTTGAGCACCAAATTCTTCCGGATCTATGAAGCCCATACCAACCTCTGGGGGCTGGACATCAACCGCCTGCGCCATGTCTTCACTCCGTCGGCCGCTTATCTGTACGAGCATGACCCGACGATCCCCGCGTCCCAATTGGACCAATACGACGGGATCGACGCTTATACGCGGGGGCACACCATCGTGTTCGGGTTTGAGAACAAACTACAGACCAAGAGGGACAAAAAGAGCGTTGACCTAGCCCGCATCCTGGTGGAGACGGATTTCCGCCTCAAGGAGGACCCCGGCAAGGGCGGATTCAACGACATCCGGTCCAAGATCGACGTGACGCCCTACCAGTGGCTGTCGTTATACGCGGATTCGACTTACGATACGATTGAGGAACACCTGGAGACCGCCAATTTTGATCTCGCGCTCAGGGACCCGAAAGACAAATGGTACGCGATGATCGGCAAACGGTTCAACATCAATGTCGATGACCAGATCACCACGGAATTCGGATACAAGATCAACCCCAAGTGGAAACTCAAGATTTATGAGCGGGTCGACGTGAACCGGGGGACCTGGAAGGAACAGGAATACGCCATCCAGCGGGACCTGCATGACTGGACCATGGAGATCAATTTCAACGACACCCGCGGGCAGGGCTCCGAGATCTGGGTGGTGTTCACCCTGAAGGCCTTCCCGGACCTCGGATTCGATTTTGGGACGAACTTCAACCGCCGGAAGTCCGGCGCGCAGGGCACGAACTGAGCCCTCGGTCTTAACAATCAGGAAAGGATGTATATGAACATCGCAATCGTCGGTTCTGGATATGTCGGCCTGGTGACGGGGGTCTGCCTCTCGGCCATCGGCCACCGGGTGATCTGCGTCGATAATGACTCAGAGAAAATCAAGAAGCTGAAGAAGGGCCTCATCCCGATTTATGAGCCCGGCCTGCCGGAGCTTCTCCGCCAGCAGGTCAAAAAGCGGAAATTGTCGTTCTCGGTCTCGGTCGCGGAGGCCGCGAAAAAGAGCGAGGTGATCTTCATCGCTGTGGGGACCCCGTCCAAGAAAAACGGCGAGGCCGACCTGACCTATGTCGAGAACGTCGCCCGCGAGGTCGCGGTGCACATGGATTCTTACAAGCTGATCGTGGAAAAATCCACGGTGCCGGCGGAGACGGGCAAAAGGATCGAACGGACCATCCAGCTCAATCTGCCCAAGAAATTCCGGAACAAGAACAGCCTGAGTTTCGACGTGGCGTCCAACCCCGAATTCCTCCGGGAGGGATCGGCGATCCAGGATTTCATGAAGCCGGACCGGGTCGTGATCGGCGTCGAGTCGCCGCGCGCGGAACGGCTCCTGCGCGAGATCTACAAGCCGCTCAAGGCGCCGGTGGTCGTCACCAACATCAACTCCGCCGAGATGATCAAACACGCCTCCAATTCGTTTCTGGCCACAAAGATTTCTTTCATCAACTCGATCTCCCAGATCTGCGACCGCGTGGGCGCGGATGTCTTGAAGGTCGCCGAAGGCATGGGATTCGACCGCCGCATCGGCCGCAGTTTTCTGGACGCCGGTATCGGGTACGGCGGGAGCTGTTTTCCTAAGGACGTGGACGCCTTCATCCGTTTGAGCGAGAAGAACGGCTACCATTTTGGCCTTCTCAAGGAGGTCCGCAACGTCAATGAAGACCAGAAGGCCTCGTTTGTCCGGCTGATCGAGGACAAATTGTGGAACATCAAGGACAAGACGATCGGCATCCTGGGGCTGGCCTTCAAATCCAACACGGACGACATGCGCAACGCCCCGTCGCTGGACATCATCGCCGCCCTGCATCGGGAAGGCGCCCGGCTCAAGGCCTATGATCCCCAGGGCATGTCCAACGCGAAAAAAATGCTTAAGGGCGTGGCGTTCTGCGCCGATGCCTATGCCCTGGCCAAGGGGTGCGACTGCCTGTTGTTCCTGACGGAATGGGGGGAGTTTAAAACCTTGAATTTCGGGAAGATCCGCGGGACAATGCGGCAGGCCGTCATTTTTGACGGGAGAAATATGCTCAACCCGGATTCTATGCGCAAGCTCGGGTTTGAATATTACGGGATCGGGCGCGGGATTTAGTGAGCCCCAAACTTACGGAGCGTTAGCGACGTAAGTTTGCAGGGCGAACTAACCCCGGCCGCCTTGCTTCGCCCCTCTGGGGCGGTGAAGCAGCCGGGGCCAATTCTCCGTTCGGCTTGGGCGTGGCATCGTCTCGCTTGAGCGGGGCATATACTCTTGAAAGGACACCGGAATGCTGAATATCCTGAAGAAAAAAATCCAGACCAAAAAAGCCCGCGTGGCCGTGATCGGCCTGGGGTATGTCGGCTTGCCGCTGGCGGTGAATTTTGCCAAGGCCGGTTTTAAGGTTTACGGCCTTGACAAGGATGCCGACCGCGTCGAAAAAGTCAGGGCTAAGAAAAGCTACATCCTTGACATTTCTTCCAGGGAGATCGCGGCGGTCGTTGCCAACGGAAAGCTGGAGGCGACGATGGATTTTGAGGTCCTGAGGTCGGTGGACGCCATCGTGATCTGCGTCCCGACGCCGCTCAAGCGGAAATATACGCCGGATCCGTCTTTTATCGTGGATTCCGTCCGCACCATCGCCAAATATTTGAAAAAGGGGACCCTGATCGTCCTGGAAAGCACCACGTATCCGGGGACAACGGAAGAGCTCATCAAGCCGGAACTGGAAAAATCCGGAATGAAGGCGGAGCGGGATTTCTTCCTGGCGTTCTCTCCCGAACGCATCGATCCGGGCAATAAAAGTTATGACGTGACCCGCATCCCCAAGCTGGTCGGCGGATTGACCCCGGCTTCGGGGCAGGCGGCAAAACTTTTTTACGAAAAGATCATTAAGAAGGTGCATCTGGTGTCGTCGGCCAAGGCCGCGGAGATGACGAAACTGCTGGAGAACACCTTCCGCATCATCAATATCGGCTGGATCAACGAAGTGGCGGTCATGTGCCACCGGCTGGGGATCGATGTCTGGGAAGTGATCGACGCGGCCAAGACCAAGCCGTTCGGCTTTATGCCGTTCTATCCGGGGCTGGGCGTCGGGGGGCATTGCATTCCGGACGATCCGCTCTACCTCTACTGGAAGGTCAAGCAGTACGGGTTCAGCTCGAAATACATCAAGCTTTCCGCCGACACAAACGCCGACATGCCGAAATACGCCGTCGGCCGCGTCGGGGAACTCCTGAAGGCCAGGGGCAAGGCGCTGGCCGGCGCGCGAATTTTGGTGATGGGTGTCACGTATAAAAAGGACGTTAAGGACCTGCGCAAGTCGCCGTCCCTGACCCTGATAGAGATCCTGAAAAAGGAAAAATGCCGGGTGGACTATCATGACCCGGTCATTCCGTATCTCCACATCGGGACGATTTATCAGGATTCGGTGCCGCTGACCCGCGCGACCGTTTCCCGCTATGATTGCGTCTTTATCGCCACGGACCACACGGCGGTGGATTACAAACTGCTGTTGTCGTCGGCCCGGATGATTTTTGACGTTCGCAACGTGTATAAAGGCGTTATCAGCAAGAAGGTCTTTAAACTGTAAATAAACATTTTGAGGAAGGATGAGTCATGGCTGAACGCAGGAAAGTCGTTGTGATCACCGGCGGGGCCGGATTTTTAGGGAGCCATCTGTGCGACCGTTTTCTGGCGGAAGGGAACAAGGTGATCTGCGTGGACAATCTGATCACCGGTTCCGAGGACAATATCCGCCATCACCGCCGCAACAGAAATTTCAGATTCGTCCGGCATGATGTTTCAAAGCCATTCAATATCTCGGGCCCGGTGGACGCGATCCTGCATTTCGCCTCACCGGCCAGCCCGGTGGATTACCTGACCCATCCGATCCCGACGCTGAAGGTCGGGTCTTTGGGCACGCACAATACGCTGGGGTTGGCCAAGCTGAAGAAGTCCCGCTTCTTGCTGGCGTCCACGTCGGAAGTGTACGGGGACCCCCAGGTCCATCCGCAGAAAGAGACCTATTGGGGGCATGTCAACCCGATCGGCCCCCGGGGCGTTTATGACGAGGCCAAACGGTTCGCCGAGGCCATGACCATGGCCTATCACCGGTACCACGGGGTGGACATCCGGATCATCCGGATCTTCAACACCTACGGCCCGCGTATGCGGCTCAAGGACGGCCGTGTCGTGCCGAACTTTATCGACCAGGCCCTCCATGGCCAGCCGTTGACGGTTTACGGCAGCGGAAAGCAGACCCGGTCCTTTTGCTATTATTCCGACCTGGTGGAGGGGATCGCGCGCATGTTGCGCGGCCGGATCACGGGGCCGGTCAATCTCGGGAATTCCTCGGAATTCACGATCCTGGAGTTTGCCAAACTGGTGCTGAAAATTTCCGGCGCCAGGAGCAAGATCGTCTTCCGCCCGCTTCCGACCGACGACCCCAAACAGCGGCGGCCGGACAGTGCGCTGGCGCGTAAGGCCCTCAAATGGCAGCCTAAGGTCAGGCTGGAGGACGGCCTGCAGGAAACCCTGGCCTGGTTTCATGCCAAGCTGGGTTGCTGCTCTTCGTGCAAATGTTGCGAATAAAGGTTGAATCCGTCGTTGAGTTTGGTAATATGACTCCGTCATGACCACAAAGGCCCCGGAGATGCTGACCAAGGAAGACCTGGAAAATTTTGAAAAGGAAATCGCCGAGATTTTTGCGACCGGCGCCATCCGCGCCCCCGTCCATCTGCGGGCCGGGCGCGAGGACCAGCTGATCAAGATTTTCCGCGACAACAAGATCGGGCCGGAGGACTATGTCTTCGGGTACTGGGATTCCCATGAGCTGGCCCTTTTGAAGGGCGTCCCTCGGGAGACCGTGAAGCAGGCCATCCTCGATGGGAAAAGCATCTCCCTGTGTTTTCCTGAGCACAAAGTGCTTTGCTCCGGTATCGCCGGCAGCCTGATGGGCACGGCCACGGGCGTGGCCTGGGCGCTCAAGCGGCAGAACCAGAAGGGGCATGTTTACCTTTTTTGCGGGGACATGTCGGCCGAGACCGGCATCTTTCACGAGGCCGTCAAATACGCCTGCAATTTTGATCTGCCTGTGACGTTTGTTGTCTGTGACAACGACCTGAGCGTCATGACCCCCACGCGGGAAACCTGGGGGTCTCCGGAGCCGTGGTTCAAGGACACCAGATTTGAGAAGAAGATCATTTATTTCCGTTACACCAACGGTTATCCCCATTCGGGATTGGGGAAATTGATTAAATTCTAATGAGCACCCGACTTGCGGAGCCGTAATCGACGCAAGCCGGATGTGCGAATTAGTCCCAGCGGTTTGCCGAGCGTTAGCGAGGCAGCTGGGATTAAAAGGAGCGCACGAGCACAAGGACACAGGAGCACAAGGATTTTTGAGTGCGTGTGTCCGTGAGAACGTGTGTACTTGCATGAAATATTTTGACGAAATCAAACGCACCATGGAATGGGTGGCCCAGCAGCCCAAGACGCTGTTCATCGGGCAGACAGCCGCGTGCCCGGGCACATTTATGTTCCAGACCCTGAGGGACCTCCCGAAGGACCGCGCGTGGGAAATGCCGGTCAATGAAAGTTTTCAGATGCAGTTTACCCTTGGGCTGGCCCTGGCCGGTTACGTGCCCATCTCGGTTTACCCGAGACAAAATTTTTTGTTGCTGGCCGCGGCGGACATGGCCAACATGATCGACAAACTGCCGGCCGTCAGCGGCAACACAATTATGCCGAGGATCCTGATCCGCGTCGCGGTCGGGCCGGATTCCCCTGTCCATCCGGGCCATCAGCACGTCGGAAATTATGCCGAGGCCTTCCGCCGGATGTTCGGGTGGATTGAAGTCGTCGAGTTGAACGAGCCGGAGGATGTTTTCCCGGCCTACAAGCACGCGCTGGAACGCCCGGACAGCAAGGCGACGCTTCTGATTGAGCACGGGAATTATTACAGCCAGAAATGATTCTTCGGGACGAATTTCCCGGGAAATCACCCCGGGAGCCCCGGCTGGTTCTCAAACCGGCGGTACGACAGGGGGCGGCATCGCACGGGTTCTATGAAAAAATCATCGCGCATTCTCATTGTCGGCCATAACGATATCGTCGAAAAGTCCCTCGCGGCGTATTGCTGGAATCACGGCTACACGCAGATTTTTTCCTCCGCTCAGGTCAATCTCAATGTCCTTGATCTTTACCAGGTCCGGGATTTTTTCAAGGAACAGAAGCCGGATTACGTCTTTTTGTCATCGTGGCGCTCGGGCGGCATTGAGGCCAACCAGAAACTCGCGGCCGAGTTCATTTACGAGAACCTGGTTTGCCAGAACAACGTGATCCATTCGGCGTATCAGAGCGGCGTCAAGAAGCTCTTGTTCATCAGCAGTTCCTGTGTTTATCCCCAGAGGTGCCGGCAGCCGATGCGGGAAAGCAGCCTGTTCACCGGGCCGCTGGAGTCCACCAGCGAGCCTTATGCCGTGGCCAAGATCGCCGGGATGACGATGTGCCGGGCCTACCGGAAACAGTATGGGTTCAATGCGATCGTCCTGGTCCCTGCCACCATTTACGGCCCGCAGAGCGACACGGATTTGACCACGGCCCACGTGATGGGGGCGCTCATCGGCAAGTTCCATGAGGCGGTCCAGAAAAAGCAGAACCAGGTGGTGATCTGGGGTTCGGGCCGTCCCCGGAGGGAATTCCTGTACGTTGAAGATTTCGTGGAGGCGGCGGTTTTCCTGATGGAAAGCCATGACAGCGATGAGATCATCAATGTCGGCTGCGGCCATGACGTGAGCATCCGGGAACTGGCCAAGATGGTCGCGAAGGCCGTGGGGTTCCGGGGGCGGATCGTTTTTGACCGGTCCAAGCCGGACGGTGTGAAGCGCAAACTTCTCGACATCAGCCGGATGGCCAAGCTGGGCTGGTCGGTCAAAACGGACCTGAACACGGGGATCGCAAAGACCTATGAAGGTTATCAGCGCCGCGTGAGCGAAGATTATCGATTGTAACAGCGGGGACCTTGTGTGTCCCCGAAGCCAGGAAAGGGAAGGAATCCGTTATGAAGATTCTCGTGACAGGGGCAGCCGGGTATCTGGGGTCGGTCCTGGTGCCGCGGCTTTTGCAGGAGGGGCACGAGGTCGTGGCCCTGGACAACTTTATGTATAACCAGTCCTCGCTGCTGGATTGTTGTCATGATGAGAAATTGACGATCGTCCGGGGAGACACCCGGGACAGAGGGCTGATGGAAAAGTTTTTGAAAAAAACCGACGCGATTTTTCCCCTGGCCTGCCTGACCGGAGCGCCGCTTTGCGCCAGGGACCCGGTCGGCGCCCAGACGATCCTGCTGGACGCGGTGAAGATGATCATTGAATTGACAGGCAAGGGACAGGTCATTATTTTCCCGACGACCAACAGCGGTTACGGCGTGGGGGAGAAGGGGAAGTTCTGCACGGAGAAAACCCCCTTGCGCCCGATCTCGCTTTACGGCAAGCTCAAAGTGGACGCGGAGAACGCGATCCTGGCGTCCGGCCGGGGCATCACCCTCCGGCTCGCCACGGCGTTCGGTGTCAGCCCGCGGATGCGGCTGGACCTCCTGGTCAACGACTTCACGTACCGTGCGGTTTACGACCGTTTTGTCGTGCTGTTCGAGCCCCATTTCAAGCGCAATTACATCCATGTCCGCGACGTGGCCAAGGCGTTTATCCACGCCCTTAACCGTTTTGACAAGATGAAGGGTGAACCTTACAACGTGGGCCTGAGCGACGCCAACTTGAGCAAAATGGAGCTTTGCCAGGAGATCAAAAAGCACGTCCCGGAGTTTTATTTCGTCGAGTCCAAGATCGGCGAGGACCCGGACAAGCGCGATTATATCGTCAGCAACGAGAAGATCGAAAAGACCGGGTTCAAGCCGGATGTCTCGCTGTCCGCCGGGATCAAGGAATTGGTTAAAGGATATCAGGTTATTAAACGGAATCAGTATGCAAACATATAGAAGTCACAGGTCACACGTCACAAGGCACACGTTTAAGACCCCAATTTGTGACCTGTGACGTGTGACCCTGTGACGTGTGACTTAGAACTATGAAACAACTCGACATCTTATTCCTTCATCCCAACGCGGCCCATAAGATCTATCAGGATCTGAGCAAGGATTTTTCCGCCATCGAGCCGCCGATCTGGGCGGGGATGCTGGCGAACCATTGCCGCATCAAGGGATTCAGCGTGGACCTCTTGGACTGCGAAGCCCTGCATCTCGAAGATGACCAGGCCGCGTCCATGATCAAGGAGCGCAACCCGCGCGTGGTCTGCTTTGTCGTTTACGGCCAGCAGCCGTCGGCCAGTTCCCAGAATATGGAGGGCGCGGTTCCCCTTGCGGAAGCGGTCAAGCGGCTCAATCCCGAAATCAAGATTTTGTTTGTCGGAGGCCACATCGCCGCCCTGCCGCGCGAGGTTCTGGAGCGCCATGCCTGCGTGGATTTTGTCTGTCAGAACGAGGGCGTTTACACGATCTCCACCCTTTTGCAGACGGACCTGGCGAGCCGCCTGGACAAGGTCCTGGGCCTGGGATACCGTCAGGACGGCGGGGTCATCCTCAATCCCCCGTCGCCGATCGTGGCCAAGCCGGATCTGCCGAGCGACCTGCCGGGCGTGGCGTGGGATCTTTTGCCGATGAAGAATTACCGCACGGCCCTCTGGCACGCCCTTCCCAACAACAGCCAGCGGCAGCCGTTCGCCGCGCTTTATACCAGTCTGGGCTGCCCGATGAAGTGTTCGTTCTGCATGATCAACATCATCAACCGCCAGGACAACGAATACTCCGACGGCAGCGCGGTCTTCCGGTACTGGGACCCCGAATTCATCATCCGCGATTTCGACACCTTCGCCGAGATGGGGATCACCAACATCAAGATCGCCGACGAACTTTTTGTCCTCAACGCCAACCATTTCATGAAGCTTTGCGAGCTCATCATCCAGCGCGGACATAAATTCAACATCTGGTGCTATTCCCGGGTGGACACGGTCAAAGAGCCCTACCTGGAGACCCTGAAAAAGGCCGGGGTGAATTACCTCGCCCTCGGCATCGAGAGCGGCAACACCCGGGTCCGCAAAGACGTGACCAAGGGCCGTTTTGAGGACGTGGACATCCGCGGCATCGTCAAAAAGATCCGCGACCACGGGATCAACGTCGCGGCCAATTACATCTTCGGCCTTCCGGAAGACGATTATGACAGCATGCAGCAGACCCTGGACCTGTCCCTGGAGCTCTGCACCGAGATGGCGAATTTCTATTCGGCCATGGCCTATCCGGGGAGCCCCTTGCACGGCATCGCCATAAAGGAAGGATGGAAACTGCCCGAGACCTACGCCGGATTTTCCCAGCATTCCTATCACACCCAGCCGCTGCCGACGAAGCGCCTGTCGGCCAGTCAGGTCCTGGGTTTCCGCGACAAGGCGTGGCTGGCGTATCACACCAACCCGAAATTCCTCGACCTTCTCAAGCGCAAGTTCGGGCAGGTCGCGGCGGACGAGACCCTTCGATCCACGCAGATCAAACTCAAACGGAAACTTTTAGAGGAGCAACCGGTCCCATGATCATCAGCCGAACCCCGTTTCGCGTGTCGTTTTTCGGAGGAGGGACAGATTATCCCGGATGGTTTGAAAAACACCCGGGCGCGGTCCTCGCCACCACCATCGACAAATATTGCTACATCACCTGCCGTTATCTGCCGCCGTTTTTCGACCACAAGTCGCGCATCATCTATTCCAAAATGGAGCATGTGCAAAAGGTCAATGAGATCGACCACCCGGCCGTGCGCGAGGTCATCCGGTTCCTCGGCATCAAGCAGGGGCTGGAGATCCATCACGACGGCGATCTCCCCGCGCGCACGGGGCTGGGGTCGAGTTCGTCGTTTACCGTCGGGCTGTTGAACAGCCTTTACGCCCTCAAGGGCATCATGACCACCAAAGAACAGCTGGCGAACGAGGCGATCCACATCGAGCAGAAAATGTGCAAGGAGAATGTCGGCTGCCAGGATCAGACCCTGGCCGCTTACGGCGGGTTCAATTTTATCGAGTTCGGCGGCCGCACCCATCTGCAGGTCCGCAAGGTGACGTTCAGCCAGGACAAGAGCCGGGACCTGGAGCGGCACCTGATGATGTTCTTTTCAGGTTTTTCACGAACGGCGTCCGAGGTGGCCGCGGAACAGATCAGGAATATCCCGAAAAAACAAAATGAGCTCAAGGCCATGCACCAGATGGCCCTGGAAGCGGTCAATATCCTCAACGGCAACGATGTGACCCGTTTCGGCAAGCTCCTGCACGAGAGCTGGCAGCTGAAAAGGTCGCTGTCCACCAAGATCTCCAACCCGCACATCGACCAGATCTATGAAACCGCGCGGCGGGCCGGGGCCATCGGCGGCAAACTCCTGGGCGCCGGGGGCGGCGGCTTTGTCCTCGTCTTTGCCCCGCCGGAAAAGCAGAAAGCCATCCGTCAGAAATTGCGCAATCTTTTGATGATCCCGTTCAAGTTCGAGAACCTCGGCAGCCAGATCATCTTCTACCAGCCGAACAGCGGGAAAGTTTAATGAGCGCACAACTTGCGGAACGCAGTGAACGCAAGTTGTTGCGCGAATTAACCCCGGCGTTTTGCTTTGCCGAAATCGCGGAGCGATTTTCGGCGGTTAAAGCAGCCGGGGCTCATGAGCCTTACGACAGTGACCGACCTTAAATCCATCGACGTCCTGATCCTCTGCGGCGGGCTCGGCAAGCGGCTTAGATCCGTGACCGGCGAAAGCCCCAAGGCCATGGCCGCGATCAAAGAAGAGCCGTTCTTAAATATCCTTTTAAAATATTTGCGGGATCAGGGTTTTCGCCGTGTGATTTTGTGCACCGGCTTTAAGGCCGACGTGATCGAGGAATATTACCGCACGCAAGATCTTGGGCTTGAAATTGTATTTTCCCGGGAAGAGGCGCCCTTGGGCACGGGGGGCGCGGTCAAGAACGCCCGGCGGTTCGTCAAGAGCGATCCGTTCCTCATCGTGAACGGCGACTGTTTCTGCCCGCTGGATTACAAAGTTTTTGTGAAATTTCATCGGGATGAAAAGGCCCTGGGATCGGTGGTGGTGGCGGAAACGGAAAACCGCGGGGATTTCGGTTCCGTCCTGCTGGACCGTTCAAAGCGCGTGGCCGGGTTTCTGGAGAAGACGCGAGAGGACCTTTCCGGACTTGCCGCGAAATTCAAAACGGGATATGTGAACGCCGGGGTCTACTGTTTTGACAAAGTGATCTTCGACCGGATGCCACGCAAGAACGTTTTTTCTCTGGAGTATGATCTTTTCCCCGGCCTGATCGGGTGGAATTTCTTGGGATACATCATGGAGGACCGCTTCCTGGACATCGGGACCCCCGAACGTTACCAGGAGGCGCAGAAGCTTTTAGCCAAGAGGAAGGCCGCATGAACCAGAAGCCTTTGAGTGTCGAAGCCAAGACGAAATACAAAGTCCCGTTCGGGACGGTGTCCATCACCGAGGAGGCCCGCAAGCTGATCGACCAGGCCATTACGACCAAGCTGGTGACGCGGGGCAAATACGTTGAGGAATTTGAGCGCCAGTTCGCCAAATTGTTCGGCGTCAAAGAGGCCGTGGCCGTGAGCAGCGGCACCGACGCCGACGCCCTGTCGCTGGCCGTCCTGTATGATTACGGCGCCCGGCGGGGGGACGAGATCATTGTCCCGGCCCTGTCCTTCATCGCCACCGGAAACGCGGTCTTCCAGGCCGGGTTCAAACCGGTTTTTGTGGACGTCAAGCGCGAGACATTGAACATCGATGTGGATAAGATCGAGCAGGTGATCACAGAAAAGACACGCGGCATCATGCCGGTGCACCTGATGGGAAAGCCGGCGGAGATGGACCGGATCATGGCGATCGCCAAGACGCACAAGCTGTACGTCATTGAGGACGCGGCCGAGGCCCACGGCGCCGAATATAAGGGCCGGCTGGTCGGGAGCATCGGCCACCTGGCCGCTTTCAGTCTCTACGCCGCGCACATCGTCACCACGATCGAGGGCGGCATGGTGATTACCAACGACAGCCGCATGGCGGACATTGTCCGGTCTTTGCGCAACCACGGGATCGTGAATAAATTCGAGTTTCGCCGGATCGGCTTCTCCGCCAAGATGAACGAGATCGAAGCCGCCGTGGGGCTGGGGAACATCAGGATTTTCTCGGAGATACTGGAGCGCCGCCGCCGGAATTTATTGTACCTTATCGAAAAATTCAGGAAATTCGAACGTTTTTTCATCACGATCCGGGAGGACGCCGGGGAGAAAATCGGCCCGCACGCGTTTTCGGTCATTCTTCGGGAGAACGCCGGTTTCACCAAGGACGAGATCGTGAATTTTCTGGACGCCAAGGGCGTGGATTCCCGCAATCTGTTTTATTCCATGCCGACGCAATGCCCGAGTTACGCATTTCTGGGGCACAAGCTCGGAGATTTTCCGGAGGCGGAATACTGCGGGGACCACGGGTTCCACATCGGCATCCACCAGGACATCGAGATCCCGCAGCTGGACTGGGTCGTCGAATCTGTGGCGGAATTCCTGAAATCCAAGCGTCTTTAAAATGGCTTCATAACCATTTGTTTTGCTGTTCATGAGAGGGGGCTGTGTCCCGGCGAGTTTCCTGCCTGCAGGCGCAGCCCGAAGCTTTCATCATGCCGGACGCAGGAAAAGAAGGTTATGAAATTGTCCCTGAAACCGCGAAGGGATCTGAATCTCCATGCGCGTCGCCATCAACTGCCGTTCCTTCCTCACCACGCATTACGCCGGTATCGGGCGCTATGCCTATAACCTCGTCAAGACGCTGAGCGAAATCGACCAGGCCAACGAATACTGGCTCTACGTGCGCAAGAGCTATTTCGACTTCAAGCGCCGGGCCCCGCGGATCAACGCCAAGAATTTTTCCGTCAAGATCGACTGGCTCAACCACGGCCTCGACCAGACCCTGAAGACGGCCGACCTTTACCATTCCCCCAGCCCGGATTTTTTCCATATCCATGATGCCAAGGTCATCGTGACCGTCCACGACCTTGTTTACAAGGCGCATCCCCAGGGACACACCCCGCAGACCATTGAGACGACCGACAAACAGCTGCACCAGATCGTGGAGCGGGCCGACAAGATCATCTGCTGTTCGCAGAACACGATCAACGACCTGTGCCGGTATTTCCCGGTGGACCTGTCCAGGGTCGCGCTGGTGTATCAGGGCGTGGACAAGAAAATATTCTATCCGGTCGGCGACCATGAACGGCGGAAGGCCGAGGGGTATATCCGGCGCAAGGGGATCACGGGCCCGTTCGTCCTGTTCGTCGGCACGATCGAGCCGCGCAAGAACCTCCAGAACCTCCTGCGCGCCTTCGCCCAGCTCAAACAGAAGCACAAATACCCCGGCAAGCTCGTGGTCATCGGGATGAAAGGCTGGATGCAGGAGATCATCAGCGACGTCCTCAAGCAGTTGAACCTGCGCAACCAGGTGATTTTTTTGGGGTATGTTTCCGATGAGGCCCTGCGCTATTTTTACAATCTCTCCGATGTTTTTGTGTTCCCGTCCTTTTATGAAGGGTTCGGTTTTCCCATTGTGGAGGCGTTTTGCTGCGGGGCGGCGGTCGTGACCTCCAACGTGTCCTCCTGCCCCGAGATCGCCAAGGACGCCGCGTTGACGGTGAACCCCGAATTCCCGGTCGAGATCGCCGAAGCGATCCATCAGGTCCTCCAGGACGACAAATTGAGAAAGTCGCTTAAAGACAAAGGCCTGCATCGCGCGCAGGATTTTTCTTTTCTGAAAACCGCCCAGGAAACCCTGGGGGTTTATGAAGAGGTTTACAAAACGCTATGAAGGTGAGCGGCTTCACCATCGTCCGCAACGCCGTCAAGTATAACTACCCCGCCCTGGAATCCATCCGTTCCATCCTCCCGGTCTGCGACGAGTTCATCGTCAACGTCGGGGAATCCGAAGACGACACGCTGGGGCTGATCCGGTCCCTGCGCGACCCCAAGGTCCGCGTCATCCAGACGAAATGGGATTTCTCCGAGGGGAAAACTGTCCTCTCCCGGCAGACCAACATCGCCCTCAAGGAATGCGCCGGAGACTGGGCGTTTTATCTGCAGTCCGATGAGGTCATCCATGAGGACGACCTGCCGCGGCTCCACCGTGTCATGGAAAAGCATCTCACGGATGAACAAACGGACGCCCTGCGTTTTTCCTGGCTGCATTTTTACGGGAGTTACTACCGTTACCGGGTCGACCACGGCTGGTATCAGAAGCAGGACCGTATCGTCCGCAACAACGGCCGGATCGAATCCATCGGCGACGCCTGGGGGTTCGGCCGCAAGGACGGGCAGGACCTGCGCCGCCGCAATACCGGGTGCCTGCTGTATCATTACGGCTGGGTCCATTCCGGAGACGTCATGACCCGGCGCCGCGTGAACGCCGAGCAGATCGGGTTCACGTCCCTGAAAGCCGAGGAGCGCGAAGGGGAGTATTCCTACGGCGATCTGAACCGCTTCCCGCCGTATTTCGGCTCTCACCCCGCCGTGATGAAAGCCCGCGTCGCCGTCCACGCTTTAAGCCGGGAAGACTATGCCGGCATCTGCCGGCGCTACTGGTGGCATCCCGGTCACATCCTTAATCTCCGCATGAAGACTTGGAAGAGGGAGAAGGGAAAAATAGAATAGCCTCCTCAAGTTGCATGTTAGATTGACATTCCAATGCGCAATACATTTGACAATTCATCATGCTAATGCTATCCTTGTTCCAGAGCTCCTGCGAGAGGAGGAGAAAGCGATGATTACCGTTCGAGAAGATACCACCCTGGTGGGGGTCTCAGAATTAAGAACCCACATTGATCAAATTTTGGCCGAGGCCAAAAAGCACAAAGTCTTGATCGGGCGCCGAAATAAACCGGTTGCCGTCCTTCTGGATATGGAAAAATACAATCAGATGGAGGCGACCCTGGAGTTGCTTGAAGATTTTGCGCTCGGGTATCTGGCCAAGGAACGCGAGGCCGGGGCCAAGTCTTCGGATTATCTGGACATTCAGGAAGTCATTAAAAAAATCAAGGTCTAATTTCCCGATGTGGCAAGTTCGAATCCATCGCCTGGTTTTGGAGCAGGATTTCAAAACCATCCCGCCGGTCGATCAAAAAACAATCCTCGCCACAATCCACAAAAAGTTGACGGCGTCTCCCGAAGAATACGGCAAACCGTTGACCGGGGAATTCAGGCGCTATCATCGTCTCCGAGTCGGTGATTATCGCGTGATTTACAAAATCGTCAAGAATGAAGTCCTTGTCTTTGTGATCAAAGTCGGCATCCGCAGAGACGACAAGGTCTATCAGGAGCTGTTCGCGCGATTGAAAAAACTTTAGATCGTTTCTGTCGGGCGAGACCTGGCGGCGGCAGAAGGAGAGAATCGGGCCTAATTGAGAAGCTTGACAAAAATCTCCCATGGAGTTATAACTAAAAAAGTTCAGCGATCGTCGTGGTGCAGTTTGAAGGGATAAATCCGCCACTTTATTGACGTTTGTTCAACTGATTTTAAGGTTTTTAAGAAAGCAAACGTCGAGATACTGACTACTACTGTTGATATCAGTTTAGAAAGGTCAGTAAAACAATCAAAACCTTCACGAGCCGGAAATGCGTCGTGAAGGTTTTTTGTTGAAGGGAGTGGGTATGTTGTCTCAAGGTGTCATCTTCGAAAAAATTAGAGATCAGGAAAGCCGGTTCGAAAGAACCGGCTTTTATTATTAATGAGCCCCAAACTTACGGGGCCATAGGCGAACGTAAGTTTGGCGGGCGGACCGCAGGCCCCGCAGTTTTGATTTGCGTCAGCAAATCATGCGGGGGAAGGAGCTTGTATCGCATGACCGTGCGGGGATCCAGCACCATTAAATCATCATCGTCCGACGCGTATGCGGCGCTGGTCCTTAAAGTCAAGAAAACCCTGGTTGAGGGCCAACAGCGCATCGAGCAGGAGCGAGTGCGCACGTATTGGGAGGCGGGCCGACTGATCCACGCGCACATTTTGAAATACGAGCGTGCCCGGCGCGGGCAGGAAACCGTCAAGCGTCTGGCTCAGGACCTGGGGGTGAGTGATACGGTCCTGCACCGTTGCGTCAAATTCGTTCAGAAATACCCCGACCCGAGAAAAGTGGCCACGTGGCCACTTTTCTCCTGGAGCCATTACCGGACTTTGATTGCCATTCCTGACGATAAAAAACGTCTGCGTCTGGAAAAGGCTGTGTTTCAAAAGGGCTGGTCGGTTGATGAACTTGCCGTCCGTCTCAAAGAGGAGAGACTGCAGGGTGGAACACAGAGCGCGGCAAGCCCTGCCGGGTCTTCCGTCAACCGCAAGCCGCTTGTCCCTCTGCGCGGCACGCTGTATACCTATAAGCTTGTCGAACGTCCGAATCTTGCGGCGAGCGGCGATTCCGGCTTGCTGGTGGACCTGGGCTTCGGCAACTATTTTGAGGTCGAGCCGCGTCTGTTGACGGGCTTCGCCAAGAACCAGATCGTCGAATCCCGTCCCCGGGAGGACGGCTATAAATTTTACAAAACCGACCGGACCGTCAAGGACCTTTTCACCTACGCCGCGTATGTGGAAAAGGTCGTGGATGGCGACACGCTCAAGGTCCGGCTGGATTTGGGGTTCAATGTCTGGACGCGGCAGGTCCTGCGCCTGCGCGATCTCGATTGCCCCGAAGTCGGCACGCCGGAGGGAGACGAGGCCCGCAGCTTCGCCCGTTCGCATCTGAAAGAGGCCCAGCTCATCATTGTGCGCAGCTCCCGTTCCGACAAATACGACCGCTACCTGGCGGATGTCTTTATCCCCAAAGACGGCGAACCCGATCCGGAGACGGATGTTTACTTGAACAACCTGCTGTTGGAAAAGGGGCTTGCTGTTCGGGTGTGAGACGCTTTTTGTGGTTTTGTGCCCCGTGACTATTGGAAACAAGGGAGGGCGGGACGCCATTTATATTACGTTGCTATTATTTAACAAATATGTTAAGTTATTGCTATGGTATTTGATGCCTTCCTCAAGCGGGTTCAGGGGCTTCCCCTCGTCGACCTGCGGGCCTTGCCGCCCGAAGAAAGGAACTCGTCGTCCTTGAAGGTCCAGATCAGCCGCTGGGTCAGGGCCGGTCGGTTGATTCAACTCAAGCGAAGCTTATACCTGCTCGCCGAACCCTACCGGAAGGTCAACCCTTCCGAGCTTTACCTGGCGGGCGTTTTGAAAAGCCCTTCTTATGTCAGCCTGGAAAAGGCCCTGGAATTTCACGGCCTTATCCCGGAAGCCGTGGCCGTTTACACGTCCGTGACGACCAAGCGGACCGAAAGTTTCAATACCCCGGCGGGCCGTTATGAATACCGGCACGTAAAGCCGTCCCTGTTCTGGGGGTATGCCTCGCGGACGATGGACGGCCAGACGGTTTTTATGGCCCTGCCGGAAAAGGCCTTGTTGGATTTTTTCTATTTAAGACACCCGAAGGTCTCTTTGGACTATTTGAGGGAAATGCGTCTGCAAAACGCGGAGAACATCGCCCTGGGCCGGTTGGCGGAGTATGCCCGCCGTTTTCAAAAGAAGAATTTAACGAGAACGGTCCAGTTGATCGGGGAATACATTCAAACGGAAAAGAAAGGGACCAAACGGCTGTGAAAGATTATTGCCTGGAGCTGGCCGCGTCGCAGAAGTCCACCGCCGCCAAATACAACGCCATGCGCGAATATTTGCAGGCCTATGTGTTGCGGATCATGGGCGACCGCCGCGTCTTTGAGTCGGCGGCCTTTGTCGGTGGGACCGCCCTGCGGTTTTTATATGATCTGCCGCGTTTTTCGGAAGACCTGGACTTCTCGTTGCACAAAAAGCCCGCCCTTGCCTTCGCGGATTTGCTGGGTGCCATTAAACGGGAGCTTGTCCTGGCCGGTTATGAGGTCGAGGTCGTCTATAAGGAAACGCGGACGGTCCAGGGAGCCTTTGTCAAATTCGCCGGGCTGCTCCATGAGGCCGGGCTTTCACCCCTCCCTGGACAGAAGTTCTCGATCAAAATCGAGATCGACAGCCGGCCGCCCTCAGGGGCGGTTCTGACAACCCGGATCGTCAACAAATTTTTTCCCATCGCCTTTTTGTCCCACGATCTGTCCTCGCTGTTGGCCGGGAAGATCCACGCGCTTTTAAGCCGCAAATACACCAAGGGCAGGGACTATTTCGACCTCGCCTGGTATTTGTCCCGCTTCCCGGCGATTGTCCCCAACTTCAAACTCCTCCACAATGCCTTAAGGCAGACCGGCTACGCGAAAAAGCTCCCCGGCAAGGATGACTGGCGGGAATATTTGAGCGGTGTCGTTCAAAAAGCGGACTGGAAAACCGTGCACAAAGACGTCGTGAATTTCCTCGAAAACCCCGGCGACATGAACGTCTTTACGAAGGGGAATGTGCTGAAGATGATCCAGACCGGCCGGTGAAAGGCCGCAGAAGGGGGATAAAGGTGAGAACAATCCGCGCGTCAATCAATTGATTGCCCCGCTGGTCAAGGCCGGGATCGTCGTTAAGCACGGCGCCGCGCGAGGGGCAGATTACCCTGGCGTAAGACCGCAATCAGCTATAAATATTTGCTATTGGAGCGAGGATCTGCCGTTCGTGTGACCGCAAAATGAACAGTAACAACAGAGGCGTCCAGAAACAATGACAACCCGTCATCCGCAGAATTTGGACTTCAACGAGCAGTTCGCCCGGGCGTATGGCCTGATGGAGAACGGCCAGCAGAATCTTTTCATAACGGGGAAGGCCGGCACCGGCAAATCCACACTGCTCCAATATTTTCGCGCCAATACGCGCAAAAACGTCGCTGTCCTGGCCCCGACCGGTGTCGCCGCCGTCAACGTCAAAGGTCAGACCATCCATTCCTTTTTCGGCTTCAAGCCCGACATCACTCCGGTGGCAGTGCGTGCCATCCGCGTTGGGAAAACTAGGAAGATGATGTATCAGAAGCTGGAGGCCATCATCATTGATGAGATTTCGATGGTCCGGGCCGACCTTTTGGATTGCGTGGACGCTTTTCTGAGATCGCGCGGACCTTGCGCGGATGCCCCGTTCGGCGGCGTGCAGATGATTTTTATCGGCGACCTTTATCAGCTCCCTCCGGTGGTGGGCGCGGCGGAAAGGGCCGTGTTCGGCGGCGGCAACGGCAAAACAATGTACCGGAGCCCGTATTTCTTCGACGCGAAAGTGCTCGAGGATTTCCAGGCCGAGGTTGTCGAACTGGAGAAGATCTACCGGCAGAAAGACGATGATTTTATCGGCCTGCTCAACGCGGTCCGCAACAATTCCGTGACGGAAGAGCACCTAAAGGTTTTGAACAGCCGGTGTATTCCCGATTTTACGCCCGGCACGGACGAGTTGTATATCCACCTGACCACCACCAATGACCTGGCCAACCGGATCAATGAACAGCGGCTGAACGCGCTCCCGGGCCGGACATCCCGCTATGAGGGCCGGATGACAGGGGACTTCGACTTCAAAAGTCTGCCCACGCAAGAAATTCTGTGCCTGAAGACCGGCGCCCAGGTGATGCTGTTGAATAACGATCCCGGGGGACGCTGGAACAACGGCAGTCTCGGCAAGATCATCGCTATTGAGAAGGATGCGGAAGACCCGGACATCATCCGTGTCGAGCTGACCGATGGGGATGAGGTGGAGGTTTCCCCCTACACCTGGGAGATGTTCCGCTTCTTTTACAATGAAAAGACCGGCACACTGGATTCCGAGGAAGTCGGATCCTTTACCCAATACCCTTTGCGCCTCGGCTGGGCGGTCACCATCCACAAAGGCCAGGGCAAGACATTTTCCAGAATCATCGTTGATATCGGCCGCGGGACCTTTGCCCACGGACAGATGTATGTCGCGTTAAGCCGTTGCACGAGCCTGGAAGGTCTGGTGCTGAAAAAGCCGATCCTCAAAAAGCATATTCTTATGGACTGGCGCGTTGTGAAATTCATGACAGGGTATCAGTACCGGCGCGCCGAAGAGCTGTATCCCCTCGACCGGAAGCGGAAGATCCTCGAGCAGGCCATCGAAGACGAAAAAGCCGTCGACATCGTTTATTTAAAGGCCGGTGATGAGAAGACCCGCCGCACCATCGGCCCGCGCGCCGTGGGCGAAATGGAATACCTCGGCAAGACCTACCTGGGCGTGGAGGCCTACTGTTTCAAGCGCAAAGACATCCGCGCCTTCCGGCTGGACAGGATTTTGGAGATCAGGGAGAGCGCCTCACCATTGAAACGCTAAAGAAAACGCCCGGGCATGACCAGGGAGCCAAATTGATTGACAAGACGGTATGTATAGACTATACTTCTAAAAAGTCAGACTAAACAGGAGTATGATCCAATGTCAGCCATTCGACGTATTTTAACGATAAACCTTCCGGTAAAGCAGTCCGCATTTTTATGGGGCGCCCGCAAGACCGGAAAATCAACCTATCTCAAAGAAGCATTCCCGCAAAGTCCGGTTTACGATTTTTTAAGGACGGATTTATTTCTCGCCTTGACCAGGAATCCCGCCTTGTTAAGAGAGCAAATTCTGGCGCAAAAAGGGCCTGCTTTGAAGCATCCCATCATTCTGGATGAAGTCCAGAAGGTGCCTCAAGTTTTGGATGAAGTCCATTGGCTGATAGAAAATGAGGGGCTAAGGTTTATTCTCTGCGGTTCAAGCGCCCGCAAATTAAAGCGCGGCCATGCCAATCTGCTGGGCGGAAGGGCATGGCGGTATGAAATGTTTCCCCTTGTATCCGCGGAGCTTAAGGAATTTGACTTGCTCCGGGCGTTAAACCACGGATTAATTCCGGACCATTACTTGCGGGATGATTATCAAAAGTCGCTTCAGGCCTACGTCCAGGACTATTTGAAAGAGGAGATTTTTGCCGAGGGGTTGACCCGGAATATTCCGGCTTTTTCCAGGTTTTTTGAGGCCATGGCTTTTTCTCACGGCCAGTTGACTAATTATTCCAATATTGCCAGGGACTGCGGCGTCGATTACAAGACCGTCCGGGAATACTATCAAATTTTGGTTGATACGTTTCTCGGGACCAGGGTTGAGCCTTTTAACAGGCGGCAAAGCCGGCAGGTTATCAGCCAGGCGGCCAAGTTTTATTTATTTGACGTCGGTGTGGCGGGATTCCTGACAAATCGCGTTCTTAAGGAAGAGCGCGGAGAAGAGTTCGGCAGGGCCTTCGAGCATTTTATCTTGATGGAAATTTTGGCCTATCGTTCCTATCGGGAGCGCGATTTCGAAATCCGGTTTTGGCGCACGAAATCAGGCCTTGAGGTGGATTTTGTTCTGGGGAAAGCAGAGGTGGCGCTGGAAGTGAAAAGCGCTCGCCGGGTGGACAACAAAGACCTGCGTTCCCTTGCTGCGTTTACCGATGAATTTTCTCCGAAAAAGTCTCTTCTCGTCTCTAACGAAAAGCAGCAACGGCTTTATGGGAAAATCCGTATCCTCCCCTGGCAGAATTTCCTCGAGCTTTTGTGGGGAGGAAAGATTATTTAAGCGCAAAGACATCCGGGTGTTTCGGGTGGACAGGATTTTGGAGATCAGGGAGAGCGATAAGGAGGTTGAAAATGCAGAAAGAGTATAAAGTATCCATGGAAATCGCTGGCCCCGCGGCGATGTTCACGAAGTCGGATACGGGGCGGCGAAGGAACAGGTACGGATGAGAAGGAAAACAGGATCGCAAAGGGAGGATATCGTTAAACGTATAGGTAAGCTGGTCAAAGACACGCGAAGACTTGCTCGCACGGCTGAGCGCCAGTATTCACTGGAAGTCGAAGCTATTCTGAGGACGCGAAGCCGTGATCCGGCGCGTATTGAAAAATGTCTTGATGGCATGCTCGATTTTTGTTTCCACGATGGGGTCCTGGTGTTATATAAAAAACTCTGCCGTTATTATTTTGATATTGATCCGGAGGCGGTGGTTTCCTATGTCCACGCTTATCGGGACATATGGGATGAGCCTTCAGTAAATAAGGGTTTTTTAAAAGAAAAAGAAGGAAAGAAATGATGAACCGGATTTATCAGGGAAAAGTTACCAAGGTTGAAAAAATTAAAGTTGGCGCCAAAGGTAAATCTCCTGAAGATTGGGAAGAGTTGAAAGATTGGCAATCCGCCCTCTGGCAGCACCACGAGTTGTTTCAGGATGCGGTGAATATCGATTTGGAGGCTGGCTATGGCACTGTATCGTAGTTATGAAGTTTTGATTGAAGAAACTGCAGGAAATCACAAGACGCGCGGTGCGGGCAAGACGAAGAAAGATTTTAAACCTCATCACGAAAACACCTGCCGGGCGTTGAGAGTAACGCACGAGTTATTTCAAGATGCGGTATGCTACTACATCCTTTGCCTCATCGGGTTGGTTAAAGACGGACGAGACAAGGACGACGAGCCGATCAACCGGATGTGGGAGCATTTACACAGTGACTTGATGCGAGGAGCAACGCATCAAATTGCGGCTCATTTAGGAAAAGCCTATCTCAAACAACCTGACCTCGGAGTAAATCCGACGCACAAACTCTTGGAATTTGTTTATGCCAAGACTCCCGCAAAAAAGCTCGCCAATGAAACCGTTGCGTTGAAAAGCATCTATCAGCAGCTCGCCGGTGCGGCTGTTCAGTTCAAGAAACAAGGCAAAGGAAAAACCGCCAAGGCTTCTTTGGCTGACATGGCAAAGTTTGCCAGCAATTGGTATCAGCGACTAGCGAACCCTGCGTCAACCCAAGGAGGACAGGAAATCGAATCACGGAACAACGCCTATTGGTTGAAAGTCGCTGCCGAATTAAAGTCGGTTGTCGAACCAACACTCAGTCCGGACTTCGATGATGCAGCTTATGCAAAACAACTGAAGCTGATATATTGCTTCAACTCACCAGTCCAAGAGCTGTCGAGTGAAAATGCTCTCAAGGATTATGGTTTATCATTCGGGGTACAGGAATCAGGCGGTCCAGAATCATTCTGGAGGAAACCCCTGAAGACAATAGGAGCAGCGTTGGCACGATACGCATCTCCATCTGATCCCGACCTGCTCCCCGTAACATTTGAAGAAGAGGTGGCTGCGCTTCGCGAGTTTGCGCGAGATAAGAAGCGGCGGGCACAATTTGACTACCCAGCCGTTACCTCCGGTTCTAAACCGAGTGGGACGTACTGGCTATGCTTACGCTACAAGTTCTCTCCATCGCCCCAAACCCGACGACAGCTTTTTGAAAATATCAAGAAGCGGAAAGAGACTGATTCATCTGACCCCTTGGCTGCGGTTCGTTCGGAATTCGCTTATGTTTTTCCTTTTTTTACCAATCTGTTAGGACTTTCCCCAAAATCTGGGGACGGCGCGGTATGGACTGGATTTGACAAGTCCGCATTTAAACGTGCCACCGAGGAAGTGTTCAAATACCGTCTTCGTTCAGACGAACGTGTTGAACAAATCCGCAAACGCCGTGCAAAGATCGAGGCCCTGACCGGAACGGGACAGTGGCAAGACGACAAAGGAAGAACGAAGCAGCTATGCGGAATTGAAGGCGACACACAACGCCCGCTCTTGATGCGTCAATTGCTGGATAAACTTGGCGGGGCAATTGGCTACGGAATGCGCCGCGCGACCATCGGGGGTTGGGCGGACCTTCGGAAGGATTTTCTGCGAATCGCAAAAAAAGGCGAACCGATTGATGAAGATGAATTGTTGGCGGCCATCGAGAAATCTCGCGAAGAAAGTGGGGGTGGATTCGGCAGCGGTGCTTTTTTCAAAACCCTGTGTGAGGAAGAATATCATCCGCTCTGGCTGTCGGAATGGGACAATAAGCAGTCACACCATCCCAGGAACTTTGTTCGGTGGTGGGTGCTTTTCAGTGAGGCGAAGGAGGAACTGAAAAAAGTCTGGGAGGAAACAACAGGCGAACCCAAGCCAATCGTTTTCACATGGCCGAATACGAAGAACAGGCACAATGAAACCAGCTTCCGTCCGCTGGATTTTAACATTCCTGTCACGCCAACGCCGATAATTGCCTTGTTCGACCGTGAGGGCATCGGGAAGCCGGTAAAGCTGGTTCGAACAAATGCTGCGTCGTCCAAAAAGCGGAAATCAGCCGAACCCACCGACTCTCCAGCGTTCACAGACAAGGATGGTAATACGCTTTACCCGCTCACACTCAGCTACCGTCGACTCAAAAGAGATCGGATAACCAATGCTGGAGGCAATTCTGTCGAAGCGGAATATGCGACGCCATTGATTGTTGGCAAACCTCCAAAGTTTCCAAGGAAGGAAAAGGACAAAGGAAAGCCGTTGGATTCGTCAGCTTCCCTTCTGCCTGTTGACAAACAGGGCTGCTGGCATTTTATGGTCTCGTTCAAGCTCGAACGAGAGATGCAGAAGCAGCTCGTTGATGAAATCGCAAAAATTCCGGGCGATAAGTCCGTCCGCATCGTTAAGAAAAACGGGAAATGGGTCGGCCTGAATTTGCGTTGGCCGATAGACGCAAAGACTGAAAAGAAAAAGGGAGCGGATGCCGCATTGGTTAATGCCGATGGAATCGAAGATACGGACGCTAAATTCAGTGCAAAGAAACTCTGGTGTTCCGAAAAATTCGAACCATTCGATATTCTGTCTGTGGACTTGGGTGTTCGTTACAGTGGGGCGTGGTGTCGAGGTCGAGTGAAAGTTGGACGCGATGTTGACCGTCCAAACCAACGAACCATTTCACCCGCTGGTCACGCGCACGAGATCGTTTTTGACGCTTACGACTTTGGAACTTTTCGTTTGCAAGGCGAGGACGCAAAAATTTGGCGTAAGGACAAACATAAAGGATTTGGCAACGAACCGGAACTGGAGAAATGCGGCAGCCGAGGACGTATTGCTTCGGATGCTGAAAAGGCGGAATTCACAAATCTGGCCGGGCGGGTTTTCTCACCAACGGTAAGGCCGCCAATTCCCCACGAACCTGATGAACTGAAATTTTTTCCAGACTTGGGCAATCATCTCGTCTATCGCTTGCGCCGGCGACTTGGACGGATTCGTTTTCTCTTCAAACTCCGCTGGCAAATCAATGGCGCGAAAAAGAAGGTAGGTCACGAATATAAAGTTCTGGACGGCGATGAACTCAAATCGTTTCGCGGCGAGCAACGATTCAACGTCATCGCCTTTCTTGCATTCGTGTCCAAAGATGACAAACTGGAGGAAGACGAAGATAATTTTATGCGTGAATTGAGGCTGAAACTTGCACCCGATAACCTTTGGTCAAAGCTGGCTTACGAGCACAGTGGAGAAACGTATCCGCTCTTTCTCAAGGTCAAAGGCGGTCGCACGAGCGAAGAGAAAAAGCAATCCAAAAGACTAAAGGATGCGCAAAAGACGGCTTGGGTAAAATTGAAACAGGAATTGCAATCGGACAGGGCTGGTGAATGGAATTGGGACGCTCTTGCTAAGACAGCAGAAGCTGAATTGCAAAACATCATGAGAGTTTTTGCTGGCGAGCGTAGCCTGATTGCGGAGGTAGCGCGCTTTGTTTGGCCGCTGCAAGACAAGAAATGGAAGTGGAACAACTGCACCATTACTCAAGATGGACAAATTACACAGTCATTCCTTGAGCGCGATGACAATAGCATTGAGCCGAAACGATTCATCCACGGAATGCGTGGTTTGAACATGAAGCGCATCTCCCTGATGCAGGACTTCCGGCAATGCTGCCAAAGCCTTGCAAAACTCGAGCGGCGATTTTACACAGAGGACAACCATGGATTAGAGCCATCACCAGTCCGACTTGGCGATAGGGTTCACGAACCAGCACAGGCGTTTCTCGATAAGATTAACGAACTACGCAAGCAGCGTGTGAATCAAACGGCTCACATGATTCTGGCCGAAGCTTTGGGCTTGGAACTGATGAATCCTGCTGAGGTGACGATTGACGGAAAATCAAAGTGGGAACTGAAATCAGAGCGCGACCTTCACGGGCGCTATAAGCAGAAGAAGTCGCGTGTGGCGGCAGTGGTCTTGGAAGATTTGAGTCGTTACCGAACGAGCCAAGATCGCTCGCGCTATGAAAACAGTCAATTGATGGAATGGAGTCATCGCGCCATCATCGGTAAGTTGCAAGACATGGCGCAAGTATTCGGTATACAAATCATCACCGTAGACGCCCGGTTTTCATCGCGATTCTGCTCACGTACTGGCGTGCCGGGCATCCGGTGTGCGCAAGTCGCAAAAGGATTTGATAACGAATATCCGTGGAAAAAATGGAAGCAAGAAACGGTCGGAAAAGCTGATAAGGACGGCAAGCGGCAGCCAACAGATCGCGCCAAAATGATTTTGCTGGCAGCGGGGAAGCTGAATCTTTCGGATAATTCAAAAGCGACGCTTGTTCTGCCAATGGACAGTGGTCCAGCTTTCCTGCCGGTTATTTCTCATGATCCTATCAAAGAAGGATTGCAGGAAAATGCGGACATCGGTGCGGCGGTAAACATCGGAATACGTTCAGTCGCGCATCCTGATCGTGTGGATATTTTTTCTGTGTTCCGTACGGAGGCAAAAACTGACGGTCAACTGGAAATCAAAAATCGGCGCGGAAGCTTTAGTGAAGCAGCATCCAAGGCCAAAGACCGCATAGTTCAAGTTGTTGAACCACCTACAACAAAGAAGGTCAAAGAAAAGGAGATTGTCAGCGCAGAAGATGACAGCGGTGATGATGAGGAATTGGAAAGCGTAAAGTCTCCATATTTATATGCGGCAGTGCGATTTGGGAATAATCTGTCTGTGCCAATTGACGGCAAAGACCGATATCAACTGCCACTTGCCACCGATGGCCGAAAAGTTGCTGCCGGTGACAGTGACAGTGTTGGGGCAGCACAAGGCAAAGTCTTCTGGACACGGGTTAAGCAGGATTGCTGGACACGCATTAAAAAAATCAATGCAGAACGCCTTCGCAATTTAGGAATTGAACCACCATGTGAATGGAATGTTTAGCTTTCGTTTATGAGCGACGTCCCTTTACCAACCCAATCCAACCTTGAATCCCAACCCCCGCTTCCTATCCGTCGTCTCCACAATTTCCTCTACTGTCCCCGTTTGTTTTATTACCAATGGGTCGAGAATATTTTTCAGGAAAACGCCGACACGGTGGAGGGTTCCCGCGTCCACCGCAATGTCGATAAACCGTCGCGCTTGGAGAATGTGAAGGAGCTTGAGTTGCCGGAAGGATCAAGTATTCGCTCGCTGCGGTTGGAGAGCGAGACGCTTGGGCTTGTCGGCATGGTTGACATTATCGAAGGCGGTTCCGAAGGCGCTATTTTGGTGGACTACAAAAAGGGGTCGGCGCGACGTGATGAGCAAGGCGAGCGGGTCGCCAAGGAACCTGATGCCATGCAGGTGATTGCCCAGGCGATGTTGCTGCGCGAGCACGGAATTCAGGTTAAAGAAGCGTTTGTCTATTATGCTGCGGAAAAACGTCGCGTTCCGGTAGATATTTCAGAGGAACGAATGCAGGAGTGCCGCGCGAAGATCCTCGAAGCAAAAGCCGTGGCAGCGAGCGGCCAATGCCCACCGCCATTAAAAGACGATCCGCGCTGTTTGTATTGTTCCGCGTATCCTATTTGTTTGCCAGGGGAATCCGGGTTTTGGCAAGTTTCGAGAGAAGAATCAGTTGATATCAAGAGGGCCCCGCGTCCGGAGAATGATGAGGGAGAGGTCCTTGTGGTCCAAACGCCCGGCGCACAGGTCGGATTGCGAGGAGGGCAAATCATTGTGAGCGTGAAGGAAGAAGTTATCCGCAAATTACCGTCTCGTCAAGTGCGGGCTGTTTATCTTTACGGAGCGGTGCAAGTGACGGCACAGGCGGCGCAGGATTTTCTTGAGCATGACGTTGACGTTTCATTTTTCGCGCCGTCCGGACGCTTTCTTGGGCTTTTACGGGGTCTCCCCGCCTCGGGCGTGGATGCGCGGCGGGGGCAGTATCGTTTGTTTGAACAGCCCGTTGTTTGTCTCAAGATGGCCCGTGAAATGATTCGCGCAAAAATTCATAATCAGCGGGTCATGTTAATGCGTAACAGCGAACCGCCGCAGCGCGTACTGGATCAAATAGGGGAGTTGAGAGATAAGGCGGCAGAGGCCGAGAATGTGGAGGGGCTTTTGGGACTTGAAGGAATGGCGGCGGCGCTTTATTTTGAGCATTTTGGCCGGATGTTCAAAGCGGATGAAAAATTGACCTTTGATTTTTCGTCCCGCAACCGCCGTCCGCCGCGCGATCCGGTTAACGCGATTCTTTCGTTGGGTTACAGCATGTTATGCAAGGAGTTGACGGGGATTTGTCACACCGTTGGTTTGGATCCGTTTTTAGGTGTCATGCATCAGCCGCGTTATGGCCGTCCGGCATTGGCCTTGGACCTCATGGAAGAATTTCGGCCGCTTATCGTAGATAGCGTGGCTGTTAGCTTAGTAAATCGGGGAGAAGTAACAGGGGATGATTTTGTTATGAGTGCGTCCGGTGTCTTCTTGAATGATCGCGGGCGGCGGGCTTTTTGGGAGTCCTATAGCCGGAGAATGGACACTGAAGTTTCCCATCCACAGTTTGGGTACAAGATGACCTATCGGCGCATGCTGGAAGTCCAGGCAAGGCAGATGTGGCGGTTTGTGAGGGGGGAGGCGGGGGGGTATGTCGGATTTACAACACGATGACCTATGAGGCGAACGAGATTCCTGGTTTGTTATGATATTTCCCATCCCAAGCGTTTGTATCGTGTGGCCAAAACGCTTGAAGGGTATGGCAGTCGTTTACAGTTGTCTGTTTTCGAGTGCCCCTTGGATAAACTGCGGTTGGCCGAGCTAAAGGCGGAACTTTCCGATATCCTGCAAAATGATGAGGATCAGGTCTTGTTTGTTTCCTTGGGTAGCGAATCGTCGGAAGCCAGTTTGATTATTGAAGCGTTGGGGCTGCCGTATGTGGGGCGGACGCGTGTCACCATTATTTGATTGCATCGATTCGGGTTTTCTGCTAATTTGAGATTGCCTACGGGCACCGACCACAATCCTTCCGCCATTGGGATTGCAGGCTCTTTGAAATCGCGAGTGCGGAGATGATCGCGGAGCGACGTTAGAGCGCTCGCAATTCGCATTACGTTGGTATAAATCGCTTTAGAATTATGATGTTTGTATCGGCATCAATAGAGTTAAGTTTTTGGATGAGGCGCTCGTTGGACGCCACTCAAGTGCCTTGTAACCCGCGTGATACGAAGGTCGCGATTCACTCCGCAGCGATTTCCAACAGCTTGAGGCGGCTTCTCGCTTCCGGCGTAATGATTGGATTCATTTTATTCACTCCGCAGCGATTTCCAACAGCTTGAGGCGGGAAGGGGTGGGCCAGTTAGCGAACAGTTTGACCATTCACTCCGCAGCGATTTCCAACAGCTTGAGGCGGAGTTCTCTGATGAAAGAGATGAAGATGTCCGGGGAATTCACTCCGCAGCGATTTCCAACAGCTTGAGGCGGTACCTGGACGATTCCAAGGAAATTTTTATCCAGAAATTCACTCCGCAGCGATTTCCAACAGCTTGAGGCGGTGTCAGCAAACCGGATTCCGTCAGTGGGCGGATATTCACTCCGCAGCGATTTCCAACAGCTTGAGGCGGTGCCGGTTTTACCACGGCAAGACGTTCTCGGTAAATTCACTCCGCAGCGATTTCCAACAGCTTGAGGCGGCGCAACGCTTTCCGTCCTGCTTCCCGACATGCCCATTCACTCCGCAGCGATTTCCAACAGCTTGAGGCGGATCGTTGACCCGATCGGCGTTGGGGCAGCAACTGATTCACTCCGCAGCGATTTCCAACAGCTTGAGGCGGGAACACATGGAACCCAGGCCGTCATTGGAACTATATTCACTCCGCAGCGATTTCCAACAGCTTGAGGCGGAGGAATTGAGGCTAAAGTCTGAACGCAAGGAAATATTCACTCCGCAGCGATTTCCAACAGCTTGAGGCGGCCCCCAATGCTTAGTTAACGCCACCTTCCCTTGCATTCACTCCGCAGCGATTTCCAACAGCTTGAGGCGGACCCCGTCATTCGTGCGCTCTGTCAATCTAATGATTCACTCCGCAGCGATTTCCAACAGCTTGAGGCGGCATGGGGTTTTCTCTTATATATTTGTTGGCCAGGATTCACTCCGCAGCGATTTCCAACAGCTTGAGGCGGATGGAGGCGAGCTGTTATTCCAAAGGGACGCTGAATTCACTCCGCAGCGATTTCCAACAGCTTGAGGCGGTGCGGGGCTGAACATAAGAACGAGTTGAACCTCTATTCACTCCGCAGCGATTTCCAACAGCTTGAGGCGGCCAGTCCCACCTTTCGCAGACCTCAAAGAATTGAGATTCACTCCGCAGCGATTTCCAACAGCTTGAGGCGGTCGCAGATCCAATAGCTTCCCCACAAATAAGCCGCATTCACTCCGCAGCGATTTCCAACAGCTTGAGGAAAAACTTGCACCATTGGTGCGAGAAATTAGATAGTGATATTATTTTACTGGATGTGACCCCTTCCCAGAAGTGGGAGTCAGGGGATCGAGAATCCGAGCCTCGTTTTGTTTATTAATCTCCACTCAAAAAAACCCCGCAGGGACAAGATTCGTATCGGTTGAACCGGCGCTAAGGCCGTCCGGCCGGTGGTTTTTGCTCTCTCTCTCCGCCTCCCAAGAGAAACCCTTGACATTATTCCCCTGAATGGATATGGTGTTAGGGAGTTCAGGACACACCGGGAGGCAACGGAGATGTGGACAAAGACGGACCTTCAAAATTTCATCCAGGACAAGCTCGGCGATTATCTCTTCATCGCCGTCTCCAACCGCCAGCCCTACGTGCATGTCCATAAAAAAGGCAAGGTGGAATGCCAGCGCGGGGTCGGCGGGGTCATCAGCGCGCTGGACCCGATCATGCAGGCCTGCCGCGGGACCTGGGTGGCTTTCGGCAGCGGGGACGCCGACCGCTCCGTCTCGGGGCCCAACGGGGAAATCACCGTTCCCCCCCACGACCCTTCGTACACTCTCCGGAGAATCTGGCTTACCAAAGAGGAAGAGCTTGGGTATTATCACGGTTATTCCAACAATGTCCTCTGGCCGCTGTGCCACCTGGCCTTCCAGAGGCCCCTCTTCCGGCAGGAGGACTGGGAATATTACAAAAGCGTCAACCGGAAATTCGCCAAGGCGGTCATCGAGGAGATCGGGGGCCGAAAGGCCTTTGTCTGGATCCAGGATTATCATCTCTGTCTTCTTCCCCAATACCTGAAGGAGATGGCTCCCAAGCAGCTCATCACCGCCCATTTTTGGCATGTCCCCTGGCCGAGCTATGAGATCTTCCGTATCTGCCCGCAACGGGAGGAGCTCCTCAACGGGCTTCTGGCCAATGATCTGATCGGCTTTCATATCCGTTACCACTGCCACAATTTTCTCGACGTCATCGACCGCGAGATGGAAAGCAAGATCGACCGGGAGCGGTTTTCCGTCGTGCGTTCCGGGCACGAGACCCTGATCCGCCCGTATCCGATCAGCGTGGATTTCGAGGGGATCGCCCAGAGGGCCGGATCGGCGGAGGTCAAGGCCCTGGAAGAGTCCCTGCGCGGCGATTATGACTTGGCCGGCAAAAAAGTCCTGATCGGCCTGGACCGCATCGATTACACCAAAGGGATCCCGGAAAAGATCCTGGCCGTGGACCGTTTGCTGGAGCGTTACCCCGACCTGCGGGGAAAGCTCGTCTTTCTGCAGATCGGCGTGATCAGCCGTTTGCACACGCAGCCGTACAAGGACCTGAACGACCAGATCAACGCGATGGTTGAGGATGTAAACTGGAAATATTCAACGGACAGCTGGCGCCCGGTGATTTTTGTGCGGGACCATTTTTCTCTGCCCAAGCTGCTGGCCCTTTATCGCATCAGCGACGCCGCGCTGGTGGCCTCCCTGCATGACGGGATGAACCTGGTCGCCAAGGAATACGTGGCCAGCCGGACGGACGAGGGGGGGATGCTGGTCCTGAGCCAGTTCACCGGGGCCGCGCGGGAATTGACGGACGCCGTCCTGGTCAACCCGTATGACCGCGAGGAATTCTGCGAGGGGATTTACAAGGCCCTGACGTTGTCCGAAGAGGACCGGGCGCGGCGGATGGGCAAAATGCGCGAGACGATCCGCACGGCCAACATTTACCGCTGGGCCGGGAAAATTATTTCGGAACTGCTGAAATTCGAGTTCAAGGAATAATGAGCCCCTGTGCTTGCTTCCCTTGAATCCAAGATGGAGCAAGCACAGCACCAGCTTCCTCCTGATGTTATGGAAAGCAGGTGCTGACTTATGGAGCCATAGGCGACATAAGTTTGTTGGGCGAATTAACCCTGCGGAGGTGAGCGAGCTTGCGAGCGAACGTCTACGGAGCAGGGATAAGAAAATTGAGGGAACCGTGGCATTGAGGCATTTGCTGAAAGCCTGGGATTCGCTCCGGCCGGGGCTGGCCGGGAAAAGGATTGTGGTCTTCCTGGATTACGACGGGACCCTCGTGCCGATCGCGCCCACGCCTGCGCAGGCCCGGACACCGGCCCGGACCAGGAATGTGTTGCGCCGGCTGGCGCGGGAACCGGGTGTGAGCGTGGCGGTTGTCAGCGGCCGGTCTTTGAAGGACGTGCGGAAAAAAGTCGGGCTTGACAGCGTGACATGCGCGGGCAATCATGGGTTGGAGCTCCGGGGGCCGGGGCTGCGGTTTTCGTATCCCTTGCCCAAACGCGTGTCAGCGGCGTTGCTGGACATCCTGCGGCGTTTGAACGGTATCCGCAGCGACATCCCGGGCATCATCATCGAAAACAAAATTTATTCTCTGAGTTTTCACTACCGGCTGGTCAAGTCCGCTGACCTTCGCCGGATGCGGGAAAGGTTCCGGAAGGCCGTGTCCCCGCATGTGCGGCTTGGCCGGGTCGTCCTGAAGAGCGGCAAAAAAGTTTATGAGGTGCGGCCTCCGGTGAGCTGGAACAAGGGACGGATCGCCCTCTGGTTTTTGTCCAGGTTACGGAAAGGGAAGAGTCCGGTTCTTCCGATTTATATCGGGGATGACCTAACAGATGAAGACGCCTTCCGCGCCTTGAAAGGCAAAGGGATCACGGTCTTTGTCGGGTCTCCCGGAGCGCGCAGAACCGCGGCAGTCTATTACCTGCGCTCCCCGGCCGAGGTTTTGAAAACTCTGAAGAAACTGACCGACTCATGAAAAACTACGACTACGGCATCATCGGCAATTGCACCAGCGCGGCCCTGATCGGGCCGGACTGCAGCATCGACTGGCTGTGCCTGCCGTTCTTCGATTCCTCGTCTCTGTTCGCGCGTCTTCTGGACGACGAAAAGGGGGGCCATTTCAGGATTTCCGCCGAGGACGTCCTGGAGGTCAGCCAGGAGTACATTTCCTATACCCCTATCCTCAAGACGACGTTTAAAACCGGACATGGTGTTTTTGAGGTGAGGGATTACATGCCGCGTTTCGTCACGGGCCGCGATGAGTACTTCTGCCCGTCGGAGGTCCAGCGTGACATCCATGTGGTTTCCGGCTCGCCCCGGATTATCATTGACCTCAAACCTATGCCGAATTATGCCCTGGGAGGCGCCAACCCCGTCATTTACAAAGACTATGTCAAGCTCACGTCCCAGGGCGGAGAGTACAACAGCTTTTATCTTTACACCGACTTGGACAAGCCGCGCGTTATTGACGGACGGCCGATTGAGCTGAAAGCCGGGGTGTCGTATTATTTGCTGTTGTCCTATCATGAAAAGCTGGAGCCGGTGAACATCGAAAGGGTTTACGTGGAGTATGAAAAAACCAAGTCCTATTGGCTGGGTTGGGCCCACAAGACCAAAGTGCCGGAGACGTACAAAGACTGGGTGATCCGGGCCGCCGTTACGCTGAAGCTTCTGATGTTCCAGAGGACCGGCGCGGTCATTGCCGCTCCGACCACGTCGCTCCCCGAGATCATCGGCAAGGAACGCAATTGGGACTACCGGTATTGCTGGATCCGCGACGCGTCCATGATCATCGACCTCTACGCCCGGATCGGGCACGCCCGTTCGTCGTCCCGCTATATTCAGTTCATCCTCAACCGGATGCTGCTCAAGCACGACAACATCTCCGCCGTGTACGGCATCAACGGGGAGAAAGAGCTCGTTGAGAGAACGCTCGACCATCTCAAGGGGTATGAGTCTTCCCGGCCGGTGCGGGTCGGCAACGACGCCTACCGGCAGCGGCAAAACGATCTTTACGGCGAGTTGATCGAGACCATTTACAGTTATTTTGTGCTTCTGCGCCACCGCGGGGAGATCTATTTTGACGAAGAACTCTGGACCGTGGTGCGGGCCCTGGTCAATGATGTCCTGGAAACCTGGCAGGAGCCGGACAGCGGCATCTGGGAAAAACGCGGGGAGGCCAAGCATCATGTCCATTCCAAATTGATGAACTGGGTGGCCATGGACCGTGCGGCCAGGATCGCGAAGCATGTCGGCAAGACGGATTACGCCGAGCGCTGCCTGAAGATGGCGGCCAAGATCAAACAGGACATCCTGGCGCATGGCTGGAATCCCAAGGTCAAGGCCTTCACCATGTCCTACGGTTCGGATGACCTGGACGCCGCCAATTTGCTCATGTTGCATTACGGTTTTTTGGACAGGACAGATCCGATGATCGTGAGCACGGTGGAGCAGACATGCAAGCACCTGGTCCGAAACAATCTCGTCCTGCGCTACACGGCCGAGGACGACTTCGGTCTCCCCGAGAACGCCTTTGTCGTCTGCACATTCTGGCTGATCAACGCGTTGTGCCTGACCGGACAGGAGCAAAAGGCCCGGGAGATGTTCGAGAATCTTCTTAAATTCGCCAACCCCCACAAGCTTTTTTCCGAAGACATCGAAATCGCCACCGGCCGTTTGACCGGCAACTTTCCTCAAGGGTATTCGCACCTGGCCCTGATCCAGACCGTTTTTCTGCTCGAGACCGATTACAACTGGAGCGACGTTTTCCGCGGGGAGAACGGGCGGAGGTCATTATAAGGTCCCGGCAGGATTTATTTGACAAATCAGATGCCACGGGCTTTGCCCGTGGCTTGATGCAGTACTTGGCCGTGGTCATGCCACGGCCAAGTGGCCGAGCGAAGCGAGGTCCCTTGACAGGATCATCATACAAAAGAGATATCGGGTCGCGCCATTCAGATCAGGGATAACTTGCCGCAAGGCGGAGAAGAACTCGTCTTGCGGCATTTTCTTGAAAAAGGCAGGAGCCGCTGCGAAGCGCCCGTTGGGAAAACAGTCGTTCATCTAAAACAGGAGGGTGTATGAAACGGTTCGTTCGGAGTCTCGCGGTGGCCGGATTTTTAGCAGGTTTTTCAGCCGCTGCCCAGGCGGGAGACGTTGTGATCGAAAACGGTAAAACGGTCCAACTCGATTATACCGTCAGGGTTGACGGAGAGGTGGTGGACACGTCCGAAGGCAAGGAGCCCATGGAATATGTCCATGGCGGCGGCAGCATCATCCCGGGCCTGGAAAAGCGGCTCACGGGTTTGAAGGTTGGGGACAAGAAGACCGTCACGGTCCCGGCCGACGAAGCCTACGGCCAGCCGAACCCCGAGGCGATCCAGGAAGCCCCGAAATCCTTGTTTCCGGCCAATGTCACGATCGAAAAGGGAATGGTGGTCCCCCTCCAGACAAAAGAAGGCCAGCAAGTCCCGGCGATAGTCCAGGAAATCAAGGGCGACACGGTTGTGCTTGATTTCAATCACCCGATGGCCGGAAAACAGCTGGTTTTTGACATCACCGTCGTTGCGATCCGGTAAAAAAGTTTCTTAGCCTTTGCCCCGTTTTCAACCTCCGAGGTTGAAAACGGGGTTTTTATTTTTTCACGCCTTGACATTGGTGTATTTGTGTATTATTATTGTAATACACATGAACGCCAACCATTCCACAGAGACAGGAATATGAGCGCCAGCCCTCGATATTATTTTCAAATCCTTGCCACATCAGGTGTCCCGATTTACCGCCAGATCACCGATCAGGTGAAGACCCATGCGGCGGCCGGCCGCCTGACCCCGGGGGCGTTCCTCCCGTCTGTCCGCCAGGTCGCCGCTGAACTGGAAATCAATCCCATGACCGTGTCCAAGGCCTATTCTTTATTAGAGAAAGAAGGCGTGCTGGAATTCGTGCGCGGGCAGGGGATGCGGGTCAAGATATCCCTTGTTCCCAAAAAGAATGTCGAAAACCGGGAGGACCAGATCGTTCCCTTATTAAGAGAAGTCATGGCCAGGGCCGAACAGCTGTCGCTGAGCCCTCAACGGGTGCTGGAGTTGCTCAAGGACCTTTGGAAGGAGAAAAAAAATGGATAATGCGGTCATTGATATCCGCAACGTCAATAAACGTTACGGGGCCAAGGACGTGCTCAAGGACCTGACGCTGACTGTGCCCAGGGGATCGGTCTTCGGCCTGCTTGGGAAAAACGGGGCCGGGAAAACAACGCTGATCAAATGCGTCCTGGGCCTTCTCAATACGCAGGCCGGTCAAATCCGGGTGCTTGACGATAACCCCCGGGATTTTCAGGAGAAAACCAAGGAACAGCTCGGTTACGTGCCGCAGTCGGACCGGGTTTATCCCTGGTTCAAGGTCGGGCAGCTTTTGGAATACACGGGGTCGTTTTACCCGCGCTGGAACCGCGGCCTGGTGGACCGGCTGGTCCGCGAATGGGAACTGGATCCCCGGCAGAAGGTCGGGCTTCTCTCCGAGGGGGAAGCGCAGAAACTTTCGATCATATTATCGCTGGGGCATGAGCCGGAGCTCCTGGTGTTTGATGAGCCGGTGGCCAGTTTGGATCCGGCGGCCCGCAGGCAGTTTTTAAAAACCATCCTGGAGATTGTGTCCAACCGGGAATGCACGGTTTTCTTCTCAACGCACATCACATCGGACCTGGAGCGCGTGGCCGACCGCGTGGCCTTGCTGAAAAGCGGGCAGATCGACTTTTGCGGAGGGCTGGACGAGCTCAAAGACGAGGTCAAACGCCTGCGCGTGCGCGCGGCCGGGCCTGTGCCCAAGGAACTGAAGATCAACGGGCTTTTGCATTATGAGGCCAGCGGCAACGAAGCGATCCTGTGCGTCCGGGATTTCAGCCCCGGGACAAAGGGGTATTTCGAGAACGCCTGGAAGGCCGAGGTCCGGGTGGAGGACCTGAATCTGGAAGAGATTTTTCTGGAGCTGAACCGATGAGCAAACGCATCGCGCAAATCCTGCTGATCTATCTCCGGCACCCGGTGTTTATGCTGTTGGCCGGGATTCTTGTCGCGGGAGACTTCATCGCTAAGACTTCGCTCCGGTTCGGGATTTGGGACGTTGCCGAGGACATGTGGACGCTGATGTTCGTCATGATCACCTGGCTGGCGTTTGTGTTCGGGGTGCTGATCAAAAGACAATTCGCGAATCACCGCGCCTCGCTGATGCCGCGGCACCGGCCGTCGCACATGCTGGCCGCCGTCATGGTTTACGCGGTTTTTATCGGGATCCTGTCGATCTGCCGCAGCGGGCTTGTGCCCAACTTTCAGATCACGCCGCAGGAATTCGCCGGGATTTATATGACCTGCCTGTTTGTTTCATTGCTGATCATTTATCTCGGGTATCTGTCCATCGCGGGCATCCTTTTTATGGCGTATTTCGCGCTGTTGGTGGTCGCCGGGCAGACCTCGCAGGTGATCGCGTTCCTGGGAATTTCAGAAATGACCCGGATCGTGATGGGCGGTTCGAGTTTCCTGCTGGCGGCACTCATCGTTCAGCGGTTGCTCCGGATCAAGGAAGACAGTTTCGAGTACCCCTTCTTGATGGCGTGGCCGCAAAAAGACCTGATCCGCAATCAGATGAGGCTGACGCAGGTGTTGACCGGATGGGTGGAATCTGTTGCGGAGCGTTGCGGCATCAAATCAAGGCCGGCGGCCCTTCCCGCGTATCCGGCCGGAGCGGGATTCTTGTCCAGGATGTTGCACTGGGACCGGATCGAGCGGGAAGAGGTCAAGATTGTTCTGGTCCTCCTGGCCCTGACGACTCCGCTGTACCTGCAATTCATCGAGCACTTTTCGGGTTTGCACAAATTTTACAAGAGCCCTTATACCAATTTTCTGCTGTATTCCATCGCGCCGGTCCTGATCGCGGTCTGCGGGCGGTATAAACAGGCCGCGTATCTTGGGTATGATCTGCTCAAGCCGGTCCGGAAAACAAGGTTCCTTCTGGAGAGGGGAGCGCTGTTGTCCATGGATTTTGCCTGTTACTGGCTTTTATTCGCCGTTTATTTTGCCCTTCTTCCGGCGAAGATCCTTTCGCCGGACCTGTTGACCGCCTGGAAATTATGGGCATTCCTTTTGCTGGCCGGCGGTTTTGGATTTTTCTCCCTGCAGTGGATCGTTTATATGGCGGCGTTGACGTCGCCGAAAAAGGTCATTTTCAACGGGTTATTCTCGTGCGCCCTGACCCAGGTGGAATTCATGCTGGTGCCGCACCTGGCCGCGGATGATATGGTGATTCACGCTATCGTCTGGTTGATCGGCGCGACATGGTTTCAAAAGTTGGGTTATGATCGGTGGAAGGGAGGAGAGTTTTGATGAACAATATCTTATTGCCCCTTGTTATTTTCATGATTGCTAAATTATTGAGGGAAATTATCTCTTGGCCTTTTCAAAATGTTATCGATGCCTCTTTGGGGGGATGGGCCGGTTGGGGCTTTTTGATTCCTCATTTGGCGTATGGTTTGGGTCTTTATTGTGCGGCCGCGGCCATCTGGAGTATGTCCCGAAAAGACAAAGAAATTGTTCCGATATGGATCGTTTTTTTAGGGCTGATCTTTTGGCCTCTCGGATTTCTTGCGGCAGCTTTGACCGTGAAATTCTTCCATTTCATCGGCATGGCGTATTATGATCTGTGCGGCCATGCTTTTTCCATTCTTGGTATCATCTGCGCGGTTCAGTTGAAGAGGGGCCTTCCTCCCCCGAGGCCCCGTGCTTATTGGGCGACGGCAGGCTTTATCTTTTTCCTGTTGCCATTGTCTTTTTTCGCGGAACGTCATCTCATCTCTGGATTCCCGGCCAATGGCTCCATTGTCGCGAGGCATTCTTGGGCCCTGAAAAGATACGGCGCTGACTACGAGGACGCGGTCAGGTGTGTCCTCCAGAATGAGGGTGTTCAGCGATCCGCGGGACAGGGGCTGAAAGCCGCTTTAGCCGAGGACCCGGTTTATGCCCGGGTATGTTCCCTGAACGGCTGTGTCACAACTTTTGTGTTAGACGTTCAAGGACATGATCGGCGGTTTGCGTGCACAGTAGAGGAAGTTGACGGTGAAGGCGGAGTGGTGAAAGATGCGAGATGCGGTCTGGGTGGGGAGAGTATGACCGAGAGGAGCGATCCAACCCGGGATTTGTGGATGATTTGCCTGTAATTTTTATTTCCAATAAGGAGACATCGAATGATGGAGAGCATTTTTGATGTTTGCGTTGGGATCCTCCTTGAGGCGGCGGAATTGACAAGGATGACGTATAAGACCGTCAACGTCTGGATTTTCTGCATTCTCTGGCCGCTGTTCACGCTGGCGCTTCTGATCCAGGCCCGGATCCAGCGCGGAGAAATCAAAAGGTTGCGAGAACTTCTGAAAGGGACAGGGTTGACCGATGGGGCAAGAAAAAATTCTTATCGTGTGTCTGCATGATATTGCGCCGTTGCATGAGGGGGCTGTCTGCGAAATATACCGCAGGGTTTATGCGCTCATAGGGAAAAAGATCGTTTCGGCCGTGGTTCCGGACTGGCACCACGGTTTTCCTTTGGTATCCTATCCGCATTTTGTCCGCCGGATCGAGCGTCATTCGGGTGAAATCATTCTGCACGGGTATTCCCACAAAAATCAGCGCCATCAGGGGGCGGTGTATTTCCTGACCGGAGGCGCGGACGAGATGTCGGCGCTGGATAAGGGACAAGTTCAGGAGCGGCTGCGTGATGGGCAGAAGATTCTGGAGAGATGTTTTAGCCGAAAGGCCCGGGGGTTTGTGCCTCCGGCTTGGCAGAGCGGAACGCTCACCCGCGAGATCCTTGCGCGCCACGGGTTTGAGTACAAAGTCGGTTATACAGCCGTGGAGTATGTGAAGAAAGGCGCGCGTCCCCTGAACACCTGGTCCTGGGAGTGCGACCGCTTTGGTGCTTTGGGCTTTATGGGGACCATCGTTGGCAAAGTGTTGTCACAATGGCGGCCCCACGGCATTCCAACGATTGTGTTTCATCCTAATGATCTGAAACGGGGTTTTGTCAGGAAGGGGCTGGGGATGATTCGGAATTTTTTGAAGCAAGGATACCGGCCTGTGACTTTTGAGGAGATGGCATCCGTCTTCGCCGGAAAAGTCGGGCTGTGCCAGGACAAATGCATTTCGACTACGCCGGATTCCACCGCACCCATGCCGAAGACGGATGCCCCCGGCGCAGTCCCGCACGAAAGTTGCGGGACGGAGACGGGGCATACCAAGATACCACAGGCGGCTACATATGGATTGGCTTAAAGAAATGGGAGACAGGATTCTGGAGCGGCGCGCCCGGCAATTGTGGGAAAAGTTTCACGCCTATCTGCCGGCGTCGGGCCGTGTCCTGGATGTCGGTTCCGCCACCGGTCATATGGCCTGGACGCTCGCCCGGAAAACCCGTTTGATTCCCGTGGAAACGGACGTGGTGAATATGAGCACGAAAACAGCCGGGCCGGTGATTTTTGACGGCGAGCGGCTTCCGTTTGCCGACAAGAGCTTTGACGCCGCGCTGGTCCTGTTCGTCCTTCAGTTTGCCCGGCAGCCGGTCGCGTTATTGCGGGAGATCAGCCGCGTGACTACAGGGCCTGTGATCATGATGCAGTCCGGATATGAGACCGGGCTGGGGAGAATATTCTTGCGGTGCCGCACCTGGGCGTTCGGGTCCTTCGCCCTGCGGCTCATGAAGGCCGCGCGGATGGTGAACCGGGAATGCTCCGATTCCATGGTCCCGCGGCGGATGTTGACCCGGCAGGCCTGCAAGGAGTTTTCGGTGCAGGCCGGATTCTGGGTGGAACATTTTATCCCTTGCCCGTCTTTGACGGGCGTGAGCAGGGATTTGTATGTCCTGAGGAGAGCGGCGTGAAAAACTTTAAGAAAATATCGGTGATCATCCCGGCGCGCAATGAAGAGGCTTTGATCGCGATGACCCTGGATGCTGTCCTGGTCGCGGTGGAATTTCTGGCCGGTGGGATGCGGGGCGATGTTCATCTGGATGACACGCCGGTCGAAGTGATCGTCGTCGATAACATGAGCGTTGACAATACTGCCCGGGAGGTCCACCGGTATGCCCAGCGTTACGGCGTGCGGCTGATGTCCTGTTTGCGGCTGAAAACTCCCTGCGCCCGCAACGAAGGCGCCCGCAATGCTTGCGGGGAAATCCTGTGTTTTGTGGACGCCGATACGCTGGTCCCCAGGGATGCCTTATCCCGGATCATCCGGCTCTGCGGCGACCGACCCTATGTTGCGGGGATCACACGTTTGGCCTCCCTGGAAGGTGGCCTGCACGCGTGGTTTTGGTGGACGTTCTGGGATTATGTCCGGCGACTGCCTTTGCCGAGGGCCAAGGCCATGCCCGCCTTCATGTTCTGCACCCGGCGTGTCTTTGACGAATTCGGCCCCTTCGACGAAGACGTCACGATCGGCGAAGAATGGCCGATCCTGGCGGGTTTTTACCGCCGGTATCCGAAAGACTTTGTCTATGACCGACGCCTGACAGCCCTTTCCTCCAGCCGTCGGATGGAATTGAGACGGTTCGGTTATCTGCGGACATTTTTTAAATACGTCTGGGCTGTTCTCTTTGTCCAGGGAAGAAGGAATTATTCCGATGACATTCGCCATCCCTTGCTGAAGGAGTCCGCAACTCATCTGGGATAAAGTCACAGTGGTAGTTGGGACTTTCCTGGGATGGTTCAGTGTAATGATTGAAGGGAGATCTCATGAGGACATTTTGTTTGATGGGTGTTTTCATTTTCTGTTCCGTGGCAGGACAGGTATTGCTTCGTACGGGCGCCCGGGGGCTGGCGGAAGCCGGCCCGGGGCCTGGAGGTAATTTTTCGTGGTGGGTGTCTGCCCTGACAAACGGGTGGATCCTGGCGGGGTTGGCGGCCTGGGCCGTTTCTACGGCGGCGTGGATTTTGGTCCTGAAGGATACGCCCCTGTCCCTCGCTTATGGGCTGACCAGTTTGAATTATGTTTTGATCCCGACGGCTGCCTGGATTTTGCTGCGTGAACCTTTGTCGGGATTGCGCGTCCTCGGCATCATCGTGATTTGCGCGGGGGTTGCCATCACGTTGTACGCGCGCTACCTGGAGATGGGGCAAACATGAACCGATTAAATCAAATTTGGAAAGATCTGTCCGTTTCCTGGCCTGCGGCCATGATTGCCGGGTTGCCGGTCAACCGCTCTCGCGTGTTGATGGACGGCTCGCGGAGGTGCCGTATCAAGACCCGTTGTTGGCACAGCCGCCTGATGATCGCTGCCGGCAACGGGATATACCGGATATGGGGGGTTCCGTTCAGAATCCTTACTGGCGCAGAATGGGCGAAGAGGGAAGAGCTGATCCATTACCGTCTGTATGGGGAGGATGTCCGGCGGGACAAGCAGGGACAGCTTATTTTACCGATGAAGGACGGGATCGATTTGGCTGACCTTCTGGGATCTCCTGTCATTCCCTGGGACGCCAAAAGAGAGGCGCTGAAGGATGCGCTGCAGGCGCTGGCCCGGCTTCATGACCTCGCGGGGGAAGGCGCGCCGTTCAGCCATGGAGATGCCATTGTCTCGAATGTGGTCTGTCTGCCGTCGGATCGGGCCGCCTGTTGGGTGGATTTTGAGACCGTCCATATTTCGAATTTATCGTCGTTGCAAAGACAGGCTGATGATATCCGTGCGTTTGTGATGTCGGCGGCCAGGTATCTTCCGGCAGGCAGGCTGAAAGAATTATTTGACCTTGCCGGCGGCGTTTATCAGACTCCGGCCCTGTGGGAGCAGGTCCGTTATTCATTGATGGATCTGAACTACGGCCGGACCGTTGTTTACGCGGCCCAGGCCAAGATGAGGTATGCGCAATGGATCGAAACACGGTCGGCTGTGCTGCGCCTGTTGGAAGAAAAAACATGTGCTCTGTCCGGCAGGGACTGGTCTCTGCCGGCCGGCGCGAGACTGGCCGGGGAATAGAAAAACTTTGGAGGGACGTATGCCGGCACTCTTTTTGACCATGATTCTGACCGTGGCGACGGTCGCGGCGGTTCAGTTGTCCTGGTGGGTCCCCAAAAACGGGATTGTCTTTTTCGGAACCTGCGTGAACCATTTCGGCGAGCCGTATGAATGCACCGTGATCGACTGGATCGACAGGGGGCTGCTGAGCCCGTTTGCCTGGCCGGCTGTTCTTTTAATCGCCCTGATATGGTTTCTGGTCTGTAGAATCCTCCTCAGGGTTGTTGCGTCCCGGAAATCTGCGCGTCAAAGAGTTGGGGCCTGTTGATTTGAGAAAAAGCAGATTGTGAAGTCTATGAAAGGAGGGAAGAGATGATGAATAACAGCGTATTACACAAAACCCATGTGTGCCGAATTATCGCGATATGCACGATCGCCGTCGGAGCGGCGGGGATGTTCTACTGTCTGCCGTATCTTCTGGTCGGGCCGATCGCGGAGGCCGGCGTCATGGGCGCTCCGTTTTTGTCTGGGGCGGTCTTGTTCGGCGCGGGCCTGGCATCGCTGACCTATATCAATGTCAGCACCGCTGAAGTTGCATAACGGAAGTGAAAACAGGGAAAGGCGGTGTGCCGTTTTTTCTGGACAAGGCATTAAGGAAAGGAGGTGAGTGTTATGACACCGGATGCCATCAAACAGTTCTGCAGGACGCTGGCGGTTGTCTGTGTGGCCGTCGGCGGGGTGGGGTCGGTCCTCTGCCTGCCGTTCGCGCTGACAACGGACCTGTCGTTGATCACCACGGCGGGAATTTACTTCATCGCAGGCGCCGTCATGATCACCGGCGGTCTGCTGGGGTATGTCGCGCTCCTTAAAACGGAGTAAGCGTCTTGTCCCAATCACCTCCGCCCGGGCGGAGGAGAGGGGGACTCGGTTAACGTTTTTTAAAAAGGATGTCAGCCCCTGTCTTTTGGGCGCTGCTCGGATTTTATTATTGAGGATGCGGCTTTGATGAAGATCAAGCTATTGAAAACCGTTTTCGTCGCTGTGCTGGCTTCTCTTTTCTTGAGATTTTTTTGCGGCCTTCCGGAGAGAGATTTTAAGGGTGATGCTGTCAGCCGGGATATCCTCTTGCGAAGAAGCTTTTTGCTGTCAAAGCTGGACAACCGGCCGACGTCCGCAGATTTCTTCGTCAGCAAGAATATTGAATTCACCGGCGAATGGACGCTGGGAACGTATTCCATGGCTGCGGCGGCTTTGACCAACATCGCCATGATGGCGCCGGAGACGGCGGAGGAATCCGCGCAAGCCATTGCCCGCTGGATCGGGATTTGCCTGACCCGCGACGTCTTCTTGTTTGATGAAGCGGCGTGGGGCGAGAGTCCTCTTGAGGAAACAGTCCTGGCCGGTGAGGACGGTCATATCGGTTATTACGGCCATTTGAATTTGATGTTGGGCTGTTACGCGCTGTTGAGTCCTGACGGCCGGTTCGCGGACCTCCATGGCAAAATCAGCGCGGCCATTGCCCGGCGGATGAAAAAATATCCCCACCGCCACGTGGAAACATATCCGGGACAAAATTATCCGCCGGATAACACGGTGGCCGCCGCGTCCCTGCGGATCGCGGACATGGTGTCTTCTCCCCGGTATGAGAATTTGATCGAAGAATGGGTGTCGGAAACCCGGGGCCTCGAAGTCGGGCCTTACGGCCTTGTGACGTTTCAAATCGACACGTTGACCGGCCGTCCCTTGCAGGCGTCCCGGGGTTCGAACAATGGCTGGAACTCTTTTTATCTGGCTTTGGTCGATGAACCCTATGCCCGCGAGCAGTTTTTGAAGATCAGAAAGTTTCTTCTTAAGAGAGCCGGCGGTTTTGCCTTTGTCCGGGAATATCCCTCCGGGCATTCCTTTGCCGGGGACAGAGATACCGGGCCTGTCGTTGGGGGGATTGGAGCGACCGCGACGGCCTTTACCATCGCCGGTGCCATACGGGAAAAAGATGTCGGTCTGCGCAATGACCTGCTCCGCTCCATCGAGCTGGCCGGCACGACCATGACGCGGGACGGTCAACGGCGTTATGCGGCGGCGCCGATTGTGGGGGACGCGATTATCCTCGCCATGAAGACGGCCCGGTCGTGGCGTCCCCTCTGGAAAGGCCCTGATGAACACGAATAAACGGAAAAATAATCTGTGGCGATTTTGCACCCGCAGCGTGGCGATTTACGGCATTCTGACACTGTGGGTTCAAAACACGGATATTTTTTTCAAAGGGGTTGACCCCCAGGACATGGTTTCCCTGGCGGTGATTAGCGGGTTGATCTTATACCGTTTGTTCTGTTTTTCGGTTGTTCCCGCCCTGGCGGTTCTGTGGCTGGCCGAGCGGATCTGGAAGATCGGCGCGCCGGTCATTTTCAGGATGTTCCGCCGGGCCTCGGTTTCCTCACGTTGAACTGGCTTCCCTCCCAAAAGTAAAGTATAATCATCACAAAGTCGATTCGCATTCCAACCTCCGAGGTCGATACAGGGGGAATCATGCCTTTGCCTAATTTTTATGCCGTTATCCTGGCCGGCGGGTCCGGCACGCGGTTTTGGCCCATGAGCCGCAAGCTCCTGCCCAAGCAATTCCTGAAGATCACCGGCCGCAGGTCCCTTTTTCAGGAAACCCTGGCCCGTATCCATCCGCTCGTTAAAGGCCCCCAGATTTTGATCGTCACCAACAAGGACCATGCCGCGGAGATCCGCGAACAGGCGAGGGAATTCAAGCTTCCGTCCGCCAACATCCTGCTGGAACCCGAGGGCAAGAACACGGCCCCGGCCATCTGCTGGGCTGCCAGCCGGGTCCACCGCCGCGATCCCAACGCGGTCATGGCGGTCCTGCCGTCCGATCATCTGATCCTCCATCCCCGGGCATTTCTGCGGCAGTTGCGCAAGGCCGCGGACCTGGCCCGCCGGGGCTACCTGGTCACCCTGGGCATTGTCCCGACCCGGCCGGAGACCGGCTATGGATATTTGAAAATCACGCCGGCACGGTCAGCGGGTAAAACCGTCTGGCGTGTCGAGAAGTTCACGGAAAAACCGTCCTTGGACGTTGCCAAGAAGTTCGTCAGGACAGGGCGGTATTTGTGGAACAGCGGGATGTTCATCTGGAAATGCTCCGTGATTTTGGACGAATTCGAAAAAAGTCTCCCGAAAATCCATGCCGGGATATTCGGCAAGTCCGACGCGCAGGTCCGGCGGGCCTGGAAGGGGCTCGCGGGCATTTCCATTGATTACGGTATTCTGGAAAAATCCGGAAATGTGGCCACGGTCCCGGCCCAGGACATCGGCTGGTCGGACCTGGGCAGCTGGGAATCCCTGGCCGAAGTCCTCACGAAAGATGCCCGGAACAATGTCCTGCGCGGGGATGTCGTGGAGGTCGATTGCAAAAATTCTCTTGTCTTCGGCGGGAAACGTCTGGTCGCGGCCGTGGGACTGGAGAACATCATCATTGTGGATACCCCCGACGCCCTTTTGGTCTGCCGCAAGGACCGCTCCCAGGACGTGCGAGAGGTCGTTTCCGTTCTCCAGAAGAAAAAGCGTAAAGAATTCCTGCGCCATCCCTGAAGGTCCGGAATGCCGCACCCCATCCTGCAAAAAAAACGGTTTTTGATCATCAATCCTTACGGGATCGGCGACGTTCTGTTCACCACGCCCCTCATCCGCAACATCAAAAATAATATCCCTGAGGCCTTGATCGGTTACGTGGCCAACCGCCGCACCGCGGAAATTCTGCAGAATCATCCCGCGGTCAACCGGGTTTTCATTTATGACCGCGACGAGTTCGCCCGGCTGTCCCACGAATCCAAACGGCTTTTGATCGGCAGGGCGAGGGAGTTCCTCTCGGAGATCCGCAAGGAGCGTTTTGAGGTTGTCTTCGACCTGTCGCTCAACTCTTCGATGAATTTTTTGTCCTGGCTGGCCGGCATTCCCATCCGGGCCGGGTATGATTACAAGGGTCGAAGCCGTTTTTTGACGCACCGCGTCCCCTTGAGCGGTTACGAGGGCCGGCCGGTCGCCGAATATTATCTGGATTTGCTGCGGACAACGGGGATGAACGTCCGCGCTTCAGGGCTGGAACTTTTTCTGAAGCCCGAGGACGAGCAATGGGCGGAGAATTTTTTCCGGTCCAGCGGGATCAACCGTAAAAAAAACGTCATCGGGATCGTCCCCGGCGGCGGGGCCAGCTGGGGCAGGGAAGCCGCTTACAAACGCTGGCCGGCGGAAAAATTTGCCAGCCTCACGGAGCGGGTCGTCCGCGAGACGGGGTCCCAAATCATTTTCTTCGGCGAGCAAAGGGAAGAGGAGCTTTGCCGAGACGTGGCCCGCGCGAGCGGCCAGCCGGCTGTCATGGCCTGCGGCCGCACCACCGTGAGCCAGTGCGCGGCGATGTTCAAGCGGTGTTCCCTGGTCGTGGCCAACGATGGCGGGCCGGTCCATATCGCGGTGGCCAGCGGCGTGAAGACGGTCTCGATTTTCGGCCCGGTGGACGATCGGGTGTACGGCCCGTATCCCCGGGAGCGGCACGCGGTCGCGGTCAAAGACATCGCCTGCCGGCCGTGTTACCGCCAGTTCCGCCGCGCGGAATGTTCTCACGTCAGCTGCCTGTCCAGGCTGGACGTGGAGGGTGTGTTCGCCAAGGTCCGGGAGGCGCTAACCTCGTAGGTTGAGCTCTTTAACCTGCGAGGTTGAAGCGGGGAATTCCCGTTGCATTTTTATTCCTCCTCGTGTAGAATCAAAAAATTCACGATATTTCCTATTCAGAAAGGCGGGATTTTTTATGGACGTTCAGTTCATTGATTTCAGCGAGCAATACCGGGTGATCAAGGACGAGATCGACACCGGCTTGAAAAGTGTTTTTGAAAAGGGGAATTTCATCCTCGGCCAGGAAGAAAAGGATTTTGAGGCCCAGTTCGCCAGGTATTGCGAGAGCGAATACGGCGTCGGCGTCAACTCCGGCACGGACGCGCTGTACCTCGCTCTGGCGGCCATGAAGATCGGCCCCGGGGACGAAGTGATCCTCCCGACGTTCACATTCATCGCGACGGCCCTGTGCGTTTCCTACACGGGAGCCAAGCCGGTGTTCGTGGATATCGAGGAAAAGACCTATAACCTCGATCCGCAGAAACTCGCAAAAGCCATTACCCCGAAGACCAAGGTCATCATCCCTGTCCATATCTACGGTCAGCCCGCGGAGATGGATGCCGTCAACGCAATCGCGAAGGCCGGGAAAATTCAGGTCCTCGAGGACGCGGCCCAGGCGCACGGGGCGACGTACAAGGGCCGAAAGGTCGGGTCTCTGGGGGACGCGGCCTGCTTCAGTTTTTATCCCACCAAGAGCCTCGGCGCGTTCGGCGACGGCGGGATGATCGTGACCAAAGACAAAACGATCAATGAGAACGCCCTGATGCTGCGCGACTACGGCCGCAAGGGGCGCTATGAGCATCTGATCAAAGGCCATAATTCCCGCCTCGACACCGTCCAGGCCGTCGTCCTGTCCGCCAAGCTCAAACGTCTGGATGAGTGGAACCGCATGCGCAATGACAACGCCGCGTATTACGGCGGGCTCCTCAAGGACATCCAAGGCGTCCAGGCCCCGGTCATCCAGAAGGACCGGACGCATGTTTTTCAGACATTCGCCATCCGCGTCAAGAACCGCGACAAGGTCCTCGAAGAATTGAAGAAGAAGAACATCGGGGTCCTGATCCACTATCCGATTCCGCTGCATCTCCAGGAGGCCTACAAGGAGCTCGGCCACAAGAACGGCGATTTCCCCGTCGCCGAGGCCGTGTGCGGCGAGATCCTGTCTCTGCCCATGTTCCCGCATATGTCCAGGGCGCAGATCGAATATGTCTGCCAGTGCCTGAAAGACGTTTGCGGAGGACGATCGTAGGGATCTTCTTTGTTTTTTGCAAAGCCCCCGGCGGGAATCCCCGGCCGGGGGTTTTGCATTTTGCCGATTTCCCTTCCAGAGTCCTCCTGCCCCGGCGCATTCTTAAAATATTCACTATTTGCGTTGCTTCATTCTAATCCCTTCCAGTATACTAAATGAGCTCTAAACTTGCGGAGTCCCGCAGGGACGACGTAAGTTTGCTGAACGAACCCATCGATGGCTTTCAGGGAGGTTTGGTCCAGAGAGGCCAAACCATTTATCCCGGCGTTTTGCCCCGTCCAGCGGTTGGGGCAGCCGGGGTCCATCAGTCGCGAATCGTGGACAGGTAACCCCTTTGTCATGAATAAACTGCTGATCAGCGTTGTCGTCATCACCAAAAATGAAGAGGACAACATCGAGGACTGCCTCGCCAGCGTCGCCGGGTGGGCCGATGAGCTCATCGTGGTCGATGACGAGAGCGCCGACCGCACCGTCGAACTGGCCCGGAAATTCACCGACCGGATCTTTCATCGCAAGATGGAGAACGAGGGCCGGCACCGCAACTGGGCGTATGCCCAGGCCAAGAACGACTGGGTGCTGAGCCTCGATGCCGATGAGCGGGTGACCCCCGAATTGCAGCGGGAGATCAACGAGGCCATCCCCACCGCCGGTTGCGCGGCGTTCGCGATCCCGTTACGCAATTACATCGGTACGTACTGGGTCCGCTATGCCGGCTGGTATCCGGCCAGCAAGATCCGCCTTTTTCAGAAAAATCTTTTCCGTTACGAAGAAGCCGAGGTCCACCCCTGCGCGATTGTCGACGGGAAAACTGGGAGCTTGACCAAAGACATCATCCATAAGGGATATCCCGATTTCGAGCATTTCCTCGCCAGCCTCAACCGCCAGAGCACCTGGGAGGCCAAGAAATGGATCCGGACGGGACTGAACATGACACGCGGCCGGATCATGCGCCGCAGCGTGGACCGGTTTTTCCGCTCCTATATCGGCAAGCGCGGGATGAAGGACGGGCTGGTCGGTTTTATGGTCGCTCTTTTTGCCGGATTATACCAGGTCGTCAGTTACGCCAAGTATTGGGAAATGAAAAGGCAGGCCACAGGTCAGGACGTGGATCATTCAAAATGAAAGTCGTATTCCTGGACAGAGACGGGGTCATCAACGAATTCCCCGGCAACGGTAATTACGTCACCAAAGTCAAGGACTTCCGTTTCATCCCCGGGGCGCTCAAGGCGCTGCGGCGGCTGACAGATGCGGGGTTCATGATCTTTGTCGTCTCCAACCAGGCCGGGGTGGGCAAGGGCGTGTACAGCCTGAACAAGCTCCGCCGGATCACCGAAAATATGCTGCGGGACGTGCGCAAGGCCGGAGGCCGGATCAAAAAAGTATATTACTGCACCCACCGGTCCGATCAGAACTGCGACTGCCGCAAGCCCAGGATCGGATCGATCCGCAAGGCCATGGGGCTGATGAGCAAGTCTCTCCGTTCCGCCCAAAAGGCGTTCTTCGTCGGCGATACCAAAGTGGATATCCTGGCCGGCCATAACGCCGGGTGCACCACGATCTTTGTCCGCTCGGGCCGCAAAGAGGATCAGCGCAACCTCCGGACCTGGCGCGTCAGGCCGGATTTCATCGCCCGGGACCTGCTGGAAGCCTCAGACATCATTGCCGGCCAGCTCGACCGCAAACCGGCCCGGAAAAAGTCCGCCGCCTAACCAGGCCCGCCGAGACCTCTGCCATGAAGATTCTGGTCATTTACGCCACGGCCGGCGCCGGCCACAAGAAGGCCGCGGAAGCCGTCCACGAAGCCCTCCAGGGCTCGGCGGAATTTCAGCCCTCCCTCGTCGATCTCCTGGACCACACCCGTCCCGGTTACAAGGATTTTTACAGCGGAAGTTACACGTACCTGGTCACGCACGCGCCCTGGGCGTGGAGCCTGATGTTCGGGATGTCCGACCATCCCTGGCTGATGCCCTTCGTCAACGCCGGGAGGGCGGTTGTCAATCATTTCAACGCCGGGCGGCTCGAGAGATTTCTTCAACAGGGACAATTCGACGCCATTGTTTCCACGCATTTTTTTTCCAACGAGGTGGCCTGCCGCCTGAAGCGCCGCGGCCTGGTCCGCTCCCGGATCGTTTCGGTGGTGACGGATTTCGACGTCCACCGGATCTGGCTCGCGAAAGGGATTGACGCCTACGCGGTGGCGAGCGACTGGACCAAGGCCAAGATCATCGGCCTGGGCGTGCCTGAGGACAAGGTCGTGGTGACCGGGATCCCGACGGCTGGAAAATTTTCGGCGCCCAGAGACGTGGGCGCGCTTAAACGCAAATTCGGCCTGATCGAGAACCTCTCAACCGTTCTGCTGGCCACGGGTTCGTTCGGCATCGGCCCCATCGAGGAGATCATCAGGTCCCTGCAGGGGATCCAGGCCCTGGTGGTCTGCGGGCACAACAAGGTTTTGTATGAACGGCTCAAGGCCCAGGAAAAAGGGCTTGTGAAAATTTTCGGTTTGGTTAACAATATGGATGAGCTCATGGCTGTCTCGGACGTGATGGTGACCAAACCGGGAGGATTGTCCATTTCCGAAGCGTTGGTCACGGGCCTTCCCATGATCTTTTTCAATGCCATCCCCGGCCAGGAGACCAACAACATCAGGGTCCTGCGTGAGCACGGTATCGGGCTGGAAGGGCAGTCGGTCCAGGACATCAAACGCTGGATCGAGCAGTTGAGTTCGTCCCCCCAGGAACTGCGCGCCGCCAAGGAGAGGACAAAAGTACTGGCCCGTCCGTCGGCGGCGCGGGACATCGTCGCTCTCCTCACGCGAAGTCCCGCGGGCTGAAGTCCGCGGGGCGGAATCCCATCTGAAGGCAGGAGCGTTCTCTCGGCGGGATAAGACCGCATCGCACATCCGAATCCCGGCTTCCCTGTTGATATGCGAAGGAAGCCGGGACTTCTCTAATCATAGAATTTAAGGCAGTCCCCATGAATGACACATTCGCCCAGGTTGTGGTCGGCCTTCCTGTGGAAGGGCCGTTCGATTATTTAATCCCGGAGTCCTTGCGCGGCGCGGTAAAGCCGGGCCACCGCGTGGCCGTGTCCTTCGGCCCCCGGCAGACCGTCGGATTCGTGGTCGGCACGACGGCCCGGTGTTCGTTCCCACGCGTCAAGCCGCTGGCCGCGGTCCTGGATCCCGTGCCCGCCCTCGACGGCCGCACCCTGCGGCTGACCCGGAGTTTCGCCGATTATTACGGCTGCTCCTGGGGAGAGGCGATCCACGCGGCGGTCCCCGAAGTCCTCCGCCGGAAGAAACCGGTGGACATGACCTTGCCGGTCGCCCAAACCTTCCCGGTTCCCGATCCCGCGCGGACAACGCTTGTGCTGGACCAAAGCCCCGACAAGCGGTGGCCGGCTCTTTTGGAAAAAATCGGCCGGACCCTGGACAAAGGCATGGGTGTCCTGGTCCTTGTGCCGGAAGTCTCTTTGATCGACGGGGTTTGCTCCCGGCTCAAGGACAAGGGATGGGGCGAAATCTGCATCCTGGACAAAGAACTTTCCGCCGGGGAGGAATGGGAGCATTGGCGGGCGGCCAAAGAATCGCGGGCCCGGATCGTGGTCGGCACGCGTTCGGCCGTGTTCGCGCCGGTCACGCCCCTGGGGCTGATCATCGTCACGGACGAGGAGAACGCGGCCTATAAACAGGAGCAGTCGCCGTTTTATCACGTGCGGGATGTCGCCCGGATGCGGTCGAAGATCGAAGGCGCCGACGTGATTTACGCGAGCTCGGCCCCGTCGGCGGAGGCCTGGCATGAGGCCGGCAAGACGCCGGCCGGCCGCGAGATTCTGGAGCAGCCCTGCGGGAATGAAATCGTCATCGTTGACCAGACGTACGACAAGTTCCGGGGCAAGGCCTTTTTGTCGTATCCTCTCCAGGACAGCATCCGGAAAACGCTGGAAGCCAAGGGCCGGACGGTTTTGTTCTTTAACCGGCGTGGATTCAGCACCATGACCCGCTGCGGCCAGTGTGGGTTTGAAGTCAAGTGCGAACGCTGCGACGCGCACCTCACGTACATGTACGCGCTAAAAAATCTGGTGTGTCCGCGCTGCGAAAAGGCCGTGGAGATGCCCAGGATCTGCCCGGGATGCCGCAGCCAGTATTTGCGTTACACCGGGTCCGGGGTCGAGAAGATCGAGAGCGAAGTGGCGCGCCTTTACCCGCAGGCCAAAGTCGCCCGGTATGACCGCGAGACCAAGGCCCTGCCGGAAAGCGCGGACATCATCGTGGCGACCCAGGCCGTGATGAAGTATCTGGACAAGCTCTCTCCGTCGCTGGTTGGGGTCCTGGCCGTTGACACGGAGTTGAGCCGCGTGGACTTCCGGTCGGCCCAGCGGGTTTTTTCCCTTCTGGTCCGTTTGCGGCAGCAGGCCCGTAAACAACTGCTCATCCAGACGTACGACGCGAAGAATTACTGCCTGACGGCCGTCCGCAAGTGGGACTTTGCCGGCTTTTACAGGAAGGAACTGGGATTCCGGAAGGAACTGGGGCTTCCGCCGTACTGGCATATCCTGGCCGTGTCGCTTCGGGGGGGAAGCGAGGCGTCTGTCGGGGGCCAGGCCCAGGCGGTTTATGAAAAGTTGTTTGCGGAAAAACCGAAAGGCATGGAAATTTCAGAGCCGCAGCCGGATCTCACGCCGAAATTGCGCGGCAAGTACCGTTTTACTATAATGGTGAAGGGCAAGTCTGTCCCGGGGCTGTGGGTTCATGTCAAGCCGCTCCTGCGTAAGTTCCGGAAAAAAAGCGGGGTCGTCCTGACGTTGAACGTGGATCCCTAACAAAGGGTTGAACACCGATGAAAATCATTTTTTTCGGCAGCGATGATTTCGCGACAGCGCACATGGAGGCCCTGAAGGCCGGCGGGCACGAGATCCTGGCCTGCGTCACGTCGCCGGACAAGCCGAGGGGGCGGGGGCTTCAGGTGACCCCGTCGCCGGTCAAGGAATTCGCCGTCCGCAACAAGCTTCCCGTTTTTCAGCCGGAGAACATCAAAGACCAGGCCTTTTTACGGGCCATGAAAGAGTTCAACTGCGACCTTTTTGTCGTGATCGCTTACGGCCGCATCCTGCCGGCAGAGCTCCTGCAAGTCCCCTATGTCTGCGCGATCAATGTCCATGGCTCGCTGTTGCCCAAATACCGCGGGGCCGCGCCCATCAACTGGGCGGTCATCAACGGCGAGACGGAAACCGGGGTGACCATTATTAAGATGAACGCGGCTATGGACGGCGGCGACATCTTCGCCCAGGCCCGGATCAGCATCGGCGCCCGGGACACTTCGCAGACATTGAGGGCCGGGATGATCGAGGCCGGGAAGAAACTGCTTGTGGGCACCATCAAAGATATCGAGGACAACAATTACACCCTCACGGTCCAGGACAGCCATGCCGTGACGCTGGCTCCCAAGCTCACCAAAGAGCTCGGCCTGATCCGGTGGGACAAACCCGCTGTTCAGATCCACAATTTGGTCCGCGGCCTTTTACCCTGGCCGGCCGCTTACATGTCCTGGGGAGGGAAGATCGTAAAGGTTTTGGAGTCCCGTCTCCCGGCCGTCTCTGCCGGAGGAAAGCCTCCTGGAGAGGTCATCGCCGTTTCTCCCGAAGGCCTGCTGGTCGCCACCGGCCAGGGAAACCTGCTTGTCACAGCTGTCCAACCCGAATCCGGCAAACCCATGGATGCCCGCAGTTTCGCCGCCGGCCACCGGATCGCGGCCGGTTCCCGCTTTTAATTTGGTTTGCAGGATTCCGGTTTTGTGCTATAATCCTGCAATTCTAAATCACGCATTTGCATAAATCCTTAAATAAATCCTGAACATATCATCATTTTAGGAGGAGGCAAACAATGGCTGCAAAAATCGGTATCAACGGGTTCGGCCGCATCGGGCGCCTGGCGTTTCGCGCGGCGTTGAGCAGCAAAGACGTCGAAGTGGTGGGCATCAACGACCTTTTCGAGCCGGATTACTTGGCTTACATGCTCAAGTATGATTCCACCCAGGGGGCCTTCAAGGGCACGGTTGCCGTTAAGGACGGGAATTTGATTGTCAACGGCAAAACGGTTCGCGTGACGGCTGAAAAAGAGCCGGCCAACCTCAAATGGAGCGCTGTCGGGGCGGATTACGTGATCGAATCCACCGGGCTGTTCACCGAGATCGAGAAGGCCAAAGGCCATTTGACGGCGGGCGCCAGGAAGGTCGTCATTTCCGCTCCGTCCAAGGACGCCCCCATGTTCGTCATGGGCGTCAATCAGAAGACTTATAAGAAAGACATGGATGTCGTTTCCAACGCGTCCTGCACCACGAACTGTCTGGCTCCGGTCACCAAGGTTTTGCATGACCGCTGGGGCATTATCGAAGGCTTGATGACGACCTGCCACGCTGTCACCGCCACCCAGAAAACGGTCGACGGCCCGTCCAAAAAGGACTGGCGCGGCGGCCGCGGGGCCTTCCAGAACATCATCCCGTCCTCGACGGGCGCGGCCAAGGCCGTGGGCAAAGTCATCCCGGACCTGAACGGGAAGATCACCGGCATGTCGTTACGCGTGCCTGTGGCCGACGTTTCCGTCGTGGACCTGACCTGCCGCCTGGCCAAACCGGCCAAGTGGGACGAGATCAAGCAGGCGATGAAAGAGGCTTCAGAAGGCGAATTGAAGGGCATTCTCGGTTACACCGAAGACAACGTGGTCTCTTCGGACTTCATCGGGGATTCCCGGACGTCCATCTTCGACGCCAACGCCGGCATCGCCTTGAACGATAACTTTGTCAAGGTCGTGTCCTGGTATGACAACGAATGGGGTTATTCCTGCAAGTTGATCGACCTGATCGTTTACATGGACACCGTGAAATAAGCACAGGTCATTCTTGAAAATAAAGAAGGGAGCCATGAATTTCATGGCTCCCTTTTTGTTTATGCGCTTATAGAAGGTTTAAGGACTGTTGCCTAGATACCGCAGCATCAAGCGGCTGCCCCGGTCATCCGGGTTGATCTTGAGATTTTCCGATAGCAGGTTTGCTGCTTCGTCCGCCCTTCCGGAGTCTATGTAAATTTGGGCCAGGGTCATCCTGGCTTCGGACAGATAGTAATTCAATTCCAACGATTTTTTGAGAAAAGTCTCTGCTCCCGTCGGGTTGCCGCGCATTTTGTAAATCAGCCCGATGTTGTAATAACTGTCCGCGCCAACCGGGTTGAGTTCCACCGCCTTGTCGAAATAAGCCATGGCCCGGTCATAATTCTGCTGCTCAAATTCGATCACGCCCAGATTCCCGTAAACCTCCCAGTCTCTCGGCGTCCCCAGGAGGGACCGCAGAAAATGTTCGCGCGCTTGCGGATAATTTCTTTCGTTCAGATACGCGTGCGCGAGCCAGAAATGCGGAAGGTCCATCTGCGGGGACAGTTTGAGCATGTATTGGCAATAGGCCTTTTCATTGCCCCAGAGCCGGTTGTATTGGCGCGTGGACAAAAGCAGGATCCCCGCGATGGCGATCACGGCAGCGAGCCAGGGTTTTGGGCCCAGGCGGGCTTGAGCGGTCAGCAGGAAGTTTGACGCGAGGATGAAAAGGCCGATCGTCGGGAAAAAGAGCCAGTGCGGCTGGATGATAAAGCCCAGCGACGGCCGCGAAAACACGGCGAGCGCGACAGGGCACAGGCCTGCCAGAATCCACGCGGCGGCAAAGGCCTTAGGGTCGCGCCGGCGGAACCGGGCCAGCAATCCCGCGAGAACAGCGGCCAGCATGAGCAGGACGGCGATGGGAAAAACGGGATGCGGAGAGAACGGGGCGGCGCGGATGAGCACGATGTCCTTCAGAAGAAAGATGTTCCCCAGGTAGAAGGCGATCTGGTCGGCCAGCATGGTGACGTACCCCATCACCGAGATGCCGAATTTGCCAATATTCCCGAGCACGCTTGTCTCCAGGCTGGCATACTGCATGCGAAAGATCAGATAGGCCAGGAGAAGGACCCCGGACGGAATGAGCCGCAGAAAAATGGACTTGAGAGAGTGCTGTTTTGAGAAATACAGGACAGCGGCCAGGTAAACAGGGAACATGACTGCGGTCTCATGGCACAAGAGGGCGGCCAGGAAACACAGAAGAGACACGGGAATGCCCCACAGCGGCGCCTTCAAATGGGCCAGCATTCCCAGGAGCATGGCGAGGATCATTGCCGAGAATCCGATGGCGGTGATGTAATTCACCAGAAGCCCGTTGACCGGGTGAAGGCAGAAGATAACGGCGGTGAGGAGCGCCAGCCGGACATCGCCGAATAAAATCCGCACAAAATCATAAAGGGCGCAGCAGCAGAGGTAAAAGAGGAGAAGATTGATCGCATGATAATAAAACACATCGCTGCCGAACGCGGACCAGGTGACCGTGTATAACCAATGCGGCAGGGGCCGGAAATAAGCGTATTCCCCGCCGGGGACCCGGGCGTCTTGAAACAGGAAATTCATTTGGAAAAATCCGGGGTCGTGGATGGCCGGGTTGTTGACAAGCAGGCCCTGGTCGTCCATCATGAAGCCGTTGTGCAGGCTGTTGCCGTAGGCGGCGAGGCACAGCCCCAGGAGCAAAAGCGGGGCGGCCATGAGGCGCAGACGGGCGGAGAATGTTTTGCGGGACAAGTCTGTCATGATGAAAAGGAGTGGCGAAAAGACGTCCTTATGCTATTATTTTCTCAAAATACCGGAATAAAGGGAACATTCATTACTTAAATTATACAAAGGCCTACCGTGCGTAAATTGACCCACAAGGAAATCGTGCACCGCCAAAACAGCCTGGCTGCCCAGCCGCGGCTGGCGTTTGACGTGCTCCTGAACAATATCCGGAGCCTTTACAACGTCGGCTCGATTTTTCGCACCGCGGACGGCGCGGGGGTGGGGAAGATCTGGCTGTGCGGGATCACGGGCGCTCCGCCCCAGTCGGACATCGCGAAAACCGCCCTGGGCGCCCAGGACAGGGTCCCATGGGAATACCGGAAGGATGCGGCCGGGGTGATCCGTGAGTTGCGGCAGCGGAACTATCAGATCGTCCTTCTCGAACAGATGGAGGGAAGCGTGCCGTATCAGAGGTTTGACTTCAGGCCGCCGGTCTGCCTGGTTCTGGGCAACGAGGTCGAGGGTGTTGCCGAGGAATTGGCGAAGCCGTGCGATGCCGCGGTTGAGATCGAAATGGCGGGGGTCAAGAATTCGCTCAATGTCGGGGTGGCGTTCGGGGTGGTGGCTTATCACATCCGGAACGCGCTGAGAGCGGGGTAAAGTTTTTTTTCATCAGATGCTTGACAAGTTGATAGTTAACAGGTAAACTATCTGGTGAGGATGAACAGACTATGGATTACTTCAAATCTTTCGGCATCGACATCGCAAAAAGCCAGCCCCACGAGGAAGCTGTGTACAGCATCGCCCTTCTCTATAATCTGCTGAACGCCCGGATCGAAGAGTATCTGGGGCCGTTCGGCCTGTCCGCGGCCAAATTCAACGTCCTGATGACGGTCGAGCATCAGCGGGACGGCCGTGGCATCAGCCAGGTGGACATCAGCAAGCACCTCATCGTTTCTCCCGCCAATATGACAAAGCTCCTGGATAAACTGGAAGACGAGGCTCTGGTCACGCGTTCCGCCCTGGAAGGCGACCGCCGCGTGAAGATCGTCAGGACAACTGCCAAAGGAGAGAAATTGTTGGATCAGGTTTGGCCGGGTTATCTGAAAATTTTGCATGAGCTCGGTTCGAAAATGCAGGCCGGCAAGCAATCCCAAACAGCCAAACTTCTGCGGGAATGGATCGTGCGGCTTGCGGATGAGAGGGCGGGCCATGTTTAAGGCATTTCAATTCGTCGGGGGAGAGGCCCCGGCAACCCCCCGGGCTGAACGCCCGCGGGACTCCGCGGAAGGGAGAACGGCATGAACCAGCGATCGGCCCAGAGGGGCTTCACCGCCCTGCTCGTCACGCAATTCTTCGGCGCGTTCAACGACAACATTTTCAAATTTGTGGTGTCGGTCATCGCCGTGGATTACCTCAGCACCGCCTACCTTTCCGCCAGCAGCGTTGTATTCGTCCTGCCGTTCCTGCTTTTTTCCACCTACGCCGGTTATCTGGCGGACCGGTTCAGCAAGAAAACCATCATCGTTGTTGTCCGGGCCTTTGAGCTGGTCGTCATGACCATGGCCCTGATCGCGTTTTTGCGGCAGGATGTCGGGTTGATGTTCGTGGTCTTGTTCTGTAAAGGGGCGCAGAGCGCGGTCTTCAGCCCGTCGAAATACGGGATCCTGCCCGAGATCCTGGAGCCGCGCCGGCTGTCGGAAGGCAATGGCATGCTCGTGCTCTGGACCTGGGTCGCCATCATCCTGGGCGAAGCCCTGGGCGGCCCTTTGATGAAACTCATCGCCCCGAATTTCCATCTGGCCGCCTACTGTTTTTTGGCCATTGCCGTTCTGGGTCTGGGGGCGAGCCTGTTCATCCCGTCGGTGGAGCCGGTGCGGTCTCAGCGGCCGTGGAAATGGAATTTTCTGGGAGAGATCTGGGCGAACCTGAAGTGGATCCGCAAGGACCGCGCGATTTTTCTGTCGATGATCGGACTGGCGTATTTCAACGTCCTGGCTGGGCTGTTTCACTTGAATATCCTGGTCTATACCCGTCAGCTGATGGGCACCGGTTACTTTGAAACAGGCGCGCTGATGGCCTGCCTGGCGATCGGCATCGGTTTGGGCAGCGTGGCGGCGGGGAAATTGTCCGACCGGAAGATCGAGCTGGGGCTTGTTCCCTTAGGCGCGGCGGGGCTGTCGGTGTTTTGTTTTTCCTTGGGCGGGGCCTACCATTCCTTCCCCGCAGTGGTCGTCTGCCTTTTTCTTCTGGGAACGTTTTGCGGTTTTTACATCGTCCCTCTGAACGCCCTGATCCAGCAGAAAAGCCCGCACCAGCAACGGGGGCAGGTGCTGGGCACGAACAATTTCCTTTGCTTCGTCGGACTTTTGCTGGGTTCCGCGCTGCTGTATCTGTTGAGCAAGGTCCTCGGGCTGAACGCGGCGCAGATCTTTGTGGTGACCGGGGCGATCACGCTCGCCGGCGTTGTTTATATCACGTCCCTATTGCCTTACGCTTTTGTCCGTTTCCTCGTCTGGCTGCTGGCCCATACGGTTTATAAGATCAAGGCGGTCAACCCGCAGCATGTCCCGGACAAGGGAGGGGCGCTCTTGGTCTGCAATCATGTTTCCCTGGTGGATTGGCTGATGCTCATTGTGACCATCCAGCGGCCGATCCGTTTCGTGATGGGGCGGCACGTGTATGAATCCAAACCTTTGCATCCGTTGTACAAGCTCATCCGGGCGATTCCCATATCGCACGATGACAACCCCAAAGAGATCGTCCGTTCGCTCCAGCGGGCGCGGGAAATCATCAAAAACGGGGAATTGGTCTGCATTTTTGCCGAAGGGCAGATCACCCGGACCGGCAATATCCTGAAATTCAACAAAGGGCTGGAGCACATCATCAAAGGGACGGGCTGTCCGATCATTCCCGTCCATCTGGACCGCATCTGGGGAAGTATCTTCAGCTTTGAGGGCGGGAAGTTCATTCACAAAATGCCCAAAATCCTTCCCTATCCGGTCACGGTTTCGTACGGTCCGCCGTTGCCGTCGGATGCCGATGCTTTTGAAGTGCGCAACCGTGTTTTGGAGCTGGGCGCCGAAGCGTTCCGTTACCGGCTGGCGGACAGGATCCCTTTGCCGGTGGCGTTCTGGCGCGAGGCCAGGCGGCATCCGTTCCAGTTTTGCATCGCGGATTCGGCCGGGCAGAGGATGAATTACGCGTTGACCATGATCTCAGCTGTGGCCCTGGCCCGGCGGATCAAAAAAAACCAGGCGGGCGAAGAGAAGATCGGAATTCTTCTGCCGCCGTCGGTGGGTGGCGCGTTGGCGAACCTGGCCGTGGCTATCGCTAAAAAAGTCCCGGTCAACTTGAACTACACCACATCCAAAGACGCTCTGGCGTCCATCGTCGAGCAGTGCCGGATGAAGACGGTCATCACTTCGAAGACGTTCCTGGAGAAAACCGGCCTGTCGTTCTCCTGCAAAACGGTCTTGATCGAGGACATTGTCAAATCGGTTCAACCCGTTGAAAAACTGGCCGCGGCTGTGAAATTTTTCGCGTTCCCGAAATTCCTGTCCCGCCGGTTGATTTTCGGGCCACGCAACGGCTGGACGATCGACAGCCTGGCCACGATCATGTTCACCAGCGGCAGCACCGGCACGCCCAAGGGCGTGCTGTTGACGCACGCCAACATCACCTCCAACCTGGAAGGGCTTTATGAGGTCTTCCACACCAAGGACGACGATGTGATCCTGGGTGTCCTGCCGTTTTTCCATTCGTTCGGGTTCACCGCCACGCTGTGGTTCCCGCTGGTCTGCGGGATCGGCGCCGTGTATCATTTCAACCCGCTGGACGCCAAGACCGTCGGCAAGCTGGCGGAACAGCACAAGGCCACGATCATGATGAGCACGCCGACATTCCTGAACATGTACATCCTCCGCTGTACGCCGGAGCAGTTCAAGTCCCTGCGCGTGGTGGTCGTGGGCGCGGAGAAGCTCAAGGAAAAAATCGCCCAGGCGTTCCAGGAAAAGTTCGGCGTTCTGCCGATGGAGGGTTATGGTTGCACCGAGCTTTCGCCGATCGTGTCCATCAACCTGCCGGACTTTGTGGACCCGGCTGTCAATCTGGTCCAGAAGGCGCACAAGCCGGGGCGGATCGGGCTGCCGCTTCCGGGGATCGCGGTGCGTATCCTCGATCAGGAAACCCTTCAGCCGGTCGGGGTGGAGCAGAAGGGCGTTTTGCATGTCAAAGGCCCCAACGTCATGCAGGGATATTTGAACCGCCCCGAGGACACGTCCAAAGTCATCCGGGACGGCTGGTATTGCACCGGCGACATCGCGACCATGGACGAGGACGGGTTCATCACCATCACCGACCGGTTGAGCCGGTTCAGCAAGATCGGCGGGGAGATGGTCCCCCACATCAAGGTGGAGGAGAGCATCCACGCGGCGCTGAACGCGACAGAACAGGTCGCGGTCGTGACGTCGGTGCCGGACGAGAAAAAGGGTGAGAAGCTCGTGGTCCTTTATAAAGGCGACATTGATGTCGAACAGCTGGCCGGTGCGCTCCAGCAGACCGATCTGCCGAAGCTGTGGGTCCCGGGCAAGGAGATGTTTTTCAAGATCGAGGCCATTCCGTTATTGGGCAGCGGGAAGACCGATCTGTCGTCGGTCAAGAAAAGGGCGGCGGAATTGACACAGGGGAAATAGCGAATGGAGGATACCGGCATGAACAAGATCAATGACAAGCTCATCAAGAAGTGGGTGGACGAAGGGACGATCAGTCCGGACCAGGCCCGGAAGATGTCGGAGGACGTGACGGCGAACCGCAAGGAGGAGACGTCCAGCAAGCTGATCGTGACGATTTCCACGATCGGCTCTCTCCTTCTGGGGATCGGCGCGATCCTTTTTATCTCGGCCAACTGGCAGTCGATCTCCAGCCTGGGCAAAGTCCTGTTGTTGCTGGCCAGCACCTTTGGCGCGTATTACGCGGGATACGTCCTGAAATATGAGAAGAAAAACCTGCCCAAGGTGGGCGATTCGCTCATCTTTCTGGGCGCCCTGCTCTTTGGGGCGAGCGTTTTTCTGATCGCGCAGATTTACAACATCAACGCCAATAACCATTCTTTGCTTTTGATCTGGCTGGCCGGGGTCCTGCCGATGGTCTATGGATTTTATTCGATCCCCATCGCGGCGCTGTCGGCCCTTTTGTTTCTGGCCTGGATCGGGTTTTACATCTTCCGCAACGCGGATTTTTATATTGCAAGCCGCGATTTCAACCTTTTCCCGGCGCTGTATCTTGTGATCGGGATCCTGCTGTTCAACGTCGGGGGGATCCACTATTTGTGGAAGGAGTTGAAGGGGGTGGCCCGGACCTACCGGCTGATCGCCATCAAGACCGTGATGGTGTCATTGTTCCTGCTGACATTTGAATGGTTCTCCCGCCAGCCGGCATCCTACGGGTATTATCATAGCACTGCCGAGGGATGGAAGATCTCGACCCAGTTTACCGCCGGGTTTGTCCTGTTTGCCATCGCGTCGCTTCTGTGCACGGTCGGGAGCCTGTTCTTCCGGCCGGTCAAATCCGACACCGACATGTTAGAGAACGGGATCGGGCTGGGGCTGATCGGGATCGCGTTTTTGTTCTTCTTTTTCCCGTCCACTGTGAGCATCTATACCCTGCTGTTCAACCTCATCATGGCCGGGCTGACGCTGACGGTCCTGGTCGTGGGATACCGCAGGGAAGATATGACCCTGGTCAACATCGGGATGGGATGGGGCGGATTTTTCATCCTTGTGAAGTATTTCGATTTCTTCTGGAGCCTGCTGCCGAGGTCGCTGTTTTTTATGGTCGGAGGGCTAATCCTGGTCTTCGGCGGGATTTCCCTGGAACGCAAACGCCGGGAACTGGGGCAAAAGTTTTCCAAGACAGAGTGAGGTGAGCCATGAATAGACAGAGGATTTTTATTGCGATCGGGGTCTTTTGGGCGGTGATGCTGGCCGGGTTCATTTTGTCCAAGGAATCGGTATTGCGATCCGGACAGGAGGTCCTGCTGAAGACCGTCCCGGTGGATCCTCGGGACCTCTTCCGGGGGGATTATGTGATCCTCCGGTATGAGATCAGCGCCATCGATTTGAATTCCGTGCGTTCTGTTTACGAGAGCCTCAATGACGCGGTCGGGAAAAAGGTTTATGTGGCTTTGGACATGGAGAACGGCCGGGGAAAGGCGGGAGGATTGTTCCTTAAGCCGCCCGCGGAAGGATTATTCATCCAGGGGACCCTCAAGAGCGCGCGCGACAATCAGCTTTTGGTTGAATACGGTATTGAAAGTTATTTTGTCCCGGAAGGCAAGGGACGGGAGATTGAACGACATCGCGGGAAAAATTTGGATGTCGTGGCTTCCGTTGACCGCTCCGGCCGCGCCGCGATCAAGGCGCTGCTGGTGGACGGGCAGGCGATCCGGTTTTGAGAGGAGTTGGTCATGTCAGAGCAACGTTGTGAGTCGGGAACGGTTTTGACGGCAGACAAGAATCGGATCCATTATGACCATTATCATTACGGGCACGGGGACGGCGTGATCGTCATTGCCCACGGGTTTTTCAACGGCAAGGACGCGGTGCTTTTGAAAGACCTGGGCCGGGAGCTGGGGCGGAGTTACGACGTGATCATCATGGACTTCCGGGGGCACGGGAAGAGCGAGGGATTGTTTTACTGGACATCGAAGGAATACATGGACCTAGAGGCGGTTCTGAAATACGCGCGCGGGCATTATCCCAAAGTCGGGGTGGTCGGTTTCTCTCTGGGCGCGGCGACGAGTTTGATCGTGGCCGCGAAAACGGATTTGATGGACAGCCTGGCGGCGGTCAGCGGGCCGACGGATTTCGGCAAGATTGATTACCGGTTCTGGGAACTGGACATGGAGAACGATATTTTTTATAACGCGGTGGGCGAGGGCAAGCTGGGCAAGGGCGTGAGGCCGGGCCCGTTCTGGATGAAAAAAGACAGCCCGCTGGCGCTGGTCCCGCAGATCAAGGCCCCGGTGCTGTATGTCCACGGGACCAACGATTGGGTCATCAAGCCGTGGCATTCGGAAGAATTGCACCGCCAGACCAAGAGCCGCAAGGAATTAGTTCTGATCCAGGGCGGGCCGCACGCGGAATATTTGATGCGCAAAAACAAAGCAGAAATCATGCGCGCGTTGGAGAATTGGTTTACAATGACATTGAAAGACGTTCCCCAGCAATAACCCTTCTGCCGGAGAATGACAATGGGCAAGATTTTTCCCGGTTGGTCCGATCCGTATTTCCTGCCTTACGCCAAACTCGTCGTTGCTCTGCTCCTTGTCTTCGCAGTTGTTCTTTCCGTCATGCGCTGTTTTTCCAGGACCCGCGAGCCCGGCCGCAAGGTGTGGGTTTCGTTCAGCCCGTGGTTTGTCATGGCACCGGTCATTTTTCTGACGGTGGGAGCGGCGCGGGAGATCTTCGTTGTCGCGCTGTGCCTCTTGTCCATTGTCAGCGTCAAGGAATTCGCCCGGGCCACCGGGCTCTACAAAGACTGGGGCTTCATGGCGGCGGTGTACGGCGGCGTGGCCGGTTTTTATTTTTCGGCCCTGGTGGGCTGGTACGGGTTATTCATGGCCATGCCGGTGTATTCCGTTGCGGTGATCATGATGATCCCGGCGCTCCGCAACGATTACCAGGGGATGATCCAGAAGGTGGGGTTGAGCATCATGGCCCTGGTTTACTTCGGCTGGTTTCCGTCTCACCTGGCCTTTCTCAAGGGGCATCCGCACGGGATCGCGTATATTCTGTTTTTGGTGATCGGCACGGAATGGAACGACGCCTCGGCCTACACGTTCGGCAAAATGTTCGGCCGCACGCCGCTGATCTCGAACATCAGCCCGAAGAAAACGGTGGGCGGGGCGCTGGGGTCGCTGGCCGCGGTCTGCCTGTATGTTTGGGGCGTGCGGCATTGGCTGCCGGATTTCACGCCGTTCCTTCTGGTGCTGAGCGTCGTGATCCTCTGGGTCGGCGGGACCATCGGCGATCTGGTGATCAGTTTTGTCAAGCGTGATATCGGCATCAAGGACATGGGCGCGCTGATCCCCGGGCACGGCGGCCTGCTGGACCGGGTGGACAGCCTGATCTTCGTCTCACCGCTGTTTTTTCACATGGTCACACATTACGTGAAATTTCCGGGAGGCCTCCCGTGAAACCCTGGGATTATGACCCGTCTCCCGACATTCAGCAGAGCATTGCCGAGAAATTGACGGTCTTTCCCCGCGAGCGGGACATGACCCATTCGATCCTGCGCACGTCCTGGACCTGCTGTTTCCGAGCGTTTTTAAAAACGTATCTTCGGCTCACTGTTGTCGGCCGGGAAAATCTTCCTGCGAGCGCCAGCTATGTCCTGGTGGCCAACCACTCCAGTCATCTGGACGCGGTGTGCCTGGCGGCTGCTGTTCCGCTTCCGCGCATCCACCGGACGTTTTCCGTCGCGGCGCGGGATTATTTTTTTTCGTCATTCTTCCGGAGTTTTTGCTCGGCGATATTTGTCAACGCCCTGCCGTTCGACCGGCTTGAAAAGAAAAGGGAAAGCCTGGAACTCTGCGCGGACGTTCTGGACGTGGCGGAAAACGTGCTGATCATGTTCCCCGAAGGCACCCGGTCATTGACAGGGGAGATCCAGACGTTTAAGGCCGGAATCGGGATCCTGACCGCCGGCACCGACCGGCTGGTTTTACCGGCCTACATTGACGGCGCATTCCGGGCCTGGCCCAAAGGATGTAAATTCCCCAGGCCCCGGCGCGTGCGGGTGATCATCGGGCAGCCTATGAGCTTTAAGGCGGCCGCGAGAGATAAAGAAGGGTTTTTGAACGTCGCGCAACAACTGGAAAACGCGGTCCGCGATCTGGCGGGCGGCGTCAAAAATGCTTAAGGAGGGCGTCATCCTATGGCCTTAAAACTGATTTATCCGTTGGCCCGGATCTTTATGAAAACCGTGGGGCAAACCAGCGACGGGATCCGGATGTGTTACCAGTACGGTCTGACCTCGGGCAAGATGCTGGATTATATTTACAAGAACAAGCCGTCGGGACGTTGGGGGATCGGCAAGGCGCTGGACCGCGCGTTCCTGAACCACGTCGGCTGGGAAGCGATCCGGATCCGGCGCCGCCATCTGGAGCAGCTGATGACGCAGTCCGTTGACGACCTGCGCCAGCAGAAACGGCCCATTTCTCTTTTGGACATCGCCTCCGGTCCTGGCGCGTATGTTCTCGCGGTCATGGCCCAGGCGGGAGAGGCGGACATCACCGCGCGCTGCCGGGATTTCGACGGCCGGTGGGCGGACGAAGGGCGCGAGGCGGCCAAACAGGCCGGCTTGAACAATGTCGTGTTTGAGCAGGGTGACGCCTATGACCGTGCCGCGCTCCAGGCGGTCCAGCCGCGTCCGAACCTCATGGTGTCCTCCGGGTTTTACGACTGGTTCAACGAGGATGAAAAGGTCAAGGAGTCCATCCGGATCGTGCACGACGTCCTGGATCCCGGCGGATATTTTGTCATGACCAATCAGGCCGCGCATCCCAACCTGGAATTCACGCAGGAAGTTTTCACTGATTTCAACAACAATCCGTTGCGCATGGCCATGCGTCCGCCGTCGCTGATCTGCAAGTGGCTGGAGGAAACCGGATTTATCATCGAGCATTTGCTGGCGGACCAAAACGGATATTACACGGCTATCAAGGCAAGGAAGAAGTGATTGTATTTATGTTTTTTGAATAGACGTCAGGAGCAAGTTTTTGATTCCCCTCCCTTGGTGGGAGGGATAAATGGAAGGGAGAACCCCTTTATGGACATCGGTCTTTACAACATGAAGTACCCGGTCAGGAAACTGATTTCCGGCGTATTGCCTTTGGTGAAGAATGTGGAGCCCAACACGGTGAGCTGGCTGATGCTGCCGGTGGGACTGGCGGTCGCGGCCGCGTATTACGGGGCGCCGGGCGCGCCGGCGCTGTATTGGGCGGGGATCGGGCTGACTTTTCTGCGGATGTACCTGGGCACGCTCGACGGGCTCATGGCCGAGCATTACAAGAAAGGGTCTGCCGAAGGGGAGATCGTCAACAGGATCGCCCCGGAATTTTGCGACGCGATGTATATGCTGGCCCTGGTTTTCGCGCACCCCGAGATTCCGCTGGAGATCCGTTCCCTCGCGCTGGCCCTGGCCTGGCTCACGACGTTCGCGGGCCTGGTCGGGTTCACGGCCAAGAAACCGGGGCAGAGTGTCGGACCTGTGGGGCAGACCGACCGGCTGGCCGCGCTCATCCTGCTTTCCCTGTTGCAGTATTTTTCCGCGGTGAATGGCTGGCAGGTCAATTTCATCGCGGTCTTTTTCTATTGGTGCATCGGCGGCGGGGCGATCACGGTTTTCCTCCGTCTGCGAAGGCACCTGAAAACGGCCCGTTCAGCCTGATGACCATTGAAGACCTTCGAAATGATTTGCCCGGCCTGCGCGGGTGTTCGTTTTTAAACTACGCGGCCACGGCGCCGCTGTTACAACCCAGCGCGGACCGGATGACCGCGGTCATCCGCCAGGGCCTGGAACCCATGCCGCGCCATTTCAATGACTGGCTGGCCTTGCTGGAATCCTCCCGTCGGGAGATCGCGGATCTGATCTTTGCCGTCCCGGAAGAGATCACGTTTGTTCCCAATACATCCACCGCGCTGTCCATCATTGCGGCGTCTGTACCGTGGCAGGCGGGCGACCGGGTGCTTTATCCTGCCGACGAATTTCCCTCCAACCGTTTTGTCTGGGAAAATCTTCAGGATAAAGGCGTTTGCGCGGAACCGGTCCCTTGCCGGGAGGAACGAGACCTTTTGCAGGCCTTGCAAGGCATGGACCTTTCCGGCGTGCGTCTGGTGGCGTTGTCCGCGGTGTCGTACGCGGACGGACGGAGCCATGATGTCGCAGAGATCGTCCGGCTTTGTCATGCTAAAAATATCCTGGTCGCTGTGGACGCGATCCAGGCGGTCGGCGCGGTCCCGGTCAGCGTGAAGGCGTGGGGATGTGATTTTCTCGCCTGCGGAGGGCAGAAGTGGCTGCTGGGGCCGGTGGGGAGCGGGTTCCTTTATATCAAGACCGATCTTCTGCCGCGTTTGCATGTCCCTCTCGTGGGGTGGGCGAGCTCCCGCGATGCCGGCGATTTTTCCGGCCAGCGGTTGGAGTTCGTAGACGGCGCGCGGCGTTTCGAGCCCGGGCTTCCGGACATCGCGGCTGTCGCGGGATTGTCGGAAAGTGTGAGGACATTGACCGCCGCCGGATGGAAAAGTATCTATGCGAGGATTGCCGGGCATCAGGCGCGGCTTTGTTCGGAATTAGATGCGCTGGATTTTAGACGGCTGGCATCAAGGAACCCGGCGAATTCCGGCATCGTGACCGTGGAGGTCCGGGACGCCGGGGAACAGGAAACCCTGCACCGGGAATTCACGAACAAAAAAATTTATGTCACTCTGCGCAACCAGCGCCTGCGGATTTCGCCGCACGCCGTCACATCAAACGAAGAGATCAGTGGCCTTTTATCTGTTTTGCGGGAACTGCGCGGTAAAACAGGAGTGGCCACGTCGTCCCCGGCCGTCCAGCCGCGGGGTGGGGAGGAGGCCGGTTCGCCGGCGCCCAAATGGCGCCGGGCCCTGGTGACCGGCGCGAGCCGCGGATTGGGAGAGGCCATCGCGCTGGAACTGGCGAAGCAGGGCTGTTCCTTGATCCTCGTTGGGCGCGATCAACAGCGGCTTGAGGCCTTGCGGGAGAGGCTCGTCAGGGATTTTCAGGTGGCGGTGGACGTGAATGCGGTGGATTTGGCCAGCCCGCCGCAGGTGGAGCGCTGGCTGAATGAACATCAGGCGCTTTTGGATTGCGATGTGTTGGTCAACAACGCCGCCATGGGCGACGCGGACGCGTTCGCGGAGAGCGATCTCACGCGGTTGCGACAGGCCTTTGAGGTGAATTTTTTCGCTCCGGCCGCCGTCACCAGAAAGATCATCCCGTTGATGCTGGAGAGGGGGAACGGTGCTATTCTGAATATCGTCACCTCCGGCGCGAGATGCGCCCTGCCGCTGTTCTCCGGTTATTCCGCCGGCAAAGGCGCGCTGTGGGCGTGGAGCGAATCCCTGGGGCGGGAAGTGAAAGGCCGGGGCGTCACGGTGACGACGTTTCTTCCGCCGCACATGGAATCCGCCACGCACAACCGCCTGGGGCGGAAAGCCATGGCCTATTACCGGATGTCCGGCCCGGGTGAGAAAACCGTGTCTGCGGACGTTGTGGCTCGCCGGGCCATGGAAGCCCTGGCCGCCGGCCGTTTGACGGCCGCGCCGTTGGGCGTGAGGCTTAAACTGGCGGTCAACGCGCTCTTTCCTGATTTTATTGAGAAAAAAATATTGAAAACCTGGAGTTAATGAGCACTGATTTTACGGAGCGAAGCGAACGTAAATTCATGTGCGAACCGCAGGCCCCGCAGTTCTGATTTGCTGACGCAAATCATGCCGGGGGGTATGTCAAAATTTATTCATCTCGTCCTGTTTGCTTCGCAAAACGAAGCAAGTGGGACTCATTGAGGAGGCGACATGAAATATCTCCTGACGGTTCTCACGCAAGTGCTGTTCACGCTGACGATGTATGTCATGGGCTCCGCCTTCTTCGGCGCGGCCCTGGTGCCGGGGCTGGCCCTGTTTTTCAAGGTGTGGGCGTGGACCGGAAGCATGGAGATGCTGCCCCGCCTGTTTCTCCTCGGCGCGTCTTTGGCCATGGGGTATTTCCTGTTCGGGTTCACCCTGATCATTCTTGTCGGGCTTTTTCGCTCCGTCCTGAACATCCGGCTTAAGGAAGGGAATCATCCGATATTCTCGTTCGAGGCCATGAAGTGGGCGTTTGTCAGCTCGCTGTACCTGATGATCAATTTCACGTTCATTGATTTCATCCTGCTCACCCCGTTCGCGAATCTGCTGTTCCGGCTGCTCGGCGCCAAGCTGGGTAAGAACGTCCAGTTCAATTCCCGGCATGTTTACGACGCGACCCTGATCGAGATCGGCAGTAACACGGTTGTCGGCGGCGGCGCGATCATTCTCGGGCACATTGTCGAACGCGGCCTCCTCAAGCTGAAGAAAGTCCGCATCGGGCGCAACGTGACCATCGGGTCGCATTCCACCATCATGCCGGGCTGTGAGATCGAGGACGGGGCGATCATCGGCGCCAGCGCCGTTCTTCTCAAAGACACCAAGGTCGGCCGCAGGGAGATCTGGTTCGGCATCCCGGCCCAGGTCATGCGCCGGCATGAGCGTCCCCCCAAGGACGACGGCCCCTCAGACCCGCCGGTTGCAACAGGGACTTAAAATCGCATGGCGAAATTCGACTATGATCTGATCGTGATCGGCGGCGGGGCCGCGGGCCTGACCGCTTCGACCGGCGCCGGGCGGCTTGGGGCCAAGGTGCTTTTGGTCGAAAAAGAAAAAACGCTCGGCGGCGACTGCCTGCACTTCGGCTGTGTCCCTTCGAAGTCCCTCATCAAATCCGCGTCCGTTTACTCCGAGATCAGAAACGCCGCGCGTTACGGCCTGCCGGAGATGTCCGTGCCGCCGGTGGATTTTTCGCGGGTCCGGGAACGGATCCGCGGGATCATCAGCGCCATTCAGCTTCACGACTCCCCGGAATGGCTCAAGCGGAAATACAACGTCGATACCCGCTTCGGCCCCGTCCGGTTTTTCGATCCTCATACAATTGAGCTCGCTGGGGAAAAGATCACCGCCCGGAATTTTTTCATCGCCACCGGTTCGTCCCCGTCCGTTCCTCCGGTCCCGGGGCTGGACAGCGTCCCGTATCTCACAAATAAAGACATTTTCTCGCTGGAGCGTCTTCCGCCGTCCATGACCGTGCTCGGGGGCGGGCCGATCGGCCTGGAGATGGCGCAGGCCTTTTCCCGTCTGGGCTCGCGGGTGACCGTGGTCGAAGCCGCGGACCAGGTCCTGCCCCGCGAGGATGAGGACGTTGCCGCGCTGGTGGAAAAGATTTTGAAGAGCGAAGGCGTCCGTATTTTGACCAAGGCGCGGGCGGTCCGCGCGGCGAAAAAGGATGGAGGCGTTTTGCTGGCCGTTGAAAGCGCCGGCTGGGAGGAGGACCTTCATTCAGAAGCCCTCCTGGTGGCTGTCGTCCGCAGGCCCAACACTGAAGGGCTGGATCTGGGAAAAGCCGGTGTTGTTTGCGATTCGAAAGGGATCCCGGTGGACGGCCGCCTGCGCACGTCCGCGAAACACATTTACGCGATTGGAGACGTGAACGGGTCGTATCCGTTCACGCACGTGGCCGGTTACGAGGGCGGGACCGCGATGGTGAACGCTATCATGCGGCTGCCGGTGAAGGCCGACTACTCCAAGGTCCCGTGGTGCACGTATCTTGACCCGGAGGTGGCGTCCATCGGCCACAATGAAAAACGCGCCCGCGAAGCCGGGCTGGATTTCAAGATTCAGCGTGAAGAGTTCAAGGACAACGACCGCGCCCTGGCCGAGGGAGCGGCAGAAGGTTTTATGAAAATCCTCATCGGAAAAGGCGACCGCGTGCTGGGCGTCCAGATCGTCGGCCCGCGCGCCGGGGAGCTGATCCACGAATGGGTGGCGGCGCTTAACGGCCGGGTGGGGCTTTCCACCCTGGCCCAGGCCATTCACGCTTATCCGACCCTTTCCGAAATCAACAAACGCGCAAGCGGGGACTGGCTGGCGCCGAAACTTTTCAACGACTTGGCCAGACGGGTCCTGAAAGCGGCCTTCGGGCTTCAGGGAAAGGCCTCCGGGTGGGAGGATTAAAAATTTTTTTTGGGTTTTGCAAAATACCCGCAGGAACAGGTATACTATGGGATAGCGGCAGGGCCGCGGAAATCATTCAACAACAAGGAGACTCCGATGGCAGAGCAGAAAAAAATTGTCTACATCGATGACGAACCGGATCTGTGCTTCATGGTCAAAGAGCTCCTGGAGGGGACGGGCGAGTTCGCCGTCACGACCTCAACGGACCCTCTCCAGGCCGAAAACCTGGTCCGCCAGGTTTCCCCCCACCTGCTCCTTTTGGACATCGTCATGCCGAAACGCAAGGGCACGGACATCATCGCCGCCATTAAAAAAGATGATGCCTTCAAAAAACTCCCCATCATCGTGGTCAGCGGGAAGGGCGAGATGATCTTCGACAAGAAGAAGCAAGAGTTCAAGTGGCAGCCCAACAACCCTCTCGCCAAAGACCGCGGCCAACTGCCTGAAGGCAAGAGCGCCGAGGTCCTGGCTGAGGGTTACGGCGTCGTTGACTACATCTCAAAACCGTTCACCAAGGATATCCTACTGCAAGTCATCCGCGACGTCATGGCCAAGTGCTACAAGGCCGAGGACTCGCAGGAAGAATCCGCCTAAGGCCGCTGTTTTTTGTCCTCCGGCCTGCCCTGAAGGGGCTCCCTGCCGGGTTTATCCTGAAGGCCTTTCAGGATGTATCATACCCCTGCCGCATTTCATGATGATCGGAATCCTTCCGCCCCGGGGCCGCGCGATCGAGGTATCTTTTTTTCTTGTTAATTCCGGCGGGATTTTCCTGTATCATAAAGGTCTTCGTCCGGAAGCCGCGCCGTTTGACATGGGGAGCGCGTTTGTGGTTCTCGGCAGGCGGGGCCCGGGGGAAGCGGGGAGCAGGCATGGATAAACGGAAAAATATATCGGGCATCCGCCTGATCGCGTGGGCGCTGATCTTCAGCAATTTTTTCCTGCTGGTGGCGCGTTATGCCCTGCCCTCCCTCGAGGTGACGGTCCCCGAACTGGCCGTCACGCTTTTGTCCATCGCCTCGGTCTTTCCCCGGGACCTGTTTGACATGACCTTCAGCCAGCTTTGGCCGGCCCATTTCGCCTGGATGTCTCTGATCGGGATCTGCGCCTTCGGCCTTCTGAAGATCAACAAGTCCGCCCGCATGGTCTTCATCGTGCTCGACATCATCCATAACGTCGTCTTGGGATACATGGTCGTGTCCCGGTACGGCCAGCACGAATTCCTCGATTATTTTTTCAAGCTGTATTTCAATCTCGTCGCGGCCATCACCTACATCGGTTTTTTGACGATCCCCGAGGTGAGGGAGCAGTTCAAGATCGGCCCCCGGCCGGACATCGTGACACTGCTTTTGCGCAAGCTCCGCGTGCCCCTGCCGTCGAAGATCAACGCGGGGAATTATTACAATCTCGGGCTGGCCTACAGCCGCCTGGAGCGTTATCCCGACGCTGTCCAGGCCCTGGAAAAGGCCCTGAGCGTCAATCCCCACGACGCCCATGTGCACTTCCACCTGGGGAACATTTACCTGAAGCAGAAAAGGATCCCGGAGGCGGTCCGGGCCTTCAAGGAAACCATCCGCATCGATCCGTTTCATAGTGAGGCCTACACGAGACTCGGCCAGGCCTACCAGCAGGGGGGCAGCCACCAGGAGGCCATTGAGGCCTTTGAAAAAGTGAGCAAGGTCAAATACAACGACCCCGACGTGTACCGCTACCTGGGCAACGCCTATTATTCCGTCGGCCGTTATCCCGAGGCGGTCCGGACGCTGTCCAAGGCCGTGGGCATCAATCCCAATGATGAATACGCCTTTTATCAGATGGGCCTGATCTATCTCACGAAAACCGAGCAATACCCTGAGGCCTGCGAAGCGTTCAGGAAGGCCGTCCGGCTCAACCCCGACGTGGCCGAGTTCCATTTTCATCTCGGGCTGGCCTGTATCCGGGTGAACCGGCCCAAGGACGCGATCCGGGCCTTCAAGGACGCGGTCCGGCTGGACGAAGACGACGCCAAGGCGCACTACCAGCTCGGTTTTGTTTATACGGCCGTCAATGATTTTCTCTCCGCGCGCAAGCAGTACGCCGTGCTCAAACAGCTTGATCCCGATCTTGCCGAGACGCTGCTCATGCTCATCAAGTAACGGGCGGCGTCCTGCGATCGCCGGATTGTTCGGCCGATGGACACCTTTGCCATGCAGACTTTTTTCATGCAGATCGATCTTCACGGGCTCATCGGGCTTTTTGTCCTAGGGCTCGTCCTTCAGATGAGAAAAGCCGGCGGCCCCGGGGTTGAGAAGGCCGGCCGGTTCGTCCTCATCCTGGCTTTTGTCTTAGGGCTGGCGAGAACCGTCAGCTTTATGATGTATTGCGCGGAGAACGTCCTCCAGATGGACATCGCCTGCTATTACACGGCCGGCGAATCTCTCTGGCACGGGCTGTCGCCTTACAAAACACACCTCTGGCACAATCCGCCCGTCTGGGACGGCTTCGCCGAATTCCAGCATTCCCGCTTTCTCTACCCGCCGATCATCGCCAATTTTTTCCAATTGCTGGCGGTTTGGCCTTACGCCGCCGTAAAAACAATGTGGATGCCGGTGGTTGTCCTCTGCGTCACGCTGTCCCTGTGGCTTTCGGTCCGTTATCTTGGGCTGAAGATGACCCCTTTGCGCTGGATGGGGCTGGCGACGTTTGTCATGCTGTTTGCTCCTTTTTTGATGGAGCTGGAAGTGGGGCAGGTGAACATCCTGACAATGTTGTTCAACATCCTGGCGATCCGCGCCATGTCGCGGACATCGCCCCGCCCCTATCTGGCCGGCCTTTATTTCGCGATCGCCATGTTCATCAAACTGCAGGGCGCCTTCATCGTCCCATTCCTTCTGCTTCGGGGGAAGTGGGCCACACTGCGGGGCTTTGTGGCCGGGAGCCTGGGGATATTTTTGATTTGTTTCACCATCAATGGGCCGTTGACGATCGATTATTGGAAAAACCAGCTGCCGCGCATCTCCTGGATCGCCGGAGAACACGGCCCGAAAGAATTGCGTATTCCTTTTCAGGACAAACAGCTGTTCCTGTGGAAATACCGGATTCCCCAGGGGATGACTATGAAACAGTACCGCGTCTATCAGCTGTTTTATGACAACCCCATCAACAATGCCACGCTGGTCCGGCCCTTAGGGACCCTGGACTGGGCTCACCGGATTTATCAAGGCCTGGGCAGGGTCGGATTGGCCAAGCAGGGGACGTTCTTTCTGGCGCTGGCGTTCCTATCGGTTTTTCTGATCATCGGGCTTTTGGGAAGGTTTTGGATCCCTCCTCGCGGCAGGACATTGACGCCGTTGCAGGATTTTATTTACTGGCACGCCGTTTTTGTCGTGGTCCTGGTGAGCGGCGTGCGGACCTGGTCGGCCAATTTGATCTGGATGCTGCCCGCGGCCTTGATCCTTCTGAAACTGCATGATGAGCCGGGAACAATGTCCCCCGGCCTGCGGTTTTCATTTTGGGTGACGATATCGGCTCTGGTCCTGATCGGCGTGCCTGACGCGGGATTCCGCTGGATGGCCGAGCGGGGATTCCCACTTTTTTATCAAAAGTGCGTGGCCGGAGAACTGTTGCTGTTCGCGGGGCTCGCCGGGATATTGTCGAGCCTGCTGTCCCGCGCGCCTTCACCAGCTTTCGGAGCCAGGCATGCTTAGTCGAAAATCTTTGCTGATCCTCGGCGGTATTTTGGTGGTTGCCCTGGCCACGCGCATGACCGCCCTTCAGAGGGATTTTTTCAATGAGGACGAGGCCACGATCGCCTTGATCGCCGACGTCATCGTGGACGGCGGGGTCCCGTACCGGGACGTTGTCGACCAGCAGCTGCCTTTGGCCCATTACGGTTATGCCATGATTTTTCTGCTCGCGGGAAAAAACAACATGGGGGCCGTTCATGTGGCCCTGGCCCTTTTGATCGCGCTGGAATGTCTGGTGATTTACATCCTGGGCCGGTACGCCTTCCGGGAGCGCGTGGGCCTGCTCGCCGCTCTGTTTTTTGCCGTCTTTTCCTGGGCAGGCACTCCCACAGATATGTGGGCGGCGCATACAGAATGGTCATTGATTTTATTTTCTATGGCCGGGTGGGGGCTGCTGTTGAAGTCTGCTCGGGAAAAACGCCCGGGGTGGTTTTTTTTCTCAGGCATTTCTTTCGGTTTGGCCTTCCTGTGCAAACAAGTGGCCGTGTTTGACGCCGCGGCGTTGGGGGCGCTGTTATTGCTGGGGCCGCCTGTTGGCCGGAGCTGGAAAGAACGCGGCCGTGACGCCGTCCTGTTCGGTTCGGGGTTCGCTGTCCCTGTTTTTGCATGTTTTTCCTATTTCTGGATGCGCGGCGCGTTCCAGGAATTTTGGATGTGCGCCTTTGAATACAATGCCCGTTTCTATGTCAACGAGTTCACCGTCCTGCAGCGGTGTCTCTGGATGCCTGTGCATACTTTTATATTTTTCTACCTGAAACCGCTGTTGGGATTTTTAACGCTGTTGGGTCTCCGGACGGTGTTGGGCGGCCGGGCCGCGAAAAAAAGGGAGGCGCCTCTCTCCGGCGTGATGCTCGGCGTCTGGTTCCTGGGGTCGTTCGTCGCCGCCGGATACACCGGCCGCGGATTCCAGTATTATTTCATCCAGCTTCTTCCCCAGGCCGTGCTTCTTTCCGCCTTGGGGCTGGACGGATTGATGGAGAGCGGAAGGGCATTTTTCGCATCGCGGGGGAAACGCCTATCCTTGGCCTGGCCCGCCCTGATGATCGCCCTCGTGTCCGCGGGGATCGTTTATTCTCTGGCCGCGACCTGGGGCGTGTATCTGAGGGATTACCATCAAGGGGACCGCGAATTGAAGTCCGTGGCCAATTATATCAAGCAAAAAACTTTGCCCTCCCAGGCCATTTATGTCTGGGGGTTTCATCCCGAAATTTACGTCCTTTCCGACCGGCGTCCCGCGACACGGTTCACGATCAGCAACTTTCTGACAGGGATGATGCCCTGGGCGAACATCCAGCCGGACAAAGACACCGCCTACGCGATCATGCCCGGGGCCTGGAAAATATTTCTCCGTGAGTTGGAAAGGGACCAGCCGGCTTACATCCTGGACACCAGCCCGGCGCAGTTCCGGAGTTACGGAAAATATCCGATGAGCAAATACCCGCCTCTGGCAGATTTTGTCAGAGGGCGGTATGAATTGGACCCGGAGTTTTATTACAACTCGATCGAGAACGCTGTCCGGCTTTACAGGCGCGTTCCCGGGGCGCTCCCATGACAACCCTTTGCCGGGCCTTGGTTTTCTTGTTTTTGGTGACGGGTCCTTCCCGGGCGCTCGCGGCGGATGGGGACGGGGCCACGGTCCTCTATGAAAAATTGCGCGGCCTCCACGCCGCCAAGACAAAACCCGGTTCTTCCGACTGGCTCGCCGTTCATTCCGAACCGGGACAGACGTTTGAAGAATATGCGGCGTCCAATCCGGCCCGCCCGGACAAGACGCGCCGGACGATCTATGTCACGCTCATGGGAGATTTCAACGACACCCAGGAAGCCATCATCCGGCAGACCGCCCGCTATATGGAAGCTTATTTTCAGATGCCGGTCAAATTCGTCGACCCGGTCCCGTTGTCGTCCATTCCCGCCGAGGCCCGGCGTATCCATCCGGTGACCGGCGACCGTCAGGTCCTGAGCCCCTACGTGATCGAAGACGTGCTCAAGCCCCGTCTGCCGAAAGACGCGTTCTGTTTCATCGCGTTCACGTCGTCTGACCTCTGGCCCGGCGAGGGCTGGAATTTTGTGTTCGGGCAGGCATCGCTCGAGGGCCGGGTGGGGGTCTGGTCCATTTACCGCAACGGCGATCCCCGCAAAGGCCGGGCGGCTTACCGCCAGTGCCTGCGCCGCACCCTGAAGACCGGGACGCACGAGATCGGCCACATGTTCGGGCTTTACCACTGCGTTTATCACGAGTGCAACATGAACGGGAGCAACCACCGGAAAGAGAGCGACCGGCGCCCGTTGTGGCTGTGCCCGGTCTGCCTGAAAAAATTGGCCTGGTCGATCGGGTTCGATCCGGCGAAGCGGTATCAGCAGCTTGCGGAGATCAGCGGGGAGTTCGGGTTGGAAGAGGAGAGGGCGTTTTTTCTGAAGTCCCTGGAGGCCCTTCGCGGTCAATGAATGGTATGAGTTCGGTATCAACGAAAAGATTTCCCCCTCCCGTTCCCTCCCCACGAGGGGGAGGGGAATGAGGAAGAGATTTCCTCATGGGGGAGGGGAATGAGGAAGAGGTTTCTTCATGGGGAAGGGAGAAGTTGAGTTACTCTGTCCGCCAGGGGGAGAATAAGGGATATATATCGCGAGGGAGAAATAATTTATTCCCCTCCCTTGATGGGAGGGGTTAGGGGAGGGTGCCCCCTCTCCCGTTCCCTTTCCACGAGGGGGAGGGGAATGAGGAAGAGGTTTCCTCATGGGGGAGGGGATACCGAGAGGGCGCCTGAATACAGCCAGCCGTTAAAGCTGGGGTTCGCTGTTCTGGTTACGGTTTTTGAATTCCGAGCGCATCTGTCCGCGGCGTGATTTGTTTTCTTCCCGCTGTTGTTTGCGGTATGTTTGATTCTCCTGCCTCTGGGCCTGGAAGTGGGCCCTCATCTGATCTTTGATCTGTTCCGGCGTGAGGCCGGAGTTGCCGGCGATGCTGTTGAGAAAACTCATGTTCTCCTGGTGCTGCTGGTCGCGGAAACTCGTGTTTTCCTGATATTGCTGTTCGTAATGATTCAGGATGTCCTGTCTTTGGGCGTCGGTGAGCTTTTCGTTGCCGGCGAGTTTTTCCTGAAGTCGGGCCTTGTGTTCCTGGTACTTTTGACCGCGGAAGGTTTTGTTTTCCTGGTATTGCGTGCTGCGGTGGTCTGCGATGGCTTTGGCTCTTTCCTGGGGGGAGAGGTCCTGGATGCTCTGGCGAAAGGCCTGGTTCTCGGATCTTTGCTGTTCCCGGTGGGCTTTGAATTCCTCTTTTTGTCCCTGCCGGGACTCCTTGCCCCCGGGGCCTGCCAGAGCGGGGACCGCGGTGAGGGCGAGGATGACGAGTTGGATCAAGACTGTCTTCATGTGAAGCTCCTTTCAAAAGGCTCGTTGTTGAACTGCTTGGCCTATTGAACACCGGCCCAGGCGGTTTGTTCCGTTCGAAACCGGATGTCCCGAGCGGAATATTGTCCCGTAAATTGACAGAGCATCAAAACCACTGTAATATCACAATATATAAACTTTTTGTCTTTTGGTTGAACCCTGTGTCCCGCGTCCTTTATGCTGATTGAGGCCCTGTTCATCTTGATCGCTGTCCCGGCACTCCTGCTGGGGATCTTTATTTTCTCCCGCCCCTTGCAGGTGTTTGCCATTCAAAAGCGGTTCTACGAGCTGATCAACTGGAGAATTGAACCCATATCCATGGAAAAAGAGATCCGCAACACGCGGTTGATGGGGCTTTTTCTGGTCGTGTTCGTGATCGCGGCCGGGGTTTATCAATTCTTTCTGCAGAAAAGATAGGGCCTCCTTGATGGAAGAAAAGCCAGACGACTTTCAAAAGGTCCTCAACAAGCTTGAGTCCTATGGGCAGGCGTTCCTGCAGAGCCGCGTCTGGCGGGAATTCGTCGGTTATCTTGAGTTCGTGATCCCCCGTATCGGGGACAACCAGCACATCATCGGGGTTTTTCTGGTTTTCGCGGTCTTGATCAGCGGCGCCGTTATCGTCAAGCACCAGGGCCCGCGGCTCGACAACAAGCAGGTCGGGTTTACCGTTGTCGGCCCGAGGGGATGGAAGCCGGAAGTCTCCCCTGACCGCATGACGGTGACGTACAAAAAGCCGCTCAAAAAGACCCTGGAAAGTTCGGTCATCGTGTTTCAGGTCACGCTGGGCAACCCTTACGGGAGAACGCCTCTGTCCTATCTCCAGCAGGGGATCCTGCCTCAGCTCCGTTACAATTATGAGACCATTAATAACGCCAAGTTCACGATGCGGGAATACCCCGGCAACGTCGAGATCAACGGCCGGACCTGGGCCACGGGGAGCTTTTATCTGAACTTTGAGAATCTGCACGCGATCTATGTGACGGAGTCGGACGAGTATATATTCGTCCTCATGCTGAGGGCCGCGGGCACGGAACAGTCCAGGGATGAGATCACGTTCAAAAAGGTACTGAGATCGGTCTCGCTCGCGACAACACCGCTGCGAAGAGAGATCCCGAGGTATACCCGGTAGCCCCGCCAAGCCCATGAAAAAAATCATCCTTTTCTTGCTGGTTGTGTCCTGGGGCGCCTTGTCCGGATGCGCCTCCACGCTCCGCAAGTCCCCGCAGTTCGACGCGGCCGTCGCCGGGGTCAAGACCATCGCCGTCATGCCCGCGGACGTGAAAGTTTACAAGCTGACCGCCGGCGGGGTCCAGGAACAGATGGACGAATGGTCGGACAAGGCCAAGGCCGACATCCAAACGAATTTGAAAAAGCATCTCGGCTCCCGTTACGGGTTTGAGATCAAGTTTATTCCCGAGGACGGGCTCAAAAAAGACCACAAGTCCCTCTGGACCGAAAACCGGGCGCTTTACGAGGCCGTGGCCCAGAGCGCGCTGATGCACGCGTTCTCCAGCGACACCAACGTCAACGGTTTCAGCCACAAGGCCAAAAATTTCGATTATACGCTCGGCCCGGAAATCCAGGACCTGGCCCGGGTCGCCGGGGCCGACGCGATGGTTTTTATTTACGGGTTCGACTACGAATCCACGGCCGGCCGCAAGGTCCTGGCGGTCTGGAACGTGCTGCTGACCGGATACATGATGCAGACACCGAGTTTCATGTGCCTGGGGCTGGTGGACGGGAAAACCGGGGATGTCCTCTGGTTCAAAGTGACGCCGGGGGACGCTCAGTACAGTTTCCGCGAACCAAAACACCTGGACAGTCTGATCGAATGGCTTACAAGAGATTTTCTTGCTGGCAAAAAATAGCGCGCGGCTTCGCGGCCGCGGCCTGGCTGTCCGGATGCGCGACGGTGAACGTCCCGTCGGTCGGACAGCAGGGTTACGCGGTCGAGGACGACGAGCGCCGGCTCATGAAGCGCGCGGACGAGGCCTCTGAAATGCTGGATGACCGCGGCTACGTGTATCCGGATGAGGAACTGGGCGCCTATCTCAACGGCCTGGCCGGAGAACTTTTGCCGGACGATTTGAAAAACACGGATTTTCAGGTCCGGGTGAAGCTCATCCGTGACCCGTCCCTGAACGCCTTTGCCATGCCTAACGGTGGTATTTACATCTGCACCGGCATCCTGGCTGCGGCCGATAACGAGGCGCAGGTCGCGACTCTGCTGGCGCATGAAATGACGCACGTCATCAGCCGCCACGCCCTGAAACAGTTCCGGTCGGTCACGAATACCGCGGCGTTCTGGAGCGCCATGGCCGCGCCCCTGGCCATCGCCGGCGGCAACCTGGGGCTGATGGTGGCGCAGTTGAGCTTGGTGTCGTCGGTCAGCGGGTATTCGCAGGACCTGGAGTTTGAAGCGGACGAGATGGGCTTCGACCGGGTCAAGGCCGCCGGTTACAACGTGCGCGAGACCGTCAAACTTTTTGAGCACCTGCGGGATTTCATCAAGGCCGAAGACATCAAGGAGCCGTTTTTTTTCTCGTCGCACCCGCGCATCATCGAGCGGATCAGGAATTTTGAGTCGCTGATCATGAAAAGCGGCGGGGCCGCCGCCGAAGGGCGGACCGGGGAAGACGAGTTCAACCGGCTGACCCGCGCGCTTTTGCTTGACGATATCACCCTCTGCCTGGAGCGCGGGATGTTCAAGACCGCGGAGCGCAACGCCGACAAATTCGTGAGGCTTTATCCCGAGGCCCCGGAAGGATATCATTACCGCGGCGAGACCTTCCGCCAGCGGCAGGACGCCCCGAAGGGAAAGAAACTCCGGGACAAGACGGACGATTACCCCAAAGCCGTTGAGGGATTCGACCAGGCCTTAATCAAGGACCCGCATTTCGCGCCCGCGCTCAAGGGCAAGGCCAGGACGCTTTTGCAGGACGGCAATAAGGACGAAGCCAAAGTTTATTTCAGGAAATACCTGGACGCATTGCCCCAGGCCGAGGACAGGGTGTATATCGAGCAGATTTTAAACAAACCGTGAGAGAACAATGAAAAAACGGATTTTCGGGATCGCCGCGTTGCTGGCTTTGCTGGCCGGATGCGCGCCGTGGGTGATGACCACCGGCAAGGAATTTGAGGACAAGCCGCGCGGTTTCGCGGCCGTCCTGCCGGACGGATGGATGCGCTACACCATGGGCCAGGATTTTCTGATGACGCGCGACGGGGTCGTTCTCAACGAGATCGCGGTCCAGAAGATGAAGTTCAAGGACGACCTCGAATTCACCAAGAAGAAATTCCGGCAGGACATGCTCCCGGTGGACCTCGCGGACGCCGAGATCGACAATTTCAAGTCCAACGGCGGCATCGGCAAGTTCGCGGTCCTGGAGAACGCGCCCGTCACCGTCGGCGGGCAGGACGGTTTCCGTCTGGCGTTTTCCTATGAGACGGTCTCCGGCCTGAAGGTCAAGGGCATCCACTGCGGGTTTATCCACAAAGACTGGGTCTACCGGATCCGTTTCACGGGCGCGGCCCAGCACTATTACGGCCGGGACCTGCCGGCGTTCGAACGCTTTATCCAGTCCTTCCGGCTCCTCTGATATGCTAAAAAACAAAACCGTTCTCGCGCTGGCCGGCATCCTCGTCATCGTTTTCGCCCTCCGCCTTCCCTTTATCCAGAACAGGACCTACAACATGGACGAGGCGTTCTCCGCCCTGATCGCCCACGACATCCTCGACGGAAAAATGCCCTACCAGGGCGCGCTGAACAACCGTTCCCCGCTGGTCTATTACGCCTACGCGGCCGCCTTCGCGCTGTTCGGCCGTGACAATATGCCGGCGGTCTATGTTATGCTCGCCCTGACCGTGGCCGCGCAGACGATTTTGATCTGTCTTTTAGGCGCCTGGGGCGGGGACAGGCGGCTGGGGTTGTGGGCCGCGTTTTTTTTCGCGGTGTTTTCGTGGGCCGGCCCGCCCACGGACATGTGGGCCGTGCACACGGAGTGGTTCCTGATCTTGTTCTCCATCCTGGGCATGATCGGGTTGGTAGTCTGGGGGAGGGAGGAGCGGCCGTTCCGCCTGGTCCTGTGCGGAATTTTCTTCGGGCTTGCCGCCCTTTCGAAACAGGTCGGCGTTTTTGATTTCGGCGCGGCGGCGGCCTATGTCTTTTTGTATACGGTCATGCGGAAGCAAGGCCTGAAGAGCGGATTTTTTTGCGTCCTCCTGTTGTCCGCCGGATTTTTCTCCATTCTTCTTCTGGCGTCGTTTTATTTTTATGCCAACGGCGCGTGGGAAGACTATTTATATTATGTCTGGACCTACAACAACCGCCATTATATCCCGGAACTGGGATGGGGGGAACGCTCCCGCGTTTTCGGACCGCATCTCTGGGGTTTTTATCAAAACAAGTATTTGCTGGTCATCTTTGGAACGGCGGGACTGCTCTGGGCCCTGTGCGGCCTGCGTTCCGCGCCGGAAAACAGCGGTCTTCCCCGGCGGGATTTTTGTCTTCTGTTGTGCCTCTGGTTCTTTTTCGGCCTGGCCGGGGCTTCGCTGAGCGCCCGGGGGTTTGAGCACTATTTCCTCCAGACCCTGCCGGCGGCGGTTTTGCTGGCGGCTTACGGCCTGCGGCGTGTTGAAAGTCAATGGCCGGGATTGCGGGCCATTTTTTATTCCTTTGCGTTGGTCAGCCTGCTCCTGTCTGTCGCAGGAACTTTTTTACGTTATTACCGGGAAGTCTGTCCCTTGGACCCTTCCGCGCCGAGTCTGAGCGCATATGTGAAGGACCGCACGTCCAAAGACGATTCCATTTTTGTTTGGGGCAATTACCCTGAATTGTATCTGCATTCCGGCCGCCGCCCCGCGACCCGTTTTGTGGACTGCAATTTTCTGACCGGGCTGACGTATAAAATGGACGCTAACGGGGCATTCACGACAGGGCAGGTGGATCTGCCCGCAGTTTGGTGGACCACGTTCATAGCCGAGCTGGAGCAGAGCAGGCCGGCCATGATCATTGACGTGACCCCGGTTGCCGATTTCCGGTATCAGGCACACCCGATCTCCAGATATCCCCGATTGAAGAAATTCCTGGACCGCTATTATCAGCTGGACCCGCAGTATCGCTACACCTCTTATCCCGGCACGATCCAGATTTACGTCCGTAAGCCATGATACCCTCTCCCAATCCTTCCCCCACGGAGAGGGAGGGAAGAAAGGAATAATCTTGATGGCCCCCACCCCAACCCCTCCCCACAGAGGGGGAGGGGAAAATTGAATAATCTTGATGGCCCCCCGCCCCTGGCCCCTCCCCACGAGGGGGAGGGGTTAAAGGAAAGACTTGATGGGGGGAGGGGTTAAAGGAAAGACTTGATGGGGGGAGGGGTTAAAGGGATGGCTGAATGGGGAAGACTTGAATGGGGAAGACTTGAATGGGGAAGACTTGAATGGGGAAGACTTGATTGGGGAGGGAATTATTAGAAGGGGATCATAATGTTAGCATTCCCCCCTCCCCTTGTGGGAGGGGGTAGGGGGAGGGGTATGAAGAAAACATTAACACCGTTTGCAAGGAAGTTGAGAAAAGAGCCGACAGAAGCTGAAAAGTATCTTTGGCGTCTTCTCCGTTATAAGATTTCTGATGCCAAATTTCGCAGACAGGCCGTTATTGGTCACTATATCGTGGATTTTGCGTGCTTTGAGAAGAAATTGGTTATTGAAGTCGATGGTGGACAACATCGGCAGAGTCAGAGTGATCATTTGCGTGACGAGTGGCTGAAGCAACAGGGTTTTCAGGTTTTAAGGTTTTGGAATAATGATGTACTGAAAAATATGGATGGGGTGTTGCAGAGGATTAAGGAATGTTTGTGATGATGCCCCCCTCCCTGGCCCTCCCCACGGCGGGGGAGGGAAGAAAGGAATAATCTTGATGGCCCCCACCCCAACCCCTCCCCACAGAGGGGGAGGGGAAAATTGAATAATCTTGATGGCCCCCCGCCCCTGGCCCCTCCCCGCGAGGGGGAGGGGTTAAAGGAAAGACTTGATGGGGGGAGGGGTTAAAGGGATGGCTGAATGGGGAAGACTTGAATGGGGAAAACTTGATTGGAGGGGAAATTATTAGGAAGGAATTATAATGTTAGCATTCCCCCCCCTCCCCTTGTGGGAGGGGGTAGGGGGAGGGGAAAAAATGGTGCAACCTTCCAACTGGATTGGAGTATAATACTGGCTTATGGCTCGCGCAAAAGCCACTGAAACCGCAGTATTTGAGTTCCCTGAAGTCCGCGTCGTTGAGGCCTCGGCCGGCTCCGGCAAAACCTACACCCTCGCCAAACGTTACGTTCAGCTCCTCTTAAGCCCGTCCATCAAAGACCAACAGCCCCTGATCCGCTCCATCCTCGCCATCACCTTCACCAACAAGGCGGCGATGGAGATGAAGGGCCGCATTTTAAGCTTCCTCAAAAAGATCGCTTTGGGCGACCTTCCCGCCGGCGAGCTGGACGATATCCTCGCGCCCATCGGCATCAGCCCCGAGGAAGCCGGCCGCAAATCGTTTGTGATCATGGAACAGATCATCCGCCAGTTCAACTTTTTTCAGGTCCAGACCATCGACAGTTTCATCAAAACACTCCTGCTGGGCTGTGCCTTCAAGACTGGGCTGACAGCCGGCTTTCGCATCCGCACCAATTCCCAGGAATACCTTGAGCACGCCCTGGACGAACTTATCGACAACGCCGGCTCCGACAAGTCCCTGAGGGGGATATTCCAGGAATTTCTGCACAATTACCTCTATCTGGAGAACCGCTCGGGCTGGTTCCCCAAAGAGGACATGCTTGCCATTCTCAAGGCCCTGTTCACCCAGTTCAACCATTACGGGCTGGACTACCGGGACAGCCCTGTGGGTTCGGCCGAGCTCATCAAGCTCAGGCACACGGTGCTGAAAAACATCAAAAACCTGCACAGTGAACTGGACGGGGACAACATTGACAAAAGGTTCATCAACAGTTTGGACAATTTCGTCAAGACCCATGACACGAGTTTCGACATCGATACCCTGTCCTCGTATTTTGAGAGAGAAGACCTGCCGGTCAAGAAAGGCGGCAAAGCCCCGGACCGCCTTCACAAGGCCTGGGACAAGATCCGCAAAGACCTCAAGCGCATCTGCGAAGACGAGGCGTTTTCCCTGTTCAACCCCTATGTCCACATTTTTCAGCAGGCCCTGGCCGCATTTGAAACGATTGCCACCAAAGAAGACGTGCTTTTTCTGGAAGAGCTCAACCGCAAGGCCAGCCAGCTGTTCAAGCAAGGCGATATCTCTGTGGGCGAGTTGTATTACCGGCTGGCCACGCGCTTCCGCCATTACCTGCTGGACGAGTTCCAGGACACCAGCCGGCTCCAGTGGAAAAACATCGAGCCCATGGCGTCCGAAGCCCTGGCTTCCGGCGGGTCGCTTTTTTACGTGGGCGACAAGAAGCAGGCCATCTACGATTTTCGCGGCGGGGATGTCGAGCTGTTTGACGAGATCCGCACCGGGTTAAAGGATTACAACGTTCAGCTTGAGACTCTGACCAAGAACTGGCGCAGTCAGAAGGAGGTCGTGGAGTTCAACAACGCGGTCTTTTCCGCCGAAAACCTGCGGGGTTTCATCAGCCGCAAAGAAGCGTTCGAGGCTGAGAAAAAGAAGAAGGGCCAGGTGGTTTTCAGCGAAGAAGACCTGACTGTGGTGGAACAGGCCTTCGGCAATTCCCTCCAGACCTGCAAGAACGAGAACACCGGCGGTTACGTCAAGGTCGAGCACCTGGACGTCGACAAAAAAGACGAGCGCGACGAGGCCCTGCGAGAGCGGATCGTCCCGCTCATCAAGGACCTGAGCCGGCGCTTCACCCTGTCCGACATCGCCATCCTCACGCGCAATAATAAGGAAGTCGAGCGTGTCACCGGCTGGCTTCTTGCGGAGAACATCTTTGTCGAATCCGAGCGCACCTCCAATGTCCGGGAGAACCCGGTCATCCAGGAGATCGTTTCTCTGCTGAAATTCCTCAATTCCCCGATCGACAACCTGTCCTTTGCCCAGTTTCTGCTGGGCGAAAGCTTCCGCAAGGCCAATGGGGACATGTTCCCATCCCCCAAAGGGACGGGTACGTGTCCCCAGAATATGCACGACTTCCTCTTCTCCATCCGCCCCCGCATCAAAGGCGAAAAAGATTTTTATATCTACATGGCCTTCCGCGAGCAGTATCCCGAACAATGGCAGGGGCTGTTCGAGGAATTTTTCAAGAACGTCGGGCTGTATCCGATGTATGAAATGACGGTCAGCATCTACAACCGCTTCCAACTGCTCAAAAATTTCCCTGAATACCAGGGCTTCCTCATGCGTTTTCTGGAATTGATCAAGCGCGAGGAAGAGGACCACAGCGACATCGCGTCGTTCCTGGAATATTTCGATGAGCTGGAAGGCGACGATCTGTTTGTCCACGTCACCGACACCGAAGCCGTCAAGGTCCTCACCGTCCACAAATCCAAAGGGCTCGAGTTCCCGGTCGTGATCCTGCCGTTTCTGGGCATGAACGTCCAGGTCGGCGAAGGGGCCGGGGACAACCAGCAGTCCTACGTCCTGCAGAAAGAAGCGGACTCTGTCCGTCTCCTGCGGCTCAAGTCCAAATATTACAATTACTCCGATGAGCTCTACGCCATCTACGCCCGCGAATACAAAAAGAATTTTCTTTCGGAGCTGAACAATATTTACGTGGCCCTGACCCGGCCGCAGTATGAGCTTTATGTTTTCCTGTCCAACAAAGTCGGCCAGCACCACAACCCGGCGCGTTTCTTGTTCCCCCATCCAGAATCTTCCAATCAATCCCTCCCCCCACGTGGGGAGGGTCAGGGAGGGGGCATCAAGGCATCACAAACAACCCCTCCCCCAGCCCCTCCCACAAGGGGAGGGGAGTTTTCGTCTGAGGGATCTCTCAATTCTTCCCTTGGTGGGGAGAGTCATGCAAATTCTTTCCCTCCCCCTGGTGGGGAGGGCGAGGGAGGGGGCATCAAGTCATCTCAAACAACCCCTCCCCTTGGTGGGGAGGGCCAGGGAGGGGGGCTAATCCTTTACGAATTTGGCGACAAACTCAAATACCCTCCCAAGAAGGAAACGCCGGAAGACAACATCCTCCGCCTGCCGTCGTCCGACCATCACGACTGGATCGACTATCTCAAAGATGAATTTGCCCCTTTTGACAACCTGAAAAACCGCAAGCAGAAACTCCGGGGGTCGGTGATCCACTTCATGCTCTCTTTTGTGGGCAATTTAGCTTCTCCATCAACCCCTCCCCCACGTGGGGAGGGCCAGGGAGGGGGCATCAAGGCATCACCATCAATTCCTCCCATGGAAAGCCATGCCTCATCTTCCCTCCCCCCGGTGGGGAGGGATCGGGAGGGGGGCAGCATCCAACGGTTCCTCGACCAGGCCCTCAAAGAAGCCGCTTTGTTCTACCCCGGCCTCGACAACCTCAAAGACCATCTGGCCATTGTCGAGAAGCTGGTCACCGCTCCCCAGCTTGCGTCCTTTATGCGCGTCGAAGACGGCGAGGTCCAGACCGAAGTGGACGTCGTCAACGCCCTCGGCCACACCAAGCGCCTGGACCGGCTCATTATAAAAGAGAAGGAGGTCTGGGTCGTGGACTACAAACCAAGCCCGGACGTCGAAGGCAAATACCAGGAACAGGTGAGAGGATACATGAATATCCTCAAAGAACTCCATCCCAAGGTGGGGGTGAAGGGGTTTTTAGTTTATATGGAGAAAGTGGGAGTGGAGGAAGTTGGGGAGAAGGCGATCTTTTAGGAGAAGCGGGAAAATTTCGTATCCTCATCAACTGGTGTGGTGTTTATGATTTGGGTTCTCAGCGGGGTCGTCTTCCTCGCGGCCTTCCTTTTGTTCCAGATTGAGCTGATTATTGCCAAAGTATTTCTTCCCTCCTTCGGCGGGAGTTACTTTGTTTGGGGGGCGTGCGTCGTTTTCTTCCAGGGGGCGCTCCTGGCGGGATATCTGTACTCCCATTTCATTCTGGAACAAGCGGGCATTCGGCGCTACCGGCATGTCTATATACTTCTTTTTTTACTGCCGTTGTTGGGATTCCCCGGCCAGCCCCTGCCAGCCGTAACCGTCAGCCGGCACATTCCCCCTGTCCTGGATATTTTTTTTCATCTGCTCATCAGCATCGGCCCGGTTTTCTTTATCCTGTCCACGGTCAGCGTGACTTTGCAAAAATGGGTGACCGTGTCCTCGCTCCCGCAAAGGGAACAGCCCTATTTTTTGTACGCGTGGTCCAACCTCGGCTCTCTGGGGGCGCTCGTTTCGTATCCGCTTTTTTTCGAGTCGCATTTCGATTTGACACAGCAGATCCGGATATGGCGCTGGGGATATTTTATTTTGATCGCGGGGGCGGCTGCGCTTGCGGCCTTCCTGCGGCTGATGCCTGAACAAAAGCAAAGCGCGGACCGTTCCCGGCCCGCAATAGCCCGGTCCGTCGTTTTCCGCTGGCTGTTGTTGAGCGCCGCCGGGGTCGTGATGTTCCTGGGGGTGACGAATGTCATCACCAACGAAATCGCGCCGGTCCCGTTGTTGTGGGTCGTGCCGCTGGCCATTTATCTGGCGGCGTTTATCCTGACTTTCCGTGAGCCATCGCTGTGCCCCGCGTGGATCAAAAACCAAATTTGGCTGTGGGTCGGGCTCGGGGTTGTGTTGCACCTGCTCACGGAAGCCGGCGCGATCACGTCCCTGTCCGTGTGGGGGCTTCTTCTGTATTGCGGACTCCTGTTTGTGGTCTGCATGTACTGCCAGCATGAGCTTTATCAGAGCCGCCCCAGGGACAGCCGCGGCCTGACCTATTTTTACGCGATCATCTCTCTGGGAAGCTTTCTGGGGGGGATTGCCGTCAGTTGGGTTGTCCCTTTGCTGTCATCGGGGCTGATCGAGCTTTTGCTGGCCTTTTGCATTTTGTCGTTGGCTCTGACGGCTGATCCGAGATTGGCCGGCGACAGAGACTTTTACTTGCGCCTGCTGGCGGTGATGTGGGTTTTTATGGTGCAAAATTGCCCCCGGGTTGCCGGGGCGCTCCTGACCGCCGTCATCCTGTATGCGGTTTGGCGGCAGTTGAAAGAAAAACCGCGGGTGGTTTATTGCGTGCTTCTCGCCGCCCTTTACCTGGTTCCCTTGTTCCGCGTGGACCTGATGCAGAGCAACGTCATTTACCGCCACCGCAACTATTACGGCATCATGAAGATCGTGGAGGACAGGCGCGCGCGTTATTTCGTCCACGGGCAGACCGTTCATGGGGCGCAATTCCTCGACCCGGCGCGCCAGCAGGAGCCGTTGGCGTATTTCCATTATTCCACCCCGATCGGGCAGGTCATGCAGTCCGGCCGGTTTCAATTTCACAACGTGGGGATTATCGGGCTGGGGGCGGGCGCTTTGGCGGCCTATGCCAAAGAGGGAATGGCCTTTGATTTTTTGGAGCTGGACCCGGACGTCTACGCCACCGCGCAAAAATATTTCACGTATCTCAAGAACAGCCGGGGGAAGATCGCATATTACTGGGGGGATGCCCGCCTGTCCCTGGACCAGATCCCGTCAGGAAAATACGACCTGTTCATTGTGGACGCCTTCGGCGGTGATGCCGTCCCCATTCACCTTTTGACCACGGAGGCGATTGCCAAATACCGGCAATGTCTCAAAGAGGACGGACTGCTTCTTTTTCATTTCACCAACCGGTATCTGCGGCTGGATCCGGTCCTGGGCCGTAACGCGCTGGAGCTCAAGGCCTTTGTCGCGTACCAGGAAAATCCGCCGGACGACGCTAACCTTGTGATGGAGTCATCCTGGTTTGCTATGACCTGGGACGCGCAGAAACATCATATTCTGGTGAACGATCTGGGCTGGCAGGATGTGGATACCGGGCGGGTGAAGAACGTGCGCCCCTGGATGGACGGATATTCCAATATTGTTCCGTATATCAAGTTTTAGCCGGTGGACGTGCGGCGGGTCCCTGGTCCACCGGATGGTATCCCGTATTCTTCCGGCGGTTTCGAAAAGGTTGCCTTTTCTGCCACCGGGTGCTAAAACAGGATTATTCCGCGGAGTTCCGGGGGGCACTGCCGAATCTTGAAATTGTGTGCGTGTCCCGGATACCGAAGGCAAATACCAGAAGCAGGTGAGAGGATACATGAATATCCTCAAAGAACTCCATCCCAAGGTGGGGGTGGAGGAGGTTAGGTGGGGGCGGAGGATTTTTAGAATTTGTCTGGATTGGTTACGAAGAGGGGCGCTATGAAAAAAATATTCCTTATGCTTTTACCATTAGTGATAGGTTGTGTAACCGTCCCGATAGCAGAGAAGATAGTCGCTCAACGGACATCAGCTACAATCGCAGCCCCTAAAGATAAGATTTGGCCTTTGCTTGTAGCAGAAATTGCGCAGCATTATCCCATCCAAGTTATTGAAAAAGATAGCGGCCTCATATCGACCCAAATGGTCCAAATGCCCGTTGGCTTCAATAATCGTGGCATGGAGCAATATATATATCCTCCGCGCGGATTTCTGGCTACTTGGGAAGGTTTGCGCATGAGTATGCAAATTATTGCGATTGACGGGGAACCAGGAACGACAATTGTAACAATCAATTCGCATTATGAGGCCTATGAAAGCAACCTTTCAAAGTCTTGGGTCGTTGCCCAATCCAGCGGAGCAGTGGAAAATCAGGTTCTAACCGCAATTGAGCAGAAACTTAATCTCAAATAGCAATCCCCCGATAACGGTCAGAAAAATGCTATTCGGTGACAGGGGTCATGGGACAAAAGGAGACAGCCATGGTGGTCAAGGAGGGCTTGAGGTGATGCTCAAAAAATTCCTTTTCAGTCTGTTTATTTTCGGCCTGATGTCTACAGCGCAGGCCGACGACCTGCCGATGCCGGGGTTTTATACCATATAGGAGATTTCCCGCCGAGCTCATTGTTTACACGGACGAAGCAGACAAGTTCGAGCTTGGCAAAAAATATTACTTCACTGTCACGAGCCACCCGAAGTCGGGAGGCCCGGGCATCCGCGTCGAGGCAGGCAAGTGGTGGGAAGAATGCCAGCCCATGCCGGACATCGGGCCGGGGGGTGTATCGAATTAGGTGTCAACGAAAGGAGGAGCGAGGATGTTTTCACTTGCGATGAAGGGCGTTCTTTTTCTGATGTTTTTCATGGTGAGCGGTTCTGCGGAAACGTCCCAGACTTACGTGAGTTTGATCCAGTCAAAGAATTTCTTCGAAGCTGAGCGTCAGCTGACTGAGCTGGAAAATTCAAAATTGAAGAACGCCGACGGCAACTACGTTTTTTACCAGACGATCAGGGAGATCAGCAAGGATTTGGCCCTGGATCCCGACGCGTCATTGCCCGCGCTGAACACTTGGTGCGGACAGAGCTCCCATCTTTATCTTCCTTTTCTCATCCGGGGGCGTTTTTACAAGGACTTTGCCTGGGCAGACCGGGGGACGACTTTCGCCGACAAGGTCCTGCCGGAGGCCTGGCCTGTTTTCAAGGAACGCCTGGCGCTGGCCAAAAAAGACCTTTCTGAGGCCGCGGGCTTAAACCCGCAGTCCGCGGAGCCATGGGTGGCCCTGATGGCGGTTGATTTGGGGCTCGGGGATTATGAGAACCTGGAAAAAAGTTTCAACGAAGCCGTGAAGCTGGATAAGGACCATTATGGAAGTTACTATGTGATGCTTCAATCCAAGATGGAGAAGTGGGGCGGAAGCAACGAGGAGATGTTTGAGTTCGCCCGGAGCGCTTATCGAAAGGGCGATGGCAACCCGGCGTTCGGTTTTCTTTTGCTGGAAGCGCATGATGAAATGGCGTCGCGCCGGAAATCGGCCACGGACGGGAAAAAGCAGGATTATTACCAGCGCCCGGAAATTTACGAAGAAATGCGCGGCATTGTGGACGCGATCCTGAAGGAATATTCGCAATCCGTGCGGGCGCTGAACTGGTCGGCCAAGATCGATTATTTTGCCGGGAAATATGCGGAAGCGCTCCGCCAGCTGGAGCTGCTGGAGGACGCCGTGGATGAAGACGTTTGGAAGCGCGATTTCGTCATGAAGACCAAGGCTTGGCTCAACAGCCAGCGCGCCATGGGCAAGTTTTAATTAGGAAGGACGGGCTATGAAAAAAATTCTTTGCGGCACCGTTGTCCTGTGGCTGTTGACGCCCCTGAATGCCCCGGCGCAAACGGCCTGCGACGAGTTCATCAAGACATACCACCCCCAGAGCACGCCCGAGCAGACGTACCGGCTGGAGCTCGACATGATGAAGCAGGGCGCCTACTGTTATGACCTGGACATTTTTGACCCGGCATGGCGGAAGATGGCCGCGAAGAATTCCTTCAGCGAGACGCACAAGTCAACCGCGCAAAGCTTTGACCGGCCTTTCAAGACGTATCAGGAGGGCAAATACGCCGTCATCTATTATCCCGGCCAGAAAACTCTCGGGCCGGTCTTCCTGTACCGGGAAAACGGCGTGTGGCTCCTGGACCGCACCAGCGTATATCAGCACATCCGTTACGGCCAGGAATGGATGGTCTACGACGGTGATTATCCGTATCTGGCGCTGTTGAAGAAAGTCTTTCCGTTGGAGGAAGGGGCCGCGGGCGGCGGCCGCAAAGCGTATCGGCTTCAGGAGTGAGAGCCGGGCAAGGAGGAGGCGCTCCATGATCAAGAAGATCCTTTTTGGCATTCTGGGCCTGGGGCTGGCGATTAGCGCGCAGGCGGAAGATTTGCCGATGCCGGGGTATTATTCCATCCAGGAGATCCCCCGGACCTCTGCCGGCAGCACCTACACGACCGAAGGTTATGTGGTGTTCCAATACCAGTGCCCGCCCTGTCCGCCTCCAGACCAATGCAAGCCGTGCATGGAGTCCAACATCATCATTTCCGAAAACAACGTCATCCGCAGAAACTACAGCGACCTGTCTGACACCGAGCTCCTGGTTTTTACGGACAACGCGGAAAAGTTAGAGCTGGGCAAAAGGTATTACTTTGTCGTCTCGATCAAGGCGATCCCGTATTCTCCTGCCCAGACGCGCGTCGAGCTGGGGCAGTGGTGGGAGGTAGACCAGTCCGCGCCGGACATCGGGCCGGGGGGCGTGTCGGATTGAGTGGACCAGGGTTTCAGAAAATGTCAGACCCGTGTATATCAGAGGAGAATTGAATGAATAAACTGATCTGTGTTGTCGCTTTTCTCGTTTTTGCCTGCGGCCCTGTCCTGGCCCAGCCCGGCATTCCGATGGAATCCATCCCCCCGGACCCGGCCCCTGAGACCAGAGAGCTGATTAAACAGTTGTATTCAAAGAATTTTGAGGACAGGATGGTTGCCGCGGGCGCTTTGGGGAAAAAGAAGGCCGGGGCGGCTGTCCCCTATCTCATTGACCTTTTGTGCGACCGGAACGGTTATACCGGGAGCCGGATCATCCTGGTTTCGGACGCTGCCGTTAAGGCGTTGGTCAACATCGGCGAGCCGGCGATCGAACCCTTGATCAAAGAGATCGAATTCGAACAGAACGACGTTCCCTTGACCGAGAACGGGGCCGTGCTTTTTTATCCCCCGGGGGAATGTCTGAGTTTTGCAGAAGCGGGCGAGATCCTGGGCCTCAGTGATTCCCCGGCTGTTTTTGAGCTTTTGGAAAAGGCCTTAAAAAATCCGAAAGTTTCCATGCGGCTCATGGCCGCGGCCGCTTTGGGCGGGATCTGCGACCCCCGCGCCATCGATCTGCTCATCGGGGCGCTGGGCGACGAGATCCCGGCTATGCGCATGCAAGCCATGACCGCATTGAGTCAGTATGCGCACTCAAAAGCATACGGCGCTTTGCTGAATCATGAAAAGAAAGAAACCGACCCCCGCGCGCAAGGATGGCTGAAAATTAAGCTCCGTCCCGGCCCCCCGCCGCCGGACGCGGACGAGAACAGCATGTGTCTTGATCGGGAGGAGCGTTTAAAATTACAAGATGAGCAGTCGACCATTGAATTTTGGGATTAGGCCGGGGAAAGGCGTTCGGATTGAGGGTGAAAGCAAAGGGAAGCGATATTTTCTGGGGCATTGTTCTCGGGCTTTTGCCGTCCTGCGTTCTCGGCGCGGTGTAATTGTGGCTTTCTAATGAGTTTTGGAAGGGATTCGGGCAGGGCGCGCAAGACCGTTGAGGGAAGATGGGGGGACAGGGGAGAGAGCGCGAATGAAGTCGTGTCCCCGGGATTATCAAAACATATGAAAAATATAGTTTTTTTGACAACAGTTAACCATAACGTTGGGGACGATTTCATCCGGGAGGGGCTTGTCTATTTATTAAAAGACGTTGTCGGCGAATTTCATCAGATCCTGATTCATAAACATGAGCCGTTAAGACCTGTCCCCGGCCTTTTAAAGTTCAGGGGGCTCCGAAGGATTTGGAAGATTTCAAGAAAAGGCCATGTGGAGAGATATTTTAATCGTATTTTTAAGGCAGATATTGTCATCCAGGCCGGTGCGCCTGTCTATTGGATCTCAAATTCTCATGACAGCTCCATGGCCGAATGGGTTAAGCCGTTCTGGCATGATCGGGTTGCCCAATTTTATAAGGAAAAGCCCGTTCTTAATTTGGCGGCGGGATCATGTTTCTCATTGCAGGAAAAGCTATCATCAATTCTGAAACACGAGAAATTGACAAGTTTTATCAGGGATATTCACCGTTTTTGCCGCGTTACGACCGTCCGGGATGCCCTCGCTAAAGAAATTCTGGACGGGCTTGGATTAAAGAACGAACTGCTTCCCTGCGCATCAATTTTTGCCAGGGATTTATTCTCTGTGGAGCCAAAGCCGCCCGAGTTTTTTCTGATCAACTACATGAAATTAACGGGACATTACGCGTGGGACCCGGGATTTGACGCTGACGTCTGGATCCGGAAAGTTTTAGAGGTGTATCGCATTGCCAAGAAGATATACCCTGTTAAATTTATTTGCCATAATTTGCAGGAAATCCGGGAGGCCCGGGATATCGGCATCCCCCGTCAGGAGCTTTTTTATTCGCGCGATCACCGGGATTATATCGAAATGTATTCTAAGGGCGCGGGTGGATTTCTAAATCGTGTGCATGGCGCGATGATGCTGGCAAGTTTTGGCCGGAAGTCCTTTGTTGTCGGCAATGATACAAGGATTCAAATGGCCAGCTTAATTGGGATCCCTGCTGTCCCTGTGTCTGAAGTTGCGAAAATCGATGCCAAATCGGCTGTCGATTCGGTATTGAACGAGCAAGGCCCTTTTTCTGAAGCCATGAGGACCGTCAGAGAAAGAGCGGCTGGTTCCTATCGCGCAATATTGCGTGAAAGCTTGCGATCATGATAAAAAGGATTTTAATTGCCCGTCCCGACGGCATAGGCGATTTTATCATTTTCACGGCTGTCCTGGATGAGTATCGGCGAGTATTCCCCTGCGCCAAGATAGATATTTTGTGCCTTTCCGGTTTGAAAGATATGGTCGAGGCGATACCTGCCATTGACAGGAAGATGTATGTCGATGCGAAAAATATCTTGAGGAAAAAATACTTTTTCCACCGGATCATGGTCCGGCTTATGCTGTTTTTTCGCAATTATGACATTTTGCTCTGCCCGGTTTACTCCCGCAATGAAATTGTCGATACAGTCGCGCGTTGGGTCAGGGCGAAGGAAAAGGTTGCTTTTGACGGGGATGGGGCGAATGATCCTCTTTCTGAGCGGATGGGCAGGAATAAGTATTTTAACCGGATCATCTCTTCCGATCCCCGGCCGCTCATGGAGATAGACAGAAATGCCGAATTTATTAACCATTTGGGCGGCCATTTGAGGACGGGCAGCCTCACCACGAAGTTCTGGTTTACAAATTCCGACCAGGCGGATTGCGATAAGATTTTACAAAAGAATGGATTGAGCCGCGGGAATTATATTTGTGTGTTCCCGGGGTCCGGCTTTCGTGCCAAACATTGGGGAACGGATAATTGGTTAAAATTTTTTGAGGGGTTTTTTTGTGGATATCCTCTGACGAAGGTCGTGTTATTGGGGGGTCCTCGTGACAAGAAAGTGAATGATGCCATCTTTGCGCGATTGCGATCAAGAAATCAGGTCATTGACCTGACCGGCAGCCTGAATCTAAGGGTGCTGGCCAAAGTCATTGCCCATTCCAAATTGTTGGTTTCCACGGATACCGCGGCGATTCATATTGCCGCGGCAGTCGGGACCCCCAACGTTTGTATTATGGGAGGCGGGCATTTTGGGCGTTTTTATCCGTATGGCGATCTGTCAAAAAACCGGATCGTCCACAAGCAGATGGATTGTTATGGCTGTAATTGGCGGTGCCGTTATTCCAGCATAAAGTGCATTCAGGATATCGATTGTGAGGATGTTTTGAAAGAAGTGCAAAAAATTTTGTGACGATTCTTTGAGGATTTTATTTGCGCGGTTTCTGGAATCTCGGGCACACAAGATATCATTTGGATAATCAAGCCCTGTGAGATACCCCCGATTTAACGGACGGGTTAATTAAAGGACAGCCGTGGTCTCAGCCATCTCTGGCGTAATATAGTTCAAGGACTGATGGATTCGTTGCCTGTTATAAAATATTTCCAGGAATTTGAATACTTCCGACTG